>CAJCIS010000069.1 GCA_903970435.1 Acidobacteriota bacterium | reverse complement strand
GCCACTTTGTCGGTAAACCATGCAGGATGTGGTGCTTGTGCGAGCTTATCTGACACTCGAACAGACCGGAAAGCTTTCTCCCGAGCGGGTGACGCTCGATGCCATCCATTTCCAAAACGGCTGCGTGGGCGGCCAGGCAGGACCAAATACTCGGAATCCCACAATTATCGGCCCACTCGACAAGCCAGGAGAGCGAAGGCCAATACGGCTCATCCCGGACCGACTTCGCGCGCGGTTCCGTTCCGGTTACGATAATGCCATCGGGTGGGTTTTCCTGCAGGTCTGCAAATTTCTCATAGTAACGTTCAATATGCGCCCATGCAGCGTCCGACCGTGCAATACCGGGTGCGGAATAAAATTTCAGCCTCACCAGCATGCCACCGGATGCGGCGGAAAGCAGCGCGCAGAAATGACGTTCGGTTGACTGAAGCGCTCCATCCGGCATGTTATTGACAAGGGCGATGGTAAGCCCGTCGGGCCGGCCGGGTTCGCCCGGCGCCGCGAGTTCAGAACGAAGCCGTGACGTAAAACCGGCGGCCAATGAATTGATCATGAGCAGACGGCTTCGGGTTTGAGGTGTCGCTGCATGCTTGCGGCCTCTAATGCTTGATCCAGATCCGCGATGATATCATCGATATGCTCGATACCTACACTCAGCCTGATCATTTCGGGTGTGACGCCGGCTGCGTGCTGCTGCTCGACCGACATCTGCCGGTGGGTCGTTGAGGCGGGGTGGCAGGCGAGCGATTTCGCATCGCCAAGATTGACTACCCGCTTTATTAAATTCAATGCGTCATAAAATCGTTGCGCGGCGGGGGATCCGCCGTGCATGCCGAAACTCATGATGGAGCATACCCGGCCGCCAAAGTATTTGTGGGCAAGGCTATAATAGGGGTTGTCTGAGAAGCCCGCATAATTGACCCAGCATACCCTGGGGTCGGACCGCAGGAAGGATGCAACCCGGCGCGCATTCTCCACATGGCGATCCACCCTGAGTGCGACGGTTTCGATTCCCTGGAGCAAAAGAAACGCGCTCAACGGTGGGAGCGTGGCGCCTGTTACGCGCAAATATACGCTGCGGCACCGGCCGATGTACGCGGCGGCGCCGAAATGTTCGGCGTAGATAAGCCCATGGTAGGAAGGGTCCGGTTCGCTGAACATCGGGAATCGCCGGGCGTGGCGAGCCCATGGGAAGTTGCCGCTGTCGACAATAACACCACCCAGGGTTGTGCCGTGGCCACCCAGGAACTTCGTTAGCGAGTGCACCACGATGTCGGCACCGAACTCGATCGGCCGCAGCAATACGGGCGTCGCGACCGTGTTATCGACGACGAGCGGGATGCCGTGCTGGTGGGCGACCAACGCCATCGCTTCGAGATCGCAAATGTTGCCGGCGGGATTTCCCACGGTCTCGCAGAAAACGGCACGCGTGTCGTCGTCGATCAGCTTGGCGACATCGGCCGGGCGGTCGCTTTCGGCGAACCTCACCTGTATTCCCAGGCCCGGAAAAAAATGCGCGAATAGCGTGTGCGTGGTGCCGTAAAGCTGCGGCGTGGTGACAATGTTGCGCCCGGGCTCGACAAGGTTGAGCAATGCATAGTGCAGAGCAGCCTGCCCGGAGCTGACCGCAAGTGCTGCAATTCCGCCCTCCAACATGGCAACGCGCGCTTCAAGCACGGCGGTCGTGGGATTGCTGATACGGCTGTAGCGGTGGCCCTCGATTTCCAAATTGAACAGGGCCGCCGCGTGGTCGGCGCTGTCAAACGCGTATGCCACGGTCTGGTAAATTGGGGTGGCTAAAGCGTGCGTCTCGGGATCAGGTGAATAGCTGCCGTGCACAGCTACCGTCTCCGTCCGCATTGCGTGAGCGCCTTTAGTCTGCATTGCGAAATATAACCATCGAGGCTGTCTGGGCAGGGTGTCCTGTCGTCAATACACGAAATTGCACAGGACTTGCAACAACCAAGGGCGGATGCACTGAATTATCGCGCGGCACCGATGCTGCTGTCACGGAAAGTTGATCAACAAGTCGTGCTGGTTCAGTTACTTATCGTGGAGATGCGTCGTCGTTGTCAATAAGAGTGGGGGAGTCTGATCATCAAACTCGTTGCGCACAGCGGGCACATTCGTTTATATGAAGGGCGCCCCAAGTTGATGACCCGATGAATGCAATGGGTGCGTGTCGAAGTTTCGTGTGAGTAGTGCCATGCTCCATCGGTGGAGCTTTCAAATCAGGATCAGCCGTGAAACTCTTTACCATCCTTCGTTATCAACGGGCCATCGAAGATATCTGCAATCTGAATTGGTCGGGGCTGACCCAGGCGGAGCTCACGGCGGTGGCCTGGGCCTACTATTATTTCTCGGTGCAGTTCAGAGAAAATCTGGAGTTGGCGCGGGATCTCAATCCACATGACGAAAAATTATTGGAGCTCTATGACGGTGAGTGCGACACCGCCAATCTTTCGCCATTTCCCGGCGTGGCGTTGCGTGGCGAGAAAATGAATCACGACGAGTTCATGCGGCGGGTTCTGGTACTGTCGAATATCGAACCGCGCGTTCAGCGCATTGTTGAGCGCCTTGGCGCGGCCTACCTGGCGCAAATTCGGTGCCTGGATGCAGAGACGCGCGCCATCAGTATTGCCAGTTACGAGGATGGCGGGCTCGAGCGCGTGTTCCGCGCCATCCTGCAGGCCGAGGATTGGGATCATCCTGCCTTGCTGGCCTTCAGGCATTTTCTGTCGGAGCATATTCGATTTGATAGCGATGCAGAAATCGGTCATGGCGCGCTGAGCCGGCATATGACTCCGGACGATCGCATTTGCCCGCTGTGGGAAGCGTTCCGCGACATTCTGGTGGGCGCGGCACCGTCCCTGCTTCATTGAGTTGTACGCTTGACCCCTGAGGCGTGGTTGGGAGAACGAGTTCCGGCCGTGCACTATTCGCCATGTGGTGATGAGCCGGTTGGTTCAATGCGAGAGAGTTCACCCTTATTTCCATCAAGCGATGTTCGGCAGCGCATCGACGACTGGCTGACGGCCAGCCTTGCCGGCGCCAACGATCGCATACGCAATGGTGCGGTGACTTCCACGATAGACCGCACGGAATTCGCGGCCGAATTGGCCGAATTTACATTCGACGCGCCAAAGCGCCTTGACGACATTCTTGCGTGGACGATTGCGAGGATGGAGCACGGGCTCGTCCACATAAATCATCCGCGTTATTTTGGACTTTTCAATCCCGCGCCCACCTTTCAGGCGCAGTGTGCGGACCGAATTACCGCGGTGTTCAATCCGCAATTGGCGACGGCAACGACGTCGCCCTTTCCGGTCGAGCTCGAGGCGCATGTGATCCGGTCGTTTGCCGGCCGGGCCGGCCTGCCTTCCGGAAGTGCGGGCCATTTCACCACGGGGGGCGCCGAAGCAAACTATACGGCGCTGATCTGTGCGTTGACCGACGCCGATGCCGGATTTGCAATGAAGGGCGCGCGCGCATTCAATGGCCCCCCGGCGATATACGTGTCACGCGAAGCGCATTTGGCGTGGTTGAAAATTGCCCATCAGGCGGGGATCGGCCGTGAGGCAGTTCGCATGGTTGGAACCGATGGGGCCGGACGCATGGACCCGGCGGCTTTGGTGGAATGCGTGTCGGCAGACGCCGCAGCTGGATTTTGTCCTGTCATGATCGCAACGACGGCCGGAACGACGGCGGGGGGGATGATCGATCCGCTGTCAGCGTGTTCTGAAATTGCGCGCCGCTACGGGCTTTGGCATCACGTTGATGCAGCCTGGGGCGGGGCCGTCGTCGTTTCGGACAAAATGCGCCACTTGCTCGCTGGCATCGAGGCGGCCGACTCGATTACCATCGACGCGCATAAATGGCTGGCGACCACCATGGGCTGCGGCATGTTCCTCACGTCGAAGCCGGCTGTTTTGTCCGAGGCATTTCAGGTTGTCATGACGTGCATGCCTTCGAACCTGGCGACACTCGATCCATATGTCACGTCTGTTCAATGGTCGAGACGATTCTCCGGCTTGCGTTTGTTCCTGGCGCTCGCGACGGCGGGATGGCTTGGGTATGCACGGCATGTTGAAAGGGCAATCGGCCTTGCCGAAAATCTGGGCGATCAACTCGCGGCGAGCGGTTGGAAACGGGTGAATTCATCGCCGCTGGCGGTGCTTTGTGTTGTGCCGCCTACGGAAATTTACGATGCCGAGGCGATTGCGCGCGCGGTCGTTGCGTCCGGCGTTGCATGGGTTTCGGCGGCGGCGTTTGAGGGGCGCCCGGTGATCAGGGCTTGCATTACGAGTGGCGAGTGCACGCTTGATGATGTCGGCCGGCTGGTGGCTTGCATGAACGCGGCCATGTGAGAAAGTAGTTCTTTTCTTCAGAAAAGA
>CAJCIS010000068.1 GCA_903970435.1 Acidobacteriota bacterium | reverse complement strand
TCATCGAGAACTTCTTTGGTAAGCTGAAGGAATTCAAGCGCATCGCCCTGCGCAGCGAGAAAACCGACGCAAGCTTCGAGGCCATGATCCATCTCGCCGCCGCAGTCATCAACTCACGCTGATTTTCAACAGACCCTAGTCAGGAAGGAAGTCGTTCTTTTTTGAAAAAAAGAACCAAAAAACTTTTGCTTTTGCCGGCGGCACGCCGTCACGCGAATGCGTGCTGCGCACGACTTGGGTGGAGGGGGGAGGCCCCCGCCTTTCTTCGGTGCGTGAGTCTCAACGCAGGGTGGTCTAGGGCGGAAAGTTCAGCTGCCGCTCGATGTCCTTGAAGTCCGCGGTCTGCATGATCGGGTCCAGCATCGGACTGGCACGCAAATACACCATGCCGGGATCGTGCAACCGCATGGCGGTTTTCAGCCATTTCAAGGCATCTTCCGTGCGGCCCCACTGTGCGTACACCTCGGCGTATTGCAGCGCCGCGCTATCGCCCAAGCGGTGTTGCAGGTCGGCCAGCAATTGGGCGGCCTCGGCATCGCGGCCCAAGGCGTGATCGGCAACGGCCAGCAATTGCTCGAACGGCCATTCCTTCGAGCCGGCACACAAGCGCGCCACCTCCCCCGGGTGGCCGAGACCGAGTTCGATCTGCGCGCCATAGAAACGGTCATTCGATGTTTCGGTGGCCTCGCTTTGGCGGGCGTGCGTTAACGCCACCTTGGCCGCGGCGAAATCACGCGCCTCGAGCAACAGGTTCGCCAGTTCCCGGTAAATCCGGGGCGACAGCGGATCGAGTGCCGCCGCCTGGTAGGCTGCGGCCTCGGCGAGTTCGCGATGCCCCACGACAATTTGCAGGACCGCATACGTCATGCGGGTTTGCGCGTCGCCCGGCGCCAATTCCAACGCAAGCGGGATTTCCGCCAAGGCGCCGGTGAAATCCCAATGGTTCTTCTGCAGAAACTCCGCCAGCGCCGCATGCGCGGCGCCCAGATTGGGCGCGATCGCGATGGCACGCCGCACCGACGCTTCCGCGTCGGCCTGCGTCCGACTGATCCAGGCCAGGTCGTGGCCCTCCTCGAGGTCGGTGAGTTGTTCAAGCATAAGGCCGCGATACACATGGGCCATGGCATAATTCGGATCGCGCGCGATCGCCGCCTCGAACGCCGCCAGGGCCGGCCTGCGCGAAGCCGCGCCGCCCCCGGTGGCCATCTGCAATCCATGCAGAAACGCATCCAGCGCCGCGGGATCGGCGGTGCCGCCCAAGGTGAGCTGCGCGTTGTCCTGGCCGGACAGTGCCACGTGCATCGCGGCAGTCACCGCGGCGGCGATTTCGCCCGCCAGCGCCGTGGTTTGCGGCGGCGCCGCATCGTACGTTTGGCTCCAGATGCGATAGCCGCTGACACCGTCCACGAGCCGTGCGGTGATCTCCAGCCGCGAACCTGCCTTTCGAACACTCCCTTCCAATACCGCGCCGACGTTCAGGCGCCGCGCGATTTCGCCGATGGTGACGCCGGCACCGCCGGCCGGCGCGCTGTTGACGCCGCCTGCCTTGAATGAAAATGCGGAGAGCCGTCCGGCCACGCGCACCGCGCCGATCCGCCCGAGCCGGTCGATCAGTTCGTCCGCCAGGCCGTCGGACAGGTAATCCTGGGCGGCGTCGCCGCTCAGGTTGGCGAAAGCCAGCACCGCCAGCGAGTGCGGTGGCGGCGCGAAGACCGGACGATCCGTTGGCCTGGGCGCCCGCGGCCACAGGACGATGGCGCCCACGGCCACCACGGCCAGGAGTATCGCGGCGGCCAGACGGAGGCTGATCGGACGCCCCGATGCCGGCGCCGGCGTCGCTGCGGTGGAATGGCGTGCGTCGGGCTGCGCGCGGTCGCCGATGGGCCGGGGTAGCGGCTGTCCAGCACCCGTATCGTACTCCACCGGCACGCCGATGCGATAGCCGCGTCCTGCGACGGTCAGAATCAATGTCCCGGCGGCCTGATCCTGCAGCGAGCGGCGAAGTGACGCGATAGCCTGGCCGAGGTTGTTTTCCTCGACGACGCGGTCCGGCCAGACGGCGGCGAACAGTTCGGCGCGTGTCACGACGCGGTCGTGGTGCTGCAGGAGATAGACAAGCGTGTCGAACGGGCGGCCCTGCAAGACGATGGGTTCGCCCGCGCGCGACAGAGTACGGCGCAGCGGGTCCAGTTCGAAGCGGTCGAACCGGTAGATACCCTTGTCGCGAAGGAGCACGTCCATCTTGCAGCGGATGCCCTGTTACAGACTGTTTCTACCGCACGGTGGGCGCGGTGGCTACTGCGCGCCGCAGGATTTATGCACAATGCTGGCGTAACCGACTGAAAAGAAAGCATTTCACGTCAATTCACACCAATTCAGATGCCTGCCGCGCCATTTTCGCGCAACGGGTCGCTGCCGCACTGAGCGGCGCAACACTGACGACAAAGGACCAAATCAATGCGACACACGGCAATCCTCACGGCTCTATGCGCAAGCCTGCTCGCCCCTGCGGCGCCGGCGCTCGCCAAAGTGGGCGGCGTTGGATGGCAGACCCCGGACACCGAGAATGTCCCGGCCGGCACCACCGACTTCTTTTATCACATTGCGTGCCCTAATGGATTTTCGGTGGTCAACGGCGCCGCCTTCGCGGCGAGCCAGAGCACCGTCGCCAACGGCTTCATCCTGACCGGCTCAGGCCCGCGCCTGGACGAGCAGCCGCCCTCCTATGCCGAGTGGGCCTGGAACTGGGAATGGCCGAACGGCGGCGCGCCGAGCGGTTCGCAGGTGGTGATGAACATTTACTGCAAGAAAGGCGCGCCCTAGAGCGGCGTCGGCCTGACGGGAACCCACGGGCGGCCGCTCCTAGGTGTACGCGCCGTTGGAAATTGTGTCCGCGATCCTGGTCGCGGACACGTCCCGGCCGAGCGCGCGATCGGCCCGGGAACCGGCACTGCAACTCGCAAAACTAAGGCTAAAGGAAGCAGTTCTTTTCTGAAGAAAAGAACCAAAAGACTTTTGTCTTTTGGCGCAATCTCCAACCTATCGGTCACGCCTCAAGTTTTCCGCAGGTGCAAGGGCAAAAGTCTTTTGGTTCCTTTCTTCAGAAAAGCACTGCTTCCTTCCGAAGTCACTGATTTGACTTGATTTAATTTGGGACTGACTCCAGGGTTCTTCAATCGCCCAAATGCTCGGCCACGAATTTTTCCAGCCAGTGAATGGTATAATCGCCGGCCTGGAACTGCGGATCCTCTACGATGCGCTGGTGCAACGGCAGCGTGGTCTTGATGCCCAGCACGGCGAATTCCTCCAGCGCGCGGCGCAGGCGGGCGATGGCTTGCGGCCGCGTGGGGGCGTGCACGATCAGCTTGGCAATCATGCTGTCGTAATAGGGCGGCACGAAATAACCGGCGTACAGCGCGGAGTCGACGCGCACGCCGAGGCCGCCCGGCGCATGATAGGCCTGAATACGGCCGGGCGTTGGCATGAAGGTTTCCGGGTCCTCGGCATTTACCCGGCATTCGATGGCGTGGCCGCTGAACTCGATATCGGCCTGGGTGTAGCCGAGCGGCTCGCCCGCGGCGATGCGGATCTGCTCACGCACCAGGTCGATGCCGCAGACCATTTCGGTTACCGGATGCTCCACCTGCAGCCGGGTGTTCATTTCGATAAATGCGAACTGGCGGTCCTGGTAGAGAAACTCCAAGGTGCCGGCATTGCGGAAACCCAGTTGCCGCAGCGCCGTGGTTGCCGTGGCGCCGATTTCGTCGCGCTCCGCCGCCGTCAGTGCCGGCGAGCCGGCCTCCTCGAGGATTTTCTGGTGGCGGCGCTGCAAACTGCAATCGCGTTCGCCGAGATGCACCACATGGCCGTGATTGTCGGCCAGGATCTGCAATTCGATGTGGCGCGGCCGGTCGAGATATTTCTCGAGGTAAACCTCATCGTTGCCGAAGGCGGCGCGTGCTTCGGTGCGGGCGACGTGCCAGGCCTCCGACAATTCGTCCTCGCTTTCGGCCACTTTCATGCCGCGCCCGCCGCCGCCGGCCGCCGCCTTGATCAGCACCGGGTAGCCGACGCGTGCAGCCACCTCGCGCGCCGCGTCCAGGTCCGACAGCGCGCCGTCGGAGCCCGGCACCAGCGGCACGCCGAGCCGCATCATGGCGGCCTTGGCGGTGATCTTGTCGCCCATCATGCGAATATGATCCGGACTCGGACCGATAAAGGTCAGCCCATGCGCCTCGACCATTTCGGCAAACGCGGCGTTTTCCGACAGAAAGCCATAGCCCGGATGGATCGCATCCGCACCGGTCACATGGGCGGCCGACAGGATCGATGCCATATTGAGATAGGAGTCACGCGCGGACGGCGGCCCGATGCACACACTTTCGTCCGACAGCCGCACATGCATCGCTTCCGCATCCGCGGTCGAATGCACGGCGACCGTCGGGATGCCGAGCTCGCGGCACGCGCGCTGCACCCGCAGCGCGATTTCCCCGCGATTGGCGATCAGAACCTTTCCAAATAGCGGCATCAGCTTTCGGCTTTCAGCTTGCAGCTTTCAGTGGATTGTTGGGCCCGGCACGATCACCCGGTAGTGGAGAGCTGATAGCTGATAGCTGACGGCTGAAGCCTCAATCTATCACCATGAGCACCTGGCCGTATTCAACCGGCACGGAGGATTGCGCCATGATGCGGGTGATGGTCCCGGAGCGCGGGGCCTTGATCTGGTTGAACGTCTTCATCGCCTCGATGAGCAGCAAGGTCTGGCCCGCGGCGACGCTCTGGCCAGCGGTGACGAAGGGCGCCGCACCCGGCTCCGGCGACAGGAACGCCACGCCGACCATGGGGCTTTTCACCGCCCCCGGATGCTGGGCGTAGTCCTCGGTGCCGTCCGCGTTTGCGATCGGCGTGGGGCCGGCATTTACGCCCCCATTTACAGCAGTGTTGGCCGCCGGCGCGGCGGGGGCCGCGGCCGGCACCATGGCGGCCACCTGCGCGGGCGCGCGCACCACGCGGATGCGGCTATCTTTTTCGGCAATCTCGATTTCCGTCAGTCCCGTATCCTGCAGGATCTGCGCGAGCGTCCGGATCGCCTCGGTGTCCACCGGGAGACGGTTCATTGATCCTCGTCCAATATGATTTCGGCGATCGCCGTCAACGCCAGGCCGTAGCCCCTGATGCCGAGCCCGCAGATCACCCCGTTGGCGGCGCGTGAGATCAGCGAATGGCGCCTGAATTCCTCGCGGGCGTGGATGTTGGTCAGGTGCACCTCCACCACCGGCAACTCGGCGGCCAGTAGCGCATCCATCAGCGCCACCGAGGTGTGGCCGTAGCCGCCCGGGTTGATGACAATGCCGCGTGCCCTGTCCCGGCATTCCTGCACCCAGGTGATGAGCTCGCCCTCATGATTGGTCTGGCGGAAATCGATCGCCAGCTCCAGGGCCTTGGCGGTGTCCGCGCACAGGGCTTCGAGGTCATCCAGCGTCGCCGCGCCGTAGAGCGTGGGTTCGCGTGATCCGAGCATGTTGAGATTTGGGCCGTTGAGCACGGCAACGAGGGGCAGAGGCATGGAGCCGGCGCGTTAGCACGTGCGGCATGGCGTGGCCAGGAGCCGGCGAAATTTTGTTCTATTAAAAAGATAAAAGTTTTTTGGTTCTTTTTTTCAAAAAAGAACGGCTGCCTGTCTACTTTGCCAGCCCACATTCATCCACAAGGTCAAGCACGGGCGCCACGCGCAACAACAGACCCACCACAGGCGTTAGGAGCCCGCCGATGGTCGCCGGTAAATCCATGACCTGATCCGAATCGATCTGTATCCGGTGGTCCGGCAACAGGCGCATACCCCAGCCGGACGGCAGATGGCGGGCCAATGCACGGAGCAATTCCGTGGCTGCCTCCCGCCGGCCCGCGCCGGCCGATGTGCTGGGCAGGCGCCCGACCGGGACACTCAGGCTCATGCCGGTCTGCCGGATGCGCACCGCGAACCGGCGCCCCCGCCACATGAAGGTAAAGCCTGGTTCGCTGCCCGGCTGCCGCAATGCCAGTTGGCCATTTTCCTGCACCAGAAACGGCCCGAGCTGAACTTGGGTCATGACCATGCGCGGCTCCGGACGGACAAGGGGCGGCTAGAGGCGCGGGCCGCTTCAAAGCGGGCCGGCCAACCGCCGCAGCTTGACCCTCAACGGGTAAAGCCTTCATGAACCGGGCCGCATGGGATTCTTTGCTACCCTGGTCGCGACGATGGCCTCCGTGGTGGCCCCGCCGCACCGCGCCGGCCGTCCTTTCATTGCCGCCGGCGCCGCGATGGCCGTGTTCGGCCTCTTCACCTGGCACCTGCTGACCGCCGCCGGCATCGCCGTGGCCCTGGTCTGCTGGTTTTTCTTTCGCGACCCCGAACGGGTGCCGTCGCCCATTCCGGGTGCGGTGTTGGCCGCCGCGGATGGCCGCATCACCGTGGTCGAGCTGGCGGCGCCCCCCCCCGAACTTGGCCTGGGGCCGGCGCCGCGCTGGCGCATTGCCACTTTCCTGAGTGTCTTGAACGTCCATGTGAATCGCGTGCCGGTCAGCGGCAGCGTCGGCCTGGTGGCCTACACGCCCGGCCGCTTCCTCAACGCCGCCGATACGGCCGCCGGCGAGGCCAACGAGCGCAACGCCATCCTGCTGCGCATGGCCGACGGGCGGGACTTGGCCGTGGTGCAGATCGCCGGACTGATCGCGCGCCGTATCCTGTGCGACCTGCGGGCCGGCGACCCGGTCACGGCCGGCGCCCGCTTCGGCATTATCCGGTTCGGCAGCCGCACCGACATTTTCCTCCCGCCCGGCGTGACCCCGGTGGTATCTGTTGGCCAGACCGCGATCGGAGGCGAAACCGTGATGGCGCTTTTGCAGGCTACCTAGAAGAATGGACGGATCGACCGGGCGGCGCCTGCGCCGCATCCGCCGCCGCCCGCGCTTCAAGGGCCCTTCGTTCAACCAGGTGGTGCCCAACCTGGTGACCTTGCTCGGCCTGTGTGCCGGGCTGAACGGCATTCGCGACGCACTCGACCAACGCTGGCAGCACGCCGCCGCCTTCGTGCTGGCCGCCGCTTTGTTCGACGCCGCGGATGGCCGTATCGCCCGGCTGCTGAAAGGCACAAGCCGGTTCGGCGCCGAGTTCGACAGCCTGGCGGATTTCTGCTGCTTCGGCATCGCGCCGGCCCTGATCCTGTATCTCTGGTCGCTGAAGGGCGCCGGGCGCTACGCCTTCATGCCGTGTGTGATGTTCGCTGTTTGCATGGCGCTCCGACTGGCGCGCTTCAACGCGGCGATCGAGGGCGCGCCGAAGCCGGCCTATGCTCAAAGCTTCTTCACCGGCGTGCCCGCGCCGGCCGGCGCCGGCGTGGTGCTATTCCCGCTCTTCCTGGGCCTGGAGGCCGCCGACCAGCATTGGTCGTATGTGGGCGCGGTGGCGCAGCACCCGGCGTTCGTGGCCGCCATGCTGGTGGGGACCTCGGTTCTGCTGGTCTGCACGCTGCCGGTCTGGAGCTTCAAGAATTTCAAGGTGCCCAGCGACTACGTGCTGCCGCTGCTGCTCAGCACCGGGCTGATGGCGGCGCTACTGATGGCCGACCCTTGGGCGGCCTTGGCCGCGTGTGGCGTGATTTACCTGGGCATGCTGCCGTTCAGCCTGCGAAGTTTCCGGCGTCTGCGGAACGAGGCCGAGCAGGTATAATCATCGACGTCTTGGTTTGCGACGGATTGCCTTGACCTGGGGCGGGCTTGACGGCCTTTCGCCCCGACCAGTTGGTAATCACCTCGTGCACACCCCCGGCGGCTTCGGAGGCCACGGCGACGGCAACCTCGCCCCAAAAATGGTTCAGCGCGCCGGCCGGAAAATCATGGCCCTGGGCGACATCGCCGGCGATTTTCCCGGTCGCATCGGCGACCTGCCAGTGGATTTCCACCTGCTGCTCGCCGCCGGCCACGTCGGTGAGTTTCACGATGCCGCGCAACAGGAAATCCGCCTCCGCCTGGGTCGAAACGAGCTGGTCGCCGGTCTCGGGCAGCAACCGCCGCATCTGGCCGGCCAGGCTGGCATTGCCGTCGCCGGGCGCGCCGAACACGCCGATCAGGTAAATCCGCGCCGGGCGGTTATAGAGGCTGTTCGGGTCGCTTTGCTTTATCGAGGCTTCCACCGAGCGCAGCAGCGACATCAGCTTCGGGGCGGCCTGCGACGCCGCGTCGTTGATCGACGCCGGATCGCCGGCGGCCCAGGCCGATGCCGGCACCGCGGCGCCGGATACGTTGCCGCGATCGTGCCCGCTGCCGTCCAGCAGCGTGTAGGTCGGATGAATGTCGGCGCCGGCGAGCTCTGCCGTGACCCGCACCTGCCAGTCGCCGGGCTGCGGGGCCTCGGCGAAGGCGGGCAGCTCCTGGGCGACGAGGGCCGTGGTGAGCGCCCGCGCCAGGGTTTGGGCTGTGGCGGCCGGCAGCAATGCGTTGGTGGGCGGCGGCACCGTGAGCCGCGCGGGCGGCGGATGGGACAGGCGCATCGCATTGGCGCCGGGGTTGCCGGCGAACGGGCGCGGCAGGTCGCCGCAACGGGCGAGGGTGAACAGGAGAAACAGGGCCGCAAGGGATCGAATCACGGCGGGGTGGGTAGGCGAAAAGCAGAGGCAAAGAAAGTAGTTCTTTTTTGAAAAAAAGAACCAAAAAACTTTTATCTGTTTAAGCGCCTACATAGCAAAAGTTTTTTGGTTCTTTTTTTCAAAAAAGAACTACTTTCTTTTCTTTCTAAGTCACCTCTTCAGTAATGACCTTGAACCCACTTAGCGCCGCCCGGCCAAAGCTGTTTGAAATCGCGACGTCGGTCGCGTCGCGCCCGACGGCCATTAACACCCGTCCGATCCTGGGCGTATTGTGCCGCGCATCGAACGTGTACCACCGGCCGCCGAGATAGGCTTCGAACCAGCCGCTGAAATCCATCGGATCGGGCGACAGCGGTACGCCGATGTCGCCGAGATAACCGGTGCAGTAGCGTGCCGGAATGTTCATGCAGCGGCAGAACGTGAGCGCCAGGTGCGCGAAATCGCGGCACACGCCCTCCCGCTCCTGATAGGCTTCCCAGGCCGTGCGCGTGCTGCGCGCGCGCTGGTAGTCGAAACGGATATGGTTGTGGACGAAATCCACGATCGCCTGCACCCGCGCCCACCCCGGCTCGACATGCCCAAAAAGTGACCAGGCGGTGTCGCTTAGCCGGTCGGTTTCGCAATAGCGGCTGCCCATCAGGAACGTCAGCACATCGTCCGGCAGATCGGTCACCTCGTGCTGCACCGCATCCCAGGCGACCGGATCGGGCAGGCCGCTGTCGGCGATGTTGAAGTCCGCCGTAATGACCATGCGCCCGGCCGGCGCCAGCAGGCGCGTGCAGATGTTGCCGTAGCGATCCTCATACACGCGCGGCACCGCCCCGCCGGTATAAATAATTTCAGTGCCGCTCAGCAGGTCCGCCATGCGCGACCGGTGCACGTTGATCATCAGCAACATGCCGACCGGCGCCGGACAATCGTATATCAGTTCGTAACCGGCGCGAATAATCATGCCAATTCCTGCTCCTCTGGCTATGATTCCCGTGCGGGCCGCGCCGCGCCTTCAACGCCGTAGGTGTGTTCCGGTTGCGACCGCTGGCTCTTCACCTCAACCTTTACGGTCAGCCCCAGCGAATCGCTCGGAAACCCGGTCCAGGTACCCCACAGCGGAACGGCCTGCGCCGGGTCGCGCGCCACCGCCACGCGGATCAGGTCGTGGCTGCCGACGATGCCGTTGGTGGGGTCGAACTCCATCCAGCCGGCGCCGGGCACATACACCTGCACCCAGGCGTGCGTTGAGCCGCCGCCGGTATGCGCCTCGCCGTCGCTGGCCGATGAATACAGGTAGCCGGTGACGAAGCGCGCGGCGAAGCCCAGTGCCCGCACCGCCTCCATCATCAGCAGCGCGAAATCGCGGCAACTGCCGCTTTCCTGCTTCAATGTTTGCAGCGGCGGCTGGATGCCCATTTCCTCGCGCCGCACATAGGTAAAATCCTTGCGGATGGCGCGCGTGATGGCGGCCAGAAGATCCAACGTCGCAATCCGCTCCGGCCCACGGGCGAAGCGCCGCGCCCAGAGCAGCAGTTCGTGGTTGCGATCCGGATATTGCCGCTCGATCGAGCGCAGCAGGTCTGGCATGTCCTCCTGGTCGTAGCTGAACGGATAGCGCAACGCGGTGCTGGACACCGGAAATTCCAGCGTGCCGTGCGGCGTGTGGTCCAGTATGATGGTGCTGTCGAAGGTCAGCTTTTCCGCCCGGCCGGCAAAACAGGCGATGGCCACGCAATTGCCGAACACGTCATGCATCCAGTGCAGTGACTGCGGCCGCGGTTCGATATCGATCCACGCATCCACCAGCCGCTGGTCGTAGCTGTCGCGCGGCCGGAACATGATGCGATGCTCGCCGAACGCCACCGGCTGGCGATACCGGTAGGTTGTGGTGTGTCGAACCGTCAACCGCGTCATGGATAGCGTCCGAGACCTCCGCGGCAAGGATGTCCGCACCGTTCGGCAAGCAATGCGTATGCCGCAGACCGGTTGCACGTGTAGGCATGTCAGCGCAGCGCCGTCGCCCGCCCGAACGCGCATCTTCACAGCGACCAGGCCACCCGAGTCGCGCAACACTTATCGGCACAGCATTATCGTGCATTCAAGTGCCAAACGATGACGACAAATGAGAGGGGCGATCGCCGATTATGGATAGAGCGACCGAATTGCCCGCCGGGCCGCCGCCCAGGATGCGCCCTTGGCGGAATTCGCCGGGCAAGCGCCTGGTGGCGGCCCTCGTCGTGCCGCTGGTGTACGCGGTCAATCGCCCCTCCATGGCGGCATTCGGCCGGGCCTTTTACGATCTCGCCCTGCGCTTCAATGGCATCGGCATCAATTTCAAGGGCCGCCATGGCCTGACCGCCGGCGAGGAACGCTTCCTGGCGCGGCATTTGAGCGCCGGCGAACGCGGTGTGTTGATCGACGTGGGCGCCAATGGAGGGGCTTACGCCAGGTTTCTGCGGGCGCGCTGTCCCGCGGCCCGGATCGTCGCGTTCGAGCCGCATCCGGCAACTTTTCTGTCCCTGGTTGCCAACACCGCGTCCGATCGCATCGAGGCGATGAACCGCGCCGTCGGCGCCGCCCCAGGCCGCTCGACCTGCACGACTTCGCCGGCGCGGACGGCTCGACCCAGGCGAGCCTGAGCCGGGAGGCGGTGGGCCTGTTCACCGGCGACATCGTCAGCCACGCGGTGGAATGCACGACAATCGATGCCTTCATGACCGAGGCCGGTATCCGGGAGATCGCCTTTCTGAAGATCGACACGGAAAGTTTCGATATCGATGTGCTGCGCGGCGCCGCCGGGGCAATTTCACGGCGCGCAATCCGGATGATCCAGTTCGAGTTCATTCCGGCCAACGTAGCGCGCCGCATTTTCATGCGCGATTTTTTTGCCGCCCTTCCCGGCTATCGCCTGCACCGAATGTGCCTGAATGGTGCATTGATGAAGCTGGCGGAGTACGACGTAAAAACATGCGAAATATTTGTGACGCACAACCTGGTGGCGTTGCCGCTTGAGGATGGCGGTTCCCATCATCGCAGCCCGGATTAGCCCTTGCGTAATCCGGGACCTCCAGCGACCAAAACAAACCCGACCAAAGGCGTGTGCCCTATTGACGTCTCACCGCCACCAGCCGATGGTCCGGCGGTCTTTCCGAACGCGCAATCTCCCGCAGCGCCAAGTACTGGAACAACCGATCTGCCGCACCCACACGCGGCGCGGCCCGCGCGGTCAGATAATCCCGCATCATATCGTCGGCGAACGCCGGCAACGCCTCATAACCGCCCTCGTAGATGATCGATTTGATGGCCGCGTTCTCGATCAGGCCGCGATTCTGCCGGATGGTGCGGCGGAATTGCCGCCGCCAGTCGCGCGGCCGCCACGGCGAGAAGCTGGCGATTTCGTAGCTCGCGCCGGCAACACCGGGCACGCGCGCATTATCCCAGGGCTCGGCGCGTGGATCGAGATTATGCGCGGCCATGCTGCCCAGCAATCCATCCCCACGATAGAGCCCGATCGGCAGCCGGACGCCGCGCGCCACGATGCGATCCACGAATTCCGGGCGCAGCGCATGCAACTGGCCATGCAGTTGGCCGCCGACGCGCAACGTCGCCGCCGTCGCGCGGTGCATGCTGCGGCCGTTGATCGCATAGCCCGACACCGCCATGGCATGTGGATCCGAGGCAAGCCGTTGCTCCATCGCGCTGAACGCGCCGGCGCCGATCGTCACGCTGCCATCAACGCCCGCGTAAGCCCGCGCCGGCGACCGGAGCCCATAAAAAAATCGGTTGATGGCGTTTGCCTTGTCGGCGTGTGCGATCTCGAAGATCTCGATCGGCGCACCAGATCGCGCAGCCGCTTGTGCAATACGCAGGCTGCCATCGCGGCTGCCGTTGATAATGACGGTGATGCGGGCGCGCCGCTCGCCCAGGGCCGTGGCCACGCTGTTCAGACAGGCTTGCAGGCGCGCGGCTTCGTTGGCGCAGTAGATTGCGACGTTCCAGTCGAGGGGATTCGGCATATTAGAAGAAGCAGTTCTTTTTTTCAAGAAAGAACACCTCCCTACTTCTGTACATGCCGCACCATTTCAGCGACCCGTGCAACACCCTCAGGATGCGCCACGATCCATTTTTTCTGAGCGGCATGATAGCCCGCAATCTGCGCCGCAACATTCACCTTCGTGAGCCGCACCCCAAAATCCAAGGCCGGAGCGCCAGCCAGGCGCGCAATCATCAGATCGCCCAAACCGGATTGAAAGTGCACCGACTCCCACACAAATCGCAGCCGGTGCGAAACGTCGCCCGGCGGTGGTAATATTTCGGTAGTGTAAGGCGTGTAGCCACTGAAATCCCAGACCGCGGCGTTGCCCTCGGCGCCGGCGACGAGGGCGGTCTTCCACGCATCATAATCCGCATCGATGCCAAGCTGCCGCAGCGCTTCCATTTCGTCTACGTAATTCGGCGGTATGACCAATGTTACCGCGGCGCCATGGTCCCGCGCGACGCGCACCATGTCCAGCACGGGCTCGATCTGCAGCACCTTGTTGCGGCGCCACGCCGCATATTGCGGAATCTTCGCACGATCCTTGTTCATCATGAGTTGGTAGAAGCCGTCATTGGCCGCCCAGCGGCGCAGGGCCCCGCCATCATTCCAGCCGGCCTCGGTTTCGTAAACCTCCGACGGGTCGTTCTGATGCAGCAGCGTTTCCACGCTGTCGGACAGGGACGTCGCCGACAGCGTGGCAAACACGATGTCGGCGAGGTGGGCCCGCCCGTAGCCGGGGTTCGGTGCGCCATTGGCCAGCACGCGCATGCGCGGGGCGAAATCGAACTGTGTATGCGCGGCCTCATTCACCGGCCCGGCCGGAAGCACCATGCTCTCGATAAAATTGACTTCGATCACCACCTGCGTGGGTGTGGCGCTTACCAGCGCGTGGCGCAAATAATGCAAGCTTGTATCCGGCAGGCCGCCATCGATCGCCAGGTTGAACACCGGCCTGAACGCGGCCGGCCAGGCGGTGCTATCCGGATTGAATCCCACGTCCGCGCTGGAGCTTCCCAGAATCAGGGTGGCTGGATGCAGGCGCTGAATCATGTAGGCCTTGCTGAGGCGCGACCAGCGCACTGCAGCCGGTTTTTGTAACGTCAACCCGGCAATGCCTTGCGTGCCAAAAACGCGATAAGGATCGACCGCTACGCATAACGCGACGATCGCTGTCAGCATCAGCACGAGTGACAGAGCCCAAATGCCGAGATACCGTGCCATGCGCCCGGATAGAGGCGGCGTCGTTTCAAGCGGCCGATCCGGCAACGCCGCATCCATCAGAATTGCCAATACAGGAACGAAGTCACCTGATTTAAGGCCAGAATACCGCAGGCCGAAAGCGCCGCGGCCGCCACGGCCCATCCGGCACTCGGCCGCCAGGCAAAGCGTTCGAACAGCGCGCGCAGCGGTTGAATGCGGCGATCGCGCGCATAGGGCAGCGGCATGGTGATGGCAGGCGCATAATCGAACAGCACCTGCAACGTGTTCGGCGGCACCAGGGCAATCGCCAGAAGCGGAATGATCCAGCCGTACAGAGCCAGCAGCGCCGGCAGCGGCAATGGCAGGAACACGATACCCAGGCTCGCAAGCCGCGCCGCCAACCCGGGCAAACGGCTATCGATCACGTCCGGCAGCGCAATGCCGTGCAGCCCCGCCATGCCGGCCACGATGTCGTTGCCGCCTGCGACGGTCCCCGCATGGAAATATGTCAGTGCCACCGCGGCCGCCACAAATGTCAGCACCAAGCCCACCGGCCGCATCACGCGTTCATGGCTTGCTTCGTTACGCCAAAAGCGTGGCCGGTACAAGCGCCAGAAATGATTGATGCTGAGGTAGCAACCATGCAGCAGCCCGAATACCAGATAGGTAAATCCCGCGCCGTGCCACAGGCCGGATAGAAACATGGTGGCCATCGTCGGCGCAGCGATCACGCCCACCGCGGCGCCTACCGTCCCGCGTGGCCCCGGTCCCCGGCGCCACCCGTGCGCGTGGCGCCAGCGCACGATGTGCATGGCCATGGGATTATACACATAGGCGGTGAGAAATCGTGTCAGGGTGATGTGCCAGCAGGCCCAATAATCGATGATGGCGCTGCATTTGAGCGGCGAATTGAAATTCATCGGCAGCTTCAGCCCGAGCATGCGCGCCAGTCCCAGCGCCATGTCCGAGTAGCCCGAAAAATCGAAATACATCTGCAACGCAAAGCCCACGCAGGCGCCCCACGCATAGATCAGCGTTATGGCGTTGCCATGCTCCGCATCCATATAAATCGGCAGCACGTTCGCCGCGAGGCCGTCGGCGAGCACCGCCTTCTTGAACAGCCCGACGGTGAACAGCGTGGCGCCCACCGCCATGTTTTCCCATTCAAAGCGATAACGGGCGCGCGCGAATTGCGGCATCATTTCGCTATGGTGAACGATGGGGCCGGCGATAAGGTGCGGGAAGAACACCACGAACAGCCCGAAATCGCGCAGCCGCTGCTTGCCCGCGGCGCCGCCGCTCAAATCCACCAGCAGCGTGATTTGTTGAAATGTATAAAACGAAATGCCGAGCGGCAACAGAATCTGCGACACGAAAAACCGTGCCCCACACACCATATTGACCGTGTCGACAAAGAAGTTGGTGTATTTGTAATACGCCAGCAGCCCGATATCGACCGCGATGCCGAGCGCCATCAGCGAGCCGCGCCGCCCTTCAGGCGTTTGCGCCATCAGCCGTGCAATGAGGAAGTTGAACAGGATGCTTCCCACCAGAAGCGGCAGATAGCGCAGGCTCCAACTGGCATAAAAGCAAAGCGAAGCAGCAATCAGCCAATATTGCGCCGCCACGGGCCCGGCAACCCGCGCGAGCACGAAACACCCGGCAAGTACCAAAGGCAGAAAGGCAAAGACAAAAGCATACGAGTTAAACAACAAGTTTGATGCCCTTAAGGAGGCAAAAGTTTTTTGCTTCTTTTTTTCAAAAAAGAAGAACCTCTTTTTTGAAAAAAAGAAGCAAAAAACTTTTGCTCTTTTATCGTAACCTTCCTCCCAGCTTTGCGACCGCTTGCACCACTTTGGCACAGGCCGCTTCGATCTCGGCGTCGGTGAGCGTCCGCTCCTTTGGTTGCAGCACGATCTCTACCCCCAACGACTTCTGCCCCTGCGGCAGCCCGGCGCCTTCGTAGACATCGAACAATCCCGTGCGCACGATAAGCGCCCGTTCTGCGCCGCGCACGGCGCGCAGCACCGACTCGGCCGGCAAGTCATGCGGCACTACAAACGCGAAATCCCGTGTCAAAGGCTGCAACGCGGAAAACACCGGAGCCCCCCGCCGCCGCTTTGGGTCGGCGATCGCATCGAGAAACAGCTCGAACGCAACGGCCGCCTGGTTCAAACCCAGCGTGGCCTGCACCGCCGGATGCAGCGCACCGAACCGGGCAAGCACGATCTTCGGCCCCTGCCTTACCAGGCCCGCGCGGCCGGGATGGTAAAACGCGGGCGCTTCGGCCACCGTGGTCAACGACTCCATCGGCACGCCAAGTGCCGCCAGCAGGGCCCATAGATCGGCCTTCGCATCCATGACATCGAACGGCCGCGACGCTGCCTGCCACTGTCGCGGCGTGCTGCCGGTGCGCAATCCGGCTGCCACCTGGATCTGCCCATCTTGCAAGTAGCCTGGCCCGATCTCGAACAAGGCCAGATCGGGGTAGCCGCGCGCCGCGTTGGCGACGGCGGCCATTGCCAAGGTGGCCAGCGGTGTCGGCCGCATCTGGTCCAGGTCGGCGGCAATCGGATTGCTGACGCACAGGCTTTCCGATGCGTCGCCGAACAGGGATGCCACGTTGCGCGGCGCGAAGCTGAAGGTGACGCACTCGGCCATGCCGCGCGCCGCCAGAACGCGCCGCGCGTGCGCAACCCGAGTTTGCCGCGGTGTCAGCGTTGCCCGCGGCACGGCATCCGCACAGGGCATCGATACGGGCGCGATGTTGTCCAGCCCCCGAATGCGCAGCACTTCCTCGATGAGGTCGCATTCCGGTTCGATTTCCGCCGCACCTTCCGCCGCCGCCAGCGCGCGATCGCCGGTGACCTGGCC
>CAJCIS010000067.1 GCA_903970435.1 Acidobacteriota bacterium | reverse complement strand
CCAGCGCGAACGGCAGCACCATCGGCGGCTGCGGCAGCCCGCCCACCAGAAAGCCGATCAGGGCGCTACGAATCTTCACGGGATCAAAACCTTCCGCGCCGCTGGCGTGGTGCGTCAGCGCGCGGCCGAGCACATCGTCGGCGCCGGCGCCGGCGCCGCGACCAGCGTCGGCGCTGTCGCCGCGACCAGCGTCGATCCGCGCCGCGATCAGGCTGTCCACGTGGGCGCGCAGCAGCGGCGCCATGCGCGTGGCATCGGCCAGCAGCGGCGCATCGTTGCCGCTGTAAGTGAACTGGAATTCGAACAGGCGCGTCGCCCACACCTGCAAGTTCCCATCCGACGGCGGCGTCATGCCGAAATACGGACACAGCACCCCGAACGTAACCTGGCGGGTGAAGTCCACCACCTCGATGCGGCCCGCGGCTGCATCCAGCAGCGCGTCGGCCCGGCGCGCGGCCTCGTCGGCGAGGTGCGCGAGGTCGCTGTCGAGCACCACGGCCCGCATCGCAGCCGTATCGCGCCGGTATTCCGGCGTATCTCCCATGCCCAGAAAAAATTTCTCGCCGCCCATGATCAGATCGAGATTGGCGGCATAGGGAACCGTGAAGGCGGCATCGTTGAGGAATATTTCTCGCACATTATCGTAACGAGTGACAATGTAGGTGTTGCCGAAATGCGCGATCGGCCACACCTTGCGCAAAATGCTCAGCCCGGTCTCCGCGTGCGCCATGGCGAAGGCGCCGAGGTCGGCTTTCCAGCCGGTGGCGGCCGGGCGCAGAATGTCGCTGTCGTTCGTCATATCGTCTGGTCCGGCCTGATGTCCGGTCCAGGGTCCGCGCCAGGCTCAGCGCCAGGGTCCACATCAGGGACCACCCCGGCGTCCACCTCGAGGTCCGGCGCTGGATCGGATGCGGGTTCCGGCGCCGCCTGGGGCGGCGGATCCACCGGGCCCGCCGCGGATTGCTTCGCACCCTGCTTTCTTAATCCCGCATTCCGGGGTGGCTTTTGCCGGGGCGCCGCGGCCGCCGCTTCGAGGCCGCCCGGCGCGGGCTCCGTCGTTTCCGTCACCAAACCCGGGTTCACCGTTGCAGCAGGAGAAAGGCCCGCAAGGTAGGTCAGCGCCGGCAGGCCCGGCATGAAGAAATATTCACCGCCGATGAAACGAATAAACGTATCGACATCCGGCAGCATGCGCAGCGGATAGGCCTGGATCGAGAACTTGCCTTTCGGCCCCACCAGGGGATCGGTCTCGTCGATCAAGGCGGCAAAGCTCGGGTTGAGCATCCATGTCTGCTGCACGAATTCGAATTGCCGTTCCAGGTCGGTATTGAGGCACATGAACAGCAGCCCCGGCAGCGTGCCGGCGCCCGCCACCGCGACCGGCTCGTATTTCCGGCCGCGGCGCAGAATGCGATGATTGTTCGCCGCGTGCAGGATCGTTGCCGCATCGCTGGCCGAAGGAGCCAGGCCATCGCGCGGATTGGCGCGGCGGATGTGCGACCCGAACGGGCAATAGCGAGCGTCGGGATCGTCCGCCAGGAACAGGAAATCGTTGCTAGGTCCGTCCTTGGTGGCCGGCGGCGGGTCCTTCGCCAGAATGACGCCGTCCTTGCTGCGGCCGACCACCCGTTCGGCAACCCAGTCCGCTGTCTTGCCGGTGAGTTGCTCGGCCGCTTGCCGCATCGAATTCCAGAACCTGTCCGGATCCTGGCTGAGCTGGCGCATGACCAGATAGGTGCCATCCAGCCCCAGGCTGCGCTGGTTCGGATCCGGCTTGGCCGGCCCATTCTGCGGCACCGCCGGCAGAACCGCCGCACCCGGCAGGGCGGCGTCGACAATGGCCCCAGGCAGCACTTCCGCATGCGCATCGGCAAGCCCGAACAACAGATCGCCACCGGCAATGCCATGCACCTTGTCGCTGGGCGTGCCGGGCGCGGTGCCCGGCCGAATATATCTCTTGTCGTGCGGCACCGGCTGCGAAATGCCGTCCGCGAAACCAAAATGTTCCCGCGCAATCGGCGGATCGTTGCCGTCGAATTTCAGCGACAGGTCGAGGCTGTAACTTATGGCCACCCCGAACCTTGCCAGCTTGGCGCGCACCGGTGCCGCGAACGCCGCCAGCGCCGCCGCGTCCTTGTGGTACAGCAGCACGGCCGCGTGGACGGTATTCTCGCAGACGGCGTAGTCCGGGTCCTGGTCATCGCCCGGCTGTGGCGGAACGTTCCCACCCCACAATGGCCGGTTCCGGCGCTCCGGCGGTTCCAGCCGCGTATCCCCCAGCCGGTGCCGCCGGTTCGCCTCGTGCATGCCCTCGGTGAACGGCGTGGCAAAGCTGCGCAAGGTTTCCCCCGGCACGCCGAGATTTGTCAAACCCGTTGCGGTAAACGCAATCGCCGCGCAACCGGTCTCCGCGCCACTGTCATCCAGCGCCTTGCCGGTCGCAGGCGTAATCACCAGCGCGTCGTCGCCATACAGCAGATCGTGCAGCCAGGCACCGCCGGGCGCCTTGGTCGCATCCAGCAACAATGCCAGCGCCACCGGAAGATGCGCGAACGGACTGACGACCAGGCCTTGCACATGCGCGGCGCGCGATGGGGCCAGTTTCCAGCTTGTGCTTGGCTGATCCGCCATCGCTAAAGATCCTTCACCCAGGCGTCCGCCTTTCTGCCGCTCAAGGTCCGGGCGCACAGACCCTGTGCCACCCGCGCCTGGCGCCATATCTGGTTGATCGTAATGTTCGGATAGGCGGCATACCACATGCGGCTCGGCGCCATCGAACACCGCGCCCACGCCTTGAACCTGCGCCCGTCGGAAGCACCGTTCAGCGTCATGTACTCCGCGGGCGGAAAGCCGATGCAGTTGGCCCAGGCCAGCGTCAGGCCGGCATGCGCCTTCTCGATGAAATCGTCCAGATAGCTTTCCCAACTGCCGTCGAAATTGCTCAGGAACAGCAGCCGCCTGCCGTCGTCCACAAGACCCCAATGGGCGAAATGAATGGTCCGCATGGAGCCGAGATAACCATCCGTCGCGGTGACGCGTAGCGCCAGATGGAGCGCCCGCATGCCGAAACGAATAAGCAAGCCGCGCAACAGGCCGGGCTTGATGATGACGACGCTGCCCATGTGGTCGGCGCCGCTTATATGCAGGTCCTCCCAATTCTGCAATTCGCGCACCTTCGCCGGATCGGGCAACGAATCCGGCGGCGCGGCTTCGCGGCACTCGCGCCGGCGCAGCAACGCCAGCAGGATCAGCAGGCTGGCCACCGGCCCTCCGACCAGGAACAGCAGGCCCGCGACGGCAATACCGGCATGTCCCCACATCGCAACGAGCGCGCCGGTTACCAGGCCGATCGCCAGGATCCACCACGCATCGTGCGCGGCCGGTTTGCCCGCCAAGGTCAGCAAATCACCGATATCCTGCAACTGGAACATGCAAACCGCGCCCACCAGCAGGGCGATTGCGGCGGCGTCGGCGATGCCATGACGCGTAAACGCGCCCAGCACGCCGGCCAGCAGCAGCCATGGCAGCAGGGCACCGGCGAACGAAACGGCGATGAAACCCCATAATCCGTATCGATCGCGGCTTTCCTCATCAAAGCTGATGCCGGACTTCCACGGCTCGTCGAGATAGGGAAATTCCGGCAGCAGCTTTTCGCGCAGCCAGGCATGAATGGCGCCGGGGCCGGCGGCCAGCACGTCGGCCGGCAATTGCTGATCGGCCGGCTGATCCGCGTCGCACGGCGGTATTTTCTTGACCATGGCGCGAAACAGTCTGTCGTGGCAGAGAATACGGTCGCGCGACAGGCCACGGTAGCCGATGTGGCTGGCGGCCGGTGTCACGCTTTGCCGTTCCAGCAACGGTGCGATCGGCTGGCGTGATTGAGGCGCGGTGACGGCCTTGAACATGTCATCGAACCGGCCGCGCGGCGGCGCGCAATAACGCAGCAGGTCGCGCACATCATTGCCGATCAGGTCTTCCAGGGCGGCCCAGAACGGGCCGGGTGCGCCATCCACATTGGCCTCGAGCACGAACAGCGGCGTCGCCGGCACGTCGCCCTTCGGCACGCCCGCGTCGGGATCGAACAACAGCATGGACATGAAATGCAATGTCGGCAGGCGGCCGCGCAGTCCGGCGAATTCGTCGGTATCGCCGGGCAACGCGCCATTCCGGTCGGCGGCGAGTTTGTCGCGCAATTTCAGGATTGCGTCGTGAAACGCCGCCACCTGGTCCGGAAGGGCCGGCAGGACGACACTGACGATGGTCTGCTGCATTCGCTTCCCCACCGATCGTTCTAGGGTACGTTCCACCTGACAGGTGTTTTCGTCAATACCCCCTGACAGAAGGGAAGTATGTTCTGTTCTGAAGAAAGGAACCAAAAGACTTCTGCTCTTGACGCCATCCCCCACCTGCCGGCCATGGCACGAACCGTTGTGCGGGCGCAGGGAAAAAAGTCGTTTGGTTGTTTTCCTCAGAAAAGAACATTTCTCCCTGTCATTTCCTCTGGCCGAACCCACGCATCGAATTGTGCCTCCGTCAAATACCCCAGAGCCAGGGCCGCCTGCCGCAGGCTGCCGCCTTCCCGGTGCGCCTTGAGCGCGATCTCCGCGGATTTCTCGTAGCCGATATGCGGATTGAGCGCGGTGACCAGCATGAGCGAGCTGGCGAGATTTTGCGCAATGCGCGCGCCATCCGGTTCAATCCCGACAGCGCAATAATCGTTGAAGGCGCGGCATCCGTCGGCGAGCAGGCCGGCTGATTCGAGCACATTGTGCAACATCACCGGCTTGTACACGTTGAGCTGGAAATTGCCCTGGCTCGCGGCGAACGCCACGGCGGCATCGTTGCCGTAAACCTGCACCGCAACCATCGTCAGCGCTTCGGACTGGGTAGGGTTGACCTTGCCGGGCATGATGGAACTGCCCGGCTCGTTTTCCGGAATGCGGATTTCGCCGATGCCGGCGCGCGGGCCGCTTGCGTACCAGCGCACGTCGTTGGCGATTTTCATCAAGGCGCCGGCCAGCGTGCGCAGGGTGGCGCTGACCGTGGCCATGGCATCGTGCGCCGAGAGGGCGGCGAACTTGTCGGGGGCCGAAACGAAGGCAAAGCCGGTGTCGGCCGCGAGATGGCGTGCGACGCGGTCGCCGAATTCCGGATGGGCGTTCAGGCCGGTGCCCACCGCGGTGCCGCCGATGGCCAGTTCGTAGAGGCCGGGCAGGACGGCGCGGATGGCGGCCACCGCGCCGTCCAGCTGGGCGACCCAGCCGCCGATGGCCTGGCCAAGCGTGATGGGGGTCGCGTCCTGCAAATGGGTGCGGCCGATCATGACCACGCCGGCGAATTCCTTCGCTTTGGCGCGCAGGGTGGCGCGCAGGCGGTGCACGGCGGGGAGCAGGTTATGCTCGATTTCCTCGACGGCGGCGACATGCATGGCGGTAGGGAAGGTGTCGTTGCTGGACTGGCTGCGATTGACGTCGTCGTTGGGGTGGATGGGTTTCTTGGAGCCGATCACGCCGCCGGCAAGCTGAATCGCACGGTTGGCGATGACCTCGTTGGCGTTCATGTTGGTTTGGGTGCCGGAACCGGTTTGGAACACCACGAGCGGGAATTCGTCGTCGAGCTTACCGTCCGTGACCTCGTCGGCGGCGGCGGCGATGAGGCCGACCTTTTCGGGGGAGAGTTCGCCGAGTTCGCCGTTGGCCCGGGCGGCCGCGGATTTCAGCAAACCAAAGGCGCGGATCAGGCGGCGGGTGAAGCGGAAGCGGTCGACGCCAATGGGAAAGTTTTCGATCGAGCGCTGCGTCTGCGCCCCCCAAAGCCGTTCGGCCGGGACGTAAACCGGCCCCAGCGCATCCTTGTCGAGCCGAAATCCCGGCTTGTCGAGCATGTGACAACCTCCCAAAAACAGGTTCTAAGCACCTGTCCTTAGAGCATTTTCAGCCTGACTGGAATCGCCCGATGGAGACGCCCAAATTGAGGCTGATACAAATGCCCGGCAGACAACAACCTGGAGCGGCCCGGCGGGCACAAGACGATTTTCCAGTCAGGCTGAGGCCGCTCCGGCGGGGTCCAGGGGCATCACGCGAAAGCGTGCTACGCACGACGCCCCTGGCCTTCCTTCTTCCTTTGGATTGAAAATGCCCTACGGACTACTTCTCCTGCTTCAGATCGGCTTCGCGATCCACGCGTACCGCACCGGCCGCATGAACCCCTGGCTATGGATCATCGTGTTCGTCCCCGCGATCGGATGCCTGCTGTATCTGATCCTCGAAATCATCCCGGAACTCGCCGGTGGCGCCACGGCAAGACGCATGAAGCGCGACCTGGTGGCGACGGTCGATCCCGGCCGGGATTACCGGGCGCTGGCGCGGGAGGTGGAGATTGCACCAACGGTCCACAACCGCTTGCGGCTGGCCGAGGAGTGCGTGCGGCTGAACCGGCAGGCGGAGGCGCAGGCGCTGTATGCGGCCTGTGCGACCGGGCTGCATGCGGCCGACCCGGCCATCCTGGGCGGCCTGGCCAGGACGCGCGTGGCGACCAACGATTTTGCCGGGGCGCGGGAAGCGCTGGACGCGTTGCGGGCGGAAAATCCGGACTGGCGCGCCGCCGACGTGGCGTTGCTCGATGCGCGGGTGCTGGAGGGAATGGGGCACACGCAGGAGGCGCTCGCCGCGCTGCGGGCCTTGGCGGCGACCTACCCGGGCGAGGAGGCGCGATGCCGGTATGCCAATTTGCTGGCCGGGACGGGCCAGGCGGATGCCGCGCGCGCGGAATATCGGGAGATCATCCGGCGGGTGGACTTGCAAGGCCGGGTTTATCGGAAGGCACAGCAATCCTGGTACGATGCCGCGCGTCGCGGCGTTGCGTAATACCATCCGCCCTTGATGTTGACGCCGGCGGCACGCCGGTCGGGGGTGCAGGGGGGTGAAACCCCCCGCCCGCCGGAGGCGATGCCGATCAGTCCAAACCAAGGACGGTATTACGCCTTCACTTGGGGACAGCCGGCTCAAGGGGTGCATCAAAGTGTTTCAGTCCTTGCATGATAGCGCCGGCCCGACGACTTACGCCGGCGAGGGGCGCCCGCGGCGGCTGCGAGGGTTGGATGAAATACTGGGTCATTGGCATTACCGCGTTGCTGACGCTGATTGCGGCGGCCCCGCTGCATGCGGCGAGCACCGTCACGCCCTAGGGACGCGCGCAGAATGGCGCCCTGCCCGTGGCCCGGCGCCGACCCGTTGTATCGGGATTATCACGACCGCGAATGGGGCGTGCCTGAATACGATAGCAGGGCCTTGTGGGAAAAGCTGGTGCTGGACGGGTTCCAGGCCGGGCTCGCCTGGATCACCATATTGCGCAAGCGCGACGCATTCCGGGCGGCCTTCGACGGTTTTCAGCCGGCGACCGTAGCGCGCTACGGCGAAGCGGACGTGGCGCGCCTGCTGGGCGATGCGGGCATCATCCGCAGCCGGGCAAAGATCGAGGCGACGATCGCCGGCGCGCGGATCTATGGCGACATGCAGGCGCGGGGCGAGGATTTTTCTGCCTTCCTGTGGGGCCTGGCGGGCGGCAAGCCACGGGTGAACCGGTATCGCAGCATGGCGGAGGTGCCGGCGCAGACGCCGGTTTCGGTGGAGATGTCGAAGGCCCTGAAGGCACGCGGCTTCAAGTTCGTGGGGCCGGTGATCGTGTACGCGTTCATGCAGGCGACCGGCATGGTGAACGACCATCTGGTAGGATGTCCGCGGCACAAGGCGGTGCGCTCGTGCGCCGATCCGGACGCTCCCTACCGAGCGTCAGGTGAATCGGCCCACAAAAACAAGGTCCGATCCTGACGCTCCCTACCCGCGCGTCAGGTGAATCGGCCCACAAAAACAACGGCCGATCCGGACGCTCCCTACCCGAGCGTCAGGTAAATCGGCCCACAAAAACAAAGGCTAGTGGTTAAAATCCGAGGACTCTTCCCTTGGCTTTCAACCACTAGCCTCGACCTGGCGCCAGACGGCCCGTTCGTTCCTGCTTCGTAAGAGGCTGCCGCTGACAAACCCGTCTCGGCCCGGGTCGAGTGTGACCTTAAATCCATAGTCAAAATTGAAATCCGCCGTCTTGATTTTTGGCGGGAACTCTCCACGCTGGCCGCCATTCTGATCGGGCAACCCGCCGTGCTGACGCCGGGCGGCATTGGATCGAACTACAAATGATTTACCGCCTGGTCTATCACAGTCAAAGCCGGATTTCGGGGTCGAGCGCGGAAGTGTTCAGGTCGATCCTTGGCATTGTGAAAGCAAGCCGGCGCAACAACGCCCGGGTCGGCGTCACCGGCGCGCTGATGTTTTACGACGGCGCGTTTTCGCAGGTGCTGGAGGGCGACCAGGCGCCGGTGAAGGAAGTGTTCGGCTGGATCCGGGCCGATCAGCGGCACGACAGACTGTCGCTGTTGTCCTTTGCCACCACCACGGAACGGGCCTTCGCCAAATCGGCAATGGCGGTGATCGGCACCTCGGAGCAGGATCGCGAGCGATGCAACGTCGTGCTGGCCGGAAAATCCTATGATCCGGCGCTTATGACAACGAACGAACTGATCCTGACCCTGCAACGGCTGGTGGATGATAGCGGCGGCGGGGACGCTCCAAGCGCGCCCATGGCGCGGCCTTTGATGCGTGCCGTCGGGCATTAGCTGAGGCCGCTCTAGCGAGCGGCGAGGCAGGAAGAAAGCAGTTCTTTTCTGAAGAAAAGAACCAAAAGACTTTTGACTTATGGATGTTCCCAGAACGGCTCCTGAGCACCCTCCGCATAGAGCTTGATACGATCCGCGCCGACGATCGCGCCGCCGTCGGAGAACAAGGCGTGGGCCTTGCGCTTGGCGGCCTCGGCGTCCTGCGCCTCCAGCTGGTCCTGGTGGAGGAGCACGTCCTTGCCTGATTGCCGCGTGTGCCAATTCAGCCGGTAGAGCCGCATCGCCCCGATGCCCAAGATGTGTGAGGTAGTATGAGTTTGGGGCTTTTTGGTTCCAGGGGTGGGTGAGCGTGGCATGGTTTTGCCCGGCTGCGGCTTGAGCTGCGCGGCTTCCGGCTGGGACGCGTTCCTGCGCGATATTCTTGGGTGGATTGGATATCTAATGGATATCCATGATGGAGCATTTTGCCACGCCGGTTGCGACGCTTGGGCGGTGGGGGAACAGTTTGGCGGTTCGCATTCCTGGCGATGCGGCGGCGGCGGCGCATCTGGTGGAAGGGGACGTGGTGGAGATCGAGGCGCGGGACGATGCGCTGATCATTCGCAAGGCGGCGCCTCGATTTACCATTGCGGACTTGTTCGCGGGCCGGGACGCGGCGGCGTGGCGGGCCGCGTATGCGGGGGCATTCGACTGGGGTGAGGATGTCGGCCGCGAGGCGGTGCCGGATTGAGCGGCCTGGTTGGTTGAGGGGGTATGCGCCGCGCGCGGGCGATTTGATCTGGACCGATTTCGATCCGGCCACGGGACGTGAACAGGGCGGAAGGCGGCCGGCTTTGGTGGTGTCGGACGCGCTGTTTACCGCAGCCACGGGCCTCGCGGTGGTGTGCCCGATTACGTCGCGGGTGCGGCCTTCCCGACGCGCGTTGTGCTGCCGGAGGGGTTGGCGGTGTCGGGGGCGGTTTTGCTGAGCCACATAAGCAGCATCGACACGCTGGCGCGCCCGGTGCGGTTCGCGCGGGCGGGTCGGTGCCGGCGGGCGTGGCGGCGTTGGTGCGGGCTAAGTTGGGGGCGATTGTTGCGATTTAGGGTGAGCTGGGTCGAGGCTACTTGTGGCGTGACGTGAGGGCGGCGAGGCACATTAGGATGTAGAGTGCGACAAAGAAGAGAGGGATCAGGCGCTCGATGGAGGAGAGGGGGGTGCGGTCCAGCTTCTTGTAGGCGATGCGCTCGTGCGTGAAAGGGGGGATTGGGAAGTGCGCTTCCAGTTCTCCAAGACCTCGAATTTGGCTGCGTTAAGTTGGCGATACGAGTTAAGCAGGGCGGTCCAGGCGAGGCAGACTAGGGTCTGTTGAAAATCAGCGTGAGTTGATGACTGCGGCGGCGAGATGGATCATGGCCTCGAAGCTTGCGTCGGTTTTCTCGCTGCGCAGGGCGATGCGCTTGAATTCCTTCAGCTTACCAAAGAAGTTCTCGATGA
>CAJCIS010000066.1 GCA_903970435.1 Acidobacteriota bacterium | reverse complement strand
CATGAACAGAACGTTGGGATTGCATCAAAAGATAAAAGTCTTTTGGTTCTTTTCTTCAGAAAAGAACGTGCTTCCTTAAGCCTTTGTTTTTGCTGACCTACTTTTGGGACGGACTCTTAAACTGACCCACTACGCAAATTGGCGCGAAAGATGATGATCCGCGAAACGTTGGCGCTCACCTGGCCGCGGCACCGTTTATAGGGGCGCCATGCCCGACCGGCGGCTGCTCCATTTCGATATTGCGGATCGCCAGCAGGAGCTCCGCGGCACCGCGGCCCCCGACGATTTCGTGCTCGCCCGCCGCGACACGCCCGTTCCGTTTCCGGCCAATGCCCTGGCTTATTGCGCCGACATGCAGGCCGAGCGCGTGCTCTACAGCGTGCATGGGGCAGCGCATGGCCGCGACATCGCCGCCTTGTTCGAGGCGCCGTTTCTCTATGCCGCCCAGTTGTGCGACGCCCAGGGGGTCGTCACCGTGCCGTTCGAGCGGCTGCCGGACATCGATTCGGCGACCACCTGCCGGCCGGTGCTGATCTTTTCGCCCGGCCGCGCCGGCAGCACGCTGCTCGCCCGCCTGCTGCGCGCCTGCGGCGCCCCCTGTGCCTCCGAGCCCGACATGCTCAGCCAGATTTGCCGTTTCGAGCGCGAGGACCGGATGCGCATCGGGCCGGAGACAGAGGTGGCGCTGCTGCATGCTTGCCTCGCCGCCCTGTGCCGCCTGCTGGGGCCTGCGCCGTTCGTCAAGCTCCGCAGCCATTGCAATGCCCGGCCCTTGCCGCTCGTCGAGGCGGCGGCGCACGCACCCGCGATCCTGCTCATGCGGCGGATGGCGCCGTGGGCGGTGTCCCGCCACCTGGCGTTCGGCGAATCCGCCGCATCGGTGGCGTCCGTTTTGCGCCAAACCCTGGACGCCGCCGACAAGCTGCTTGGTTTGCCGCAGCCGCCCAGGGTCCTTTGGTTCGAGGATCTGCGCGCCAACCCGCTCGGAATGCTGCGCGCCCTGCTGCCGGGCACGAAGCTGGACCCGCTGACAATCGCCCACGTGATGGCGGCGGACAGCCAGGCTGGAACGTCGGTCGCCCGCCGCGAGCTCGCGTTCGCCACGGTCGAGCCATGTTTTGCGGAGGATTTTCGCGCCGCTTGCGAGTCCGCCTGTGCGGGAGCTGCTTGGAGCGAAGCGACGCGGGGTCTTCTTGCAGTGATGACGGCGTGAGGAAGGAAGCCGTTCTTTTCTGAAGAAAAGAACCAAAAGACTTTTGACTTTGATGCAATCCCTTACTTATCCGCCACGTTACGAAACGTTGTGCAGGCGCAGGCTCAGCAAGCGCACCCGGGCGTGGGGCCCACGCCTTCCTTGACGACGTGGTGGTCGATCCATTCCGCGACCAGCCGGCGCGCCTCGTTCAGCGAGGCCTCGGGGTGATGGATGCGATATAACGTCGTGCAGCTCTGAAAGGCGGCCATGTCGTCGGTGCCGGCGCGGCGCAGCTCCCGGTAGGCCGTCACCACCGCGCGCTCGCAGCGCCGCGTGATCTGCGTTGCGTCCCAGCCGCTCGCCACACTCACCTCCAGTTAAGAATCACTCTCAATAACGCGGCAGTCTAGCTATCGCATCCGGCCCGCGCAACGCCAAGCTGCATGCGGCATTTGACTTTGCCAAAGGCAAACCGGACCATACGCGATCCGCCGTCCCGACAGGGCCGGCGGTTGTTTTGATTCCAGCCAAGAAAGGCCCGCCGGACAAAATGTTCCCTGCCCTGATGCCGACCTATGCCCGTGCCGACCTCGCCTTCGAGCGGGGCGAGGGCGCCTGGCTCATGACGGCGGACGGGCGACGCTTTCTGGATTTCGGCGCCGGCATTGCCACCAGCAGCCTGGGCCACGCGCACCCGCATCTGACCGCGGCAATTGCCGCGCAGGCCGCGCGGGTGATGCATGTGAGCAATCTGTATCGCATACCCGGCGCCGAACGCCTGGCGCAACGCCTGGTGGATGCGACGTTCGCCGACAGCGTGTTCTTTTGCAATTCGGGCGCCGAGGCGAACGAAGGCATGGTGAAGATGGTCCGCCGCGCCATGGCCGAAACAAACCGGCCGGGACGGTACCGGATGATCTGTTTCGAAGGCGCCTTCCATGGCCGCACGCTGGCCATGCTGTCGGCGACCGGCAATGAAAAATATCTGGCCGGATTCGGCCCCCGCGTGGATGGCTTCGACCATGTACCGTTCGGCAACATGAATGCGGTGCGCAACGCCATTGGCGCGGAGACGGCCGGCATTCTTGTCGAACCCATTCAGGGCGAAGGCGGCGTTCGCGCAGCGCCGGAATTCTTCCTGCGCGACCTGCGCGCCGCGTGCGACGAGTTCGGCCTGTTTCTGGCGCTGGACGAGGTTCAGTGCGGCATGGGCCGAACCGGCACGCTGTTCGCCCATGAACAGGCCGGCATCGTTCCCGATGCGGTATCGGCGGCCAAAGGCATCGCCGGCGGTTTTCCGATGGGCGCCATACTGGCCACCGAGACATTGGCGAAACATTTGCGGCCGGGTAGCCACGGCACCACGTTCGGCGGCAATCCGCTCGCTTGCGCCGCGGCCAACGCGGTGCTGGACGTGCTGCTGACGCCCGGCTTTCTCGCCCAGGTTGCCGCCCGCGGCGCGGCCTTGCACGCATCGCTCACCGATCTGGTGCATGCGGTGCCGGAGGTGTTTGCCGGCGTGCGTGGTCAGGGCCTGATGATCGGCCTGGTGTGCGCCGTTCCCAGCACGGACGTTCAGTCCGCCTGCCTGGAGGAAGGGCTGCTGACGGTCGCGGCGGGCGAGAACGTGCTGCGGATCGTTCCGCCACTTACCCTGACAGAGGCTGACGCGGCCGAGGGGATGGCCCGCCTGCGCCGCGCGGCACGGCGCTGCGTGCCGGCACACGCCCTGGCCGCCGCGAAATGAGCGCGCTCGCCCAGCCGGTCGCCGTCACACCGGCCGCCGAATTGCCGCGCCATTTCCTTGATCTTTCGGATTTCGACCGTGCCACGTTGCGCCGCATCCTCGACCTGGCGGTGACGTTGAAGCGCGGCGGGGGACCGCGCGCGCCGCTCGCCGGCCGCACGCTTGCGCTGCTGTTCGAAAAGCCGAGCACCCGCACGCGGGTCAGCTTCGAGGTGGCGATGCGCCAGCTCGGCGGCCATGTCACCGTGCTGACCGACCGCGACATGCAGCTCGGCCGCGGCGAAACGATTGCCGATACGGCACGGGTACTATCGCGTTACGTGGATTGCATCATGCTGCGCACCGACCGCGTGCGCAAGCTGAACGAACTGGCCGCCAACGCCACCGTGCCGGTGATCAACGGCCTCACCGAGGCCAGCCATCCGTGCCAGCTGATGGCCGATATCATGACGTTTGAGGAACATCGCGGCCCCATCGCGGGGCAGACGCTCGCCTGGCTCGGCGACGGCAACAACGTCGCGCGCAGCTGGGTGCACGCGGCGGTGCGCTTCGGCTTTTCGTTGCGGCTGGCATCGCCTGAGTCGTGCCAGATCCCGCCTGAGATGCTCGAATGGGCCGCCCGCGAAGGCGGCGATGTGACGTTTACGCGCGACCCGGCCGAGGCGGCGCATGGCGCGCGGGCCGTCATTACGGATTGTTTCGTCAGCATGTCGGACGATCCGGGCCGCAACAGCCACGCCGCCCTTGCGCCCTATCGCGTCACGCCACGATTGATGCAGCTTGCCGCGCCCGACGCGCTGTTCATGCATTGCCTGCCCGCGCATCGTGGGGAGGAAGTGGAGGCCGATGTGATCGATGGGCCTTGGTCGGTGGTGTTCGACGAAGCCGAGAACCGGCTGCATGCGCAGAAGGGGATTTTGCTGTGGGCTATGGGGGACGCGCCGTCCTGAGGACCCACGCTACGAAGGGCACCGCCACAAAACAAAAGTTTTTTGGTTCTTTTTTTCAAAAAAGAACTACTTCCTTGGATGGGAGGTTTCATGACCGGCAAGTTTCTCGACATCGCCGCCACACCCGGCGTGCGTGCGGCCCAGGCGGCGAACGGCAGCCGGGATTTGTCGGAGCGGTCCGGCGACGACCAGCAGCCCGACCGGCTTACCGGCGCCGAGGCCGCCTTCATAGAGGCGCGCGACAGCTTCTACATGGCGACGGTTTCCGAAACGGGATGGCCCTATATTCAACACCGGGGCGGTCCGGCCGGCTTTCTGAAGGTGCTCGACGAAACGACATTGGGCTTTGCCGATTTCCGCGGCAACCGGCAATATATCAGCCTCGGAAACATTGCCGCCAACGACCGCGTCGCCCTGATCCTGATGGATTACCCGAACCGCCGGCGCCTCAAGATTCTTGCGCACATGGAGGCCCGCGCGCTGAGCGCGGACGCCGACCTCGCCGCACGCCTGACCTTGCCCGGCTACCGGGCAATGCCCGAGCGCGCGCTCGTGCTGCATCTCGAAGCCTTTGACTGGAACTGCCCGCAGCACATCACGCCGCGTTTCACCAGGGAGGAAATTCAGGCGGCCATCGCCCCGCTGCAAAGCCGCATCGCCGCCCTCGAGGCGGAAAACCAGGCACTTCGCGCGCAGGCGGGCGGTCAGGAAGCGGTTCTTTCCTGAAACAGAACCAAAAAACTTGTGCTTTGTTCAGGTGAACATGTCGTGGGGCTGGAGCGGCTTCAGTCTGACTGGAAAATCGGCACGAGCCGTCAGGCCGCTCCAGCTCTTTGTTTGAGCGAGCATTTTCATCAGCCCTCAGGCCGCCGGCTCGATAGGCACGATTCCAGTCAGGCTGATAATGCTCTAAATCACCCGCAGGCCGCCTGCGCCGCCGGCAACCGCATTCGGGGAAAGCCGCTTGTCAAGCGTAACAAGCTTGCCGCCATGCGCCACCGCAAGCGCCAAAAGATAGCTGTCCGTCACCTGCTTATGGCCGATCAAATTCATCAGCAACAAATTGGTCGTATCGAGCAGGCTGATGTCATCCGGCCAAAACACATGCCCGCCGGACCGGCAAAACCGCCCAAGAATATCCGCGACAATCGACGGCGCGCCTGGCGTGTTGGGATAATTCGGATGACCAACGATGCGCACCACGCCATTCTCCGTCAGTGGGCATGTCGCCCACCCGGCTGCCCCCTCCGTCGCGAACCATCCGTGCGCGTTATCATGATGAATGTGGGTCGGGTCGATCAAGGCGATCACGACATTGACGTCCGGCAGGAACGTCACTGCAGCGCGTCGCGCAGCGCGTTCACGACATCCAGCGTCACGCGCGCCATGGGCTGGCTCACCGGAAGCAACGGCACGCCGTTGCGCTCCTTCTGTGCTGCCGGCTGTTGCAAGGCACGGCGCGCCAGCTCCGACATCACATCCCCGACCGGCCGCCGCTGCTGCGCCGCCAGCGCCCGCGCCGCCTCCAGCACGTCGTCATCGATCGCCAATGTCGTGCGCATCTCGTCGGCTCCGCATCAAGCATCACACATCGGGCATCATGGCCGCCAAGTCAAGGATCGGTATGATGCTGGCCGGCATGGCGAAGAAGACCAGGGGGTGAAACCCCCCGCCTTCCTTGATGTGTCAAACTGATCCGGATTAGTATTTACTCGGCCGCGACTTTGTGCCGTTTCGTTGTGCGCTCATCATCCGGGTTGATCGGCGCAGGCGGAAAACCGCCCGACGGCTCCGGATTTTCGACATACTCGAACGACGGTTCCTCGTTCCACGGCCCGCGCACATCCTGCCCTTCGGACAGGTTGAACACGAGTTTCACCGTATCATCCGGCTTGACGTTGCCGAAGAACGGATCATCGAGTTTGCCCATGGCGTCGAGCGCCTTCATGAACATGTTTGCGTGGGTGATTTCGCGCGTGAGAAGGTGGGTCAGCGTTTTCTTCGTGCCTTCATCGTCGCAGGCTTTGATCAGCGCCTCGTAGGTCTGGCGCGCGCCGGCTTCGGCGGCGATATTGGCGCGCAGATCCCGCACCACGTTGCCGCCTTCGTTGATATAGGCCGCGGTCCAGCAACTGCCCTGGCTGTCGAGGAAGTGCGGGCCACCGCCTTTGATCTTGAACAGCGGCGCGTCGTACACCTTGGTCTGGTCGAGCTTGCTGGTATGCTGTGCGATCAGCTTGCCGACCATTTCGAGGTGGCTGAACTCCTCGATGGCGATATCCTGCAGCATGTCGCGGATGCCGGCATTCTCTACGTGGAACGATTGCACCCAGTATTGCAGGGCCGCCGTCAGCTCGCCGGTGGCGCCGCCGAACTGTTCAAGCAGGAACGTACCGAACCGCGCATCGGGCTTGCCGACATTCACCGGCTGGATCAGCTCTTTGCGGTGTAAAAACATATAACTGCCTCTCGTGCAGGGGGATGCACGTCTAATCCGAGGCGGTAGCGATGGTTGCGGGCGCGCGGGAACGTGAAGAAGCGGAAGCAGTTCTTTTTTGAAAAAAAGCACCAAAAAACTTTTTTAATACAGAAACGATCTGGTGACGCAGCCAAAATAATAACAGTTTCTGGTGCTTTTTTCAAAAAGAACTGCTTTTTCTTATGCGATCAAAGCCCCCAGCACGCGCCCCAAGAACGGAAAATACTGCGTTCCCGGCAGCGCCGCCGGATCGCGTGACACGAGCGCCAACAGCATCGGCTCGGCGGTGGGCAGGCGCACCAGCACGTCGCGCTCCGCCAGCAGCGCGGCTTCGGCGTGCAGCAGCACGGCGTCGGCCGGCCGGTCGCGCGACAGCACCGTCCGGCCCCGCATCAGCGCGGCCACCGCGCCGGGTGGCAGGCTGGTCCAGCGCGGCCTGAAGGTTTCGCAGCACAGCGACGCCGCGTCCACGCCCAGCAGATGCGGCAGCTCCTGGGTGACGCAGTCGGCCACGTCGGGTGCTGCGATGAGGGCGAGCACGGCTTCGTGCACCCGCTCGGCGAGGCCGGAGGCGGCGCGGCCGGCATACAGGACGCGTTCGGCGCGTTCCTGTTGGGCCGCGGCATGGGCGCGTTCGATGCGCACCATGGCGGTCATGTGATCGGCCAGCACTTCGCCGTGCACCCGTTGCGGCGGCACCAGCACGCGGTACAACTCCGGCCGCGCCGCCAGGAATGACGGGTTGGCGCGCAGGAAATCTTCCACATCGGCCGGGCGTATGTCGGTCATGGAGCACAGAATTGCACAGTCCGACGTGACATTACCACCGCAGAATGCAACCGAGGGTGACATTTTTGGGTCTGGCGGCACGCGGCGCGTGCCGGTGCTGTTGCCCTATCCGTTTGCGGGGCCGTTCGACTACGCCGCTCCCCCCAGCCTGGGGCTTGTTCCCGGGGACCTCGTGCTTGTGCCGTTGAACCGGCGGCAGGAGGTGGGCGTGGTGTGGGATGCGCCGTCAGGCCCCGCGGTTGCGGATAGCAAGCTGAAGCCGGTGAGCGCGCGGGTGGAGGCGCCTGCCATGCCGGCGCCGCTGCGGCGGCTGGTGGACTGGATTGCGCGCTATACGCTGTCGCCGCCCGGCCAGGTGCTGGCGATGGCGCTGCGGGTGAACGCGCTTGTGCCGCCGCCGATGATTTTGGGGTGGCGCGCCGTGTCCGAGGCCGGCGGCGTGCGGCTTACGCCGGAATCAAAATCTGTGCGGCTGACGCCGGAATCAAAATCTGTGCGGCTGACGCCGGAATCAAAATCCGTGCGGCTGACGCCGGAATCAAAATCCGTGCGGCTGACGCCGGAATCAAAATCTGTGCGGCTTACGCCGCAACGCCAACGCGTTCTGGCTATTCTCGGCGACAAAATCATACCCGGCGCAGACCTGGCGCGGCAGGCGGATGTCGGCGCCAGCGTCATTCGCGGCATGGCGGATGCGGGCTTGATTGCAGCGGCGCCGGTGCCGTCGGTGCCACCCTTCGGGCGCCCCGACCCGGCATTCCGCGCGCCGGTATTCTCGCCCGCCCAGGCGGCGGTGGCGGGCCATCTACGCGGCCTGGTTTCGGCACGAAGCTTTGCCGTTACCTTGTTGGATGGGGTGACCGGGTCGGGCAAGACGGAGGTGTATCTGGAGGCGGTCGCGGCGTGCCTCGAGGCCGGCCGCCAGGCTTTGGTACTCCTGCCGGAGATTGCGCTTTCGGCTCAATTTTTGGCGCGGTTCGGACGCCGTTTCGGGGTCGCACCGGCTTTGTGGCACTCCGATCTCGGCAGCCGCACCCGCCGGGCGACCTGGCGGGCGGTGGCCGAGGGCGCGGCGCAGGTGGTGGTGGGGGCGCGCTCCGCGCTGTTCCTGCCGTTCCCGGACCTGGGCCTGGTGATTGTGGACGAGGAGCACGAGACCGCCTTCAAGCAGGAGGACGGGGTGGTTTATCACGCGCGCGACATGGCGGTGGTGCGCGCGCGGTTTTCCACGGCGCCGGCGATCCTGGTGAGCGCCACGCCGAGCCTTGAAACACTGGCCAATGTGGAGGCGGGCCGTTACGCCCATCTGCGCCTGCTGTCGCGGCACGGCGGCGCGTCGATGCCGGCGATTGCGGCGATCGACATGCGCGACGCGCCGCCGCCGCGCGGGAAATTCCTCAGTCCGGTGCTCGTGGAAGCGGTGCGGGCCCGGTTCGCGCGCGGCGAGCAGGCGATGCTGTTTCTCAATCGGCGGGGTTATGCGCCGCTCACCTTGTGCCGCGCCTGCGGCCACCGGCTGGCTTGTCCCAACTGCACCGCCTGGCTGGTGGAGCACCGGGCGCGGCGGGAGCTGAGCTGCCACCATTGCGGCCATACCGCGCCGTCGCCCACCATGTGCCCGGTGTGTGCGGCGGAAGGCACGATGGCGCCGATCGGGCCCGGGGTGGAGCGCATTACCGAGGAGGCCGCGGAACTCTTCCCCGAGGCGCGCCGGCTGGTGATGGCCAGCGATACCATGCCGGGGCCGCATGCGGCGGCCGAGGCGGCGCGGGCGATCGAGGCGCGGGAGGTCGATTTGCTGATCGGCACGCAGATCGTCGCCAAGGGGTGGCATTTTCCGCATTTGACCCTGGTGGGTGTGGTGGACGCGGATTTGGGGCTCGCCGGCGGCGATTTGCGCGCCGCCGAGCGGACCGTGCAGTTGCTGCACCAGGTCGCCGGCCGCGCCGGGCGTGCCGAGGCGCCCGGCGAGGTGAAGCTGCAAACCTTCTCGCCCGAGCATCCGGTGATGCAGGCGCTGATCAGCGGTGACCTGGCTGCGTTCTATGCCGAGGAGAAAGCCGCGCGCCGGCCGGGACACTGGCCGCCGTACGGCCGGCTGGCGGCTCTGATTGTGAGTGCGGAACAGGCCGACGCGGCCGACCGTTGCGCGCGCGCACTTGGGCTGAATGCGCCCGCGGCGCCGGGTGTGGAGGTGCTGGGGCCGACACCGGCGCCGCTCGCGGTTTTGCGCGGCCGTCATCGGCGGCGGCTGCTGTTGAAGACGCGGCGGGATATTGCGGTGCAGCCGATTTTGCAGGCGTGGCTGGCGACGGTTTCGGTGCCGCGCGGGGTTCGGGTGGATGTGGATGTCGATCCGGTTTCGTTTCTTTGAGGCAAGAAGAAGATTTTGCCACGGATGAACACGGATAACGAAATGGCGGTGCTTTCATGACGATCAGGAGCGTCTTTGGGTTGCAAATTGCCGCTTTGAATCAAGGAAGATTCTAGAGCGGCCTCAGCCTGACTGGAAAATCGTCGGGTGCCCGTCGGGCCGCTCCAGGCTGTTGTCTGCCGAGCCTTTGTATCAGCCTCAAATTGGGCGTCTCCATTGGGCGATTCCCGTCAGGCTGAAAATGCTCTAAGGATTGCAAATCGCACCTTCCTGGGACGGCTGGGCGCTGACGGCGTTGGCGCCGCCGGAACATAGATCGTATTCGTGGCCTTCGCGGGACGAGGGGCTGGTGTAGGTCCAGGGGTGGTTCCAGGGATCGGCCGGGACGCCGCCGGTTTTGGTGTAGGGGCCGTTCCAGGTCTCCACGTCGCTGGGCTTGGTGGTCAGCGCCGCCAGGCCCTGCTCGCCGGTGGGATAGCTGCCGACATCGAGCTTGTACAAATCCAGCGCGCCGCCGATATTTTCGATCTGCTGTTTGGCCAGCGACGTTTTGGCGCCGCCCAGCACGTTGAACAGCCGCGGTCCCACC
>CAJCIS010000065.1 GCA_903970435.1 Acidobacteriota bacterium | reverse complement strand
CGCTCTTGATAGTTTTAATGATGGCGATGTGGCCAAAAAGCTCCGGCGTTTTTCCGCAGCGGATGGTTTCGGTGGTGGCGTCGAAATCTTGCCCGATGGCGTATTGAAGCTCGCTGAAAACCGGTGGCACGGCGCATCGCTTGGTGACGTTGGCGCGCATCGCAGCCGATGCATCGGCCAGCGTGTGGTAGATCGGGCGCTGGATCCAGACGGCGGTCACCATGTCGGTCCATTGCTGGCGGGTTTGGCCCGGGGGTACATACTCGATGCTGTCGACCTGAATGCTTTGGACGACGTGCGCGCTGTGCCAGTGGACGGGCACGAGGTAGATGAGTTTTTCGCCTGGGAATGTGGGGAGGATGGGGCCTTTTATGGGGGTGGGGGTGTTGCTTTGACAGGCGGCTAGAAGAAGAAGGAAGGCCAGGGCTCTGCCCTGGACCCGTCGTGCGAAGCACGCCTTCGCGTGACGGGGCCTGAGGCCCCAGACCCCCAGCTTTTTGGCTCCGCTGTTGCGTAATGGGATCAGGGGACTTGTCCCCGTCACGCGAAGGCGTGCTGGGCACGACGGGGTCCGGGGACAGAGCCCCTGGCCTTCCTTTGTTATTCGCATGGGGCCACTCAAGGAGCATCGATGGACTACGTCAATGTCGGCCATACCGGCCTGAAAGTCTCGCGCATCTGCCTCGGCTGCATGAGCTACGGAGACCCCAAACGGGGCACCCACGAATGGACGCTACCGGAGGCGGAATCGCGCCCGTTCATCGCGCGCGCGCTGGAACTGGGGATCAATTTTTTCGACACGGCAAACGTGTATTCGGCCGGCTCCAGCGAGGAAATCGTAGGCCGCGCACTCGCCGATATGGTGCCGCGCGAGGAGGTGGTGGTGGCCACCAAGGTGCACGGCCCGATGCGCAAGGATGTCAACGGCCGCGGCTTGTCGCGCAAGGCGATCTTCGCGGAAATCGACGCGAGCCTGCAACGGCTGCGCATGGACTATGTCGATCTCTATCAAATTCACCGTTTCGACCCGGAAACGCCGATCGAGGAGACGCTGGAGGCGCTGCACGACGTGGTGCGCGCCGGCAAGGCCAGGTATATCGGGGCGAGCTCAATGTATGCGTGGCAGTTCTGCAAGGCGCTGTACCTGTCGCGGCTGAACGGCTGGTCGCGGTTTGTTTCGATGCAAAACCACTTCAATTTGCTGTATCGCGAGGAGGCGCGCGAAATGCTGCCATTATGTGCCGAGGAAGGGATTGGCGTCATACCGTGGAGCCCGTTGGCGCGCGGGCGCTTGGCACGGGACTCGAGCGATGAGGCGCCGACCGCGCGGGCCGGCACCGATCAATTCGGCAAGACACTGTATAAAGGCCAGGAGGATGCGGATCGCGCGGTCATCGAGGCGGTGGGAAAGGTTGCCGCCGGGCGCGGGGTGCCAAGGGCGCAGGTGGCGCTGGCGTGGGTTCTGAGCCGCACGCCGGTGACGGCCCCGATCATCGGCGCAACGAAAATGCATCATCTGGAAGACGCGGTGGCGGCGCTTGACCTACGTCTCACCGACGACGAGGTCAGCACTTTGGAAACGCCGTATCGTCCCAGGGCGGTGGCGGGATTCAGTTAAGCCAGGGGCGAAGGAAGTTGTTCTTTTTCGAAAAAAAGAACCAAAAACCTTTATCTGCGAGAGGGTTTTCATCCGAAATTGGCCTGACCGCCGTCGATCGGGATCGTAGCGCCGGTGAGATAGCGCGCGTCCGGGCCCACCAGAAAAACGACGGCCCGGCCGATGTCGATTTCGCAGTCGCCGACACGGCCGAGCGGAATCGTTGCAATGAACGCAGCGGCCTCCTCGGGGACCGACTTTATCCACATCTCCATGCCGGGGGAGAGGGCATGCGGGGCAATGGTGTTCACACGGATATTATCACGGCCCCATTCCGACGCGGCCGCGCGCGTAAGCGATCGTATCGCCTGCTTCACAGCGGCGTAACACCCATAACCGGCCATGTCCCATCGTTGCGCCGCCGCGGTGGCGAGGTTGACAATGGCGCCGCCGCCGCGCGCGACAAAATGCGGATGACAGGCCTTCATGAATCGCAGCGTGGCCAACGGGCCGGAGGTAAATCCGTCGACAAAAGCATCGTCTCTTACGTCGAGCAGGCGGCCAAGTGCCACTTCCTGGGCATTGTTGATCAGGATGTCTATGCCGCCAAACATCTCCACCGTGAGCGCCACGGCGGCTTCGATGTCTGCCGGGTTTTTGACATCGGCCTGCGCGGCACGGGCGGTGCCCCCGAAGCCCGCGATTTCGCATGCAACTTCGTCCAGCTTGCTGCGCGTACGGCCGACGAGGATGATCGACGCACCTTCTCGCGCCAAGGCGAGAGCAATGCCGCGACCGACACCCTGTCCCGCCCCCGTAACAATAGCAACCTTGTTCTGTAGAATGCGCATGAGCCGACGAGCCACCAAAAGAGCAAAAGTTTTTTGGTTCTTTTTTTCAAAAAAGAACGGCTTCCTTGCTTTCTCACGCCACGGGCGCAGAGCCCGTTTGTGCGAGGAGGCTAAACGTAACGTTGGGGCGCTTGTCCAGCGTCTCCACGATTTCGTATATGCGCGTGTATGAAGATGTCTTGATCTTCCATCCATCGGCCAGCTTTACATAAGTGTCGCGGTAGAGCGAACTTCCCTGCGTCACCAGCAATGTGTCGAGATTGATGAAGCTGTCTGTCAAGTACCAGAGCCCGTTGGCGGTTGCCGGCGACGTCAGATCGATTTCGGGGTGATGACCGGTGTGTTGCGCCAGCGCGCGATTATGGAAGCCGGCCCGAATGGATGCCAACATGTTCGCGCGGCCTTCCACCACCCAGTGGTAGGTGCCTCCCTTGTAATTCACCGCAATGTCCTCTGTCAGCAGCGCCTCCAGGGCGGCGACATCGGCGGAGTCGATGGCGCGGAAATAGCGGTATTTTAGCCGTTTGATGGCCTCGATGTCCTCGATGGCTTGCACGCGGGCTAGCAAACTTTGGTGATCGACCTCGGACATATTGCGTTTCCCGTTCTTGCTTAGGCTTCCTGTGTTGCCGGCACCGGCCTGAAGGAAGGCGGCACGTTGTAGAAATAGCTCTTTTCCTGCGTCCGCAGGGTTATGCGCCATCCGGCTGGGGTACGGAGTAATCTATCATGATACCAAAGGCCGCAGAAGAACGGCCAGTCCTGGCCATCGATGCTTACGATCATGGGATTGTGGCAGATGCTGCTGGCGGTTGCGGTGTCGCCCGCCAAATTCAATAATGTTGTGGCGACGAGATGCTGCGAGCCGCGGAATTGTTGCAGGGCAATGGTGAGATAGAGTTTCGTTTCGGTCAGATCGCCGCGGGCGCCGCCCATTTCGGAATAGTCGATGATGGCGTCCGCCGTAAAAATGGCATCGAGCGCGGCAAAATCACGCCGGTCGATGGCGTGACTGTAGCGGGCCAGCAGATCCTGTATTTCAAGCCGGTCGGATATTTCTTGCAGGCTGAGCATGCGGTGCTTCCTGTGGGGCCTATGGGTCGGCCTTCAACGGGGTCAATCGGTGAAATAGGCGGGCTCGGGAATGGTCCATTGGCTGCCCCAGAGTTGGTAACCGCCGTCCACGACGAGCACTTCGCCAGTCATGAAGGCGCCGCCGTCGCCGGCGAGAAAGCAGATGGCGTTTGCGACATCCTCGACGTTGCCGAATCGCTTCATCGGATTGGAGCGCGGCATGGCGGCCAGCGCCGCGGGCGGGTAGACGCGCATGCCTTCGGTGGCGATGATGCCCGGCGCCACGCAATTCACCCGAATATTGAGGGGCGCCCATTCGATGGCAAGCGTCTTGGCAAGGTGAATAACGCCGGCCCGGGCGGCACAGGAGTGGGCCACGCCAGGCATGCCGCGGCTGACCACGACGACCACGTTAACAATGGAACCTGCCTGGCCGGTTCGTTGCCAGCTCAGGGCGGCCTGCTGCATCATGTACCACGGGCCGCTCAGGTTCGTATCGATAACCGCCTGCCATCCCTTGACGGAAAAATCGATGGCGGCCTGCGGGAATTGGCCGCCGGCATTGTTCACCAGCACATGCAGAGCGCCAAAATCGCGCCCTATGTCGGCGAACAACGCGGCAACCGCGTCGGGGTCGCGGATCGTCATCGGATAGGTGCGCACTTCGGCGCCGAGCGCGCGCAGGCCGGATGCCGTGGTTTCCAACTTCTCCGCCGTGCGGCCGCAAATTGCCACGCGCGCGCCGAGGCGGCCAAACCAGTAAGCGGCTGCCCGGCCAATACCGCTGCCGGCACCGGAAACCAGCACCGTCTGGCCGCCGAACATGTTTTCGCGCAGCGCCATAGGCAGAGTTGCGAGGTCTGCGGCGCTCCTGATCGGCGGCGGCATCATGGAAAATGGCCTTTCCATAGGCCGTTTTGCCAGGCGATCATATGCGCAGCAACTCGCCGGCAATAATCAGCTTTCTGATTTCCGTGGTGCCCGCACCGATTTCGAGCAGTTTGGTGGCGCGGTACAGCCGGTTTATTTCAGTGTCTCGCATATACCCGGCGCCGCCGAATATCTGCACGGCGTCGGCGCAAACGCGCGTGCAGGCCTCGGCCGCGTATAAAATAGCCGCAGCTGTACGCTTATGAATGTCGCCCCTTCCGCCCTCGCCCTGGGCAAGATCGTTGCAGGCGGCGAGCACCGAATAACAGTAGGTGCGTGCGGTTTCCACCTGCACATACATGTCGGCGAGTTTGCCCTGTATAAGTTGAAAATTGCCGATCTTCTCGCCGAACTGCTTGCGCGTGGTAGCGTAATCCAGCGCAAGCGCGAAGGCGCGTTCCGCCATGCCGACATTGATCATAGCAACAATCGCGCGCTCCAGGTCCAGGCCGCTCATCACAACGGCGACGCCCTGGTTTTCCACGCCGACCAGATTTTCCGCCGGCACGATGCAATCATTGAAAACGAGTTCTGCCGTGGGCGAGCCGCGGAATCCCATCTTGTCCAATTCTTGCGCAACCGAAAAGCCGGAGAAGCCGCGTTCGACGATGAAGGCGCTGATGCCCCTGGCGCCGGCGGACCTGTCCGTCTTCGCGTAAACCAGGAGAATTTCGGCGATCGGTCCATTGGTAATATAAAGCTTGGTGCCGTTCAGCACATAATGGCCGCCATCGCGGTAGGCGGTGGTGGCCATGCTGCCAAGTGCATCGGAGCCGGCCCCCGGCTCCGTCAAGCCCAGGGCGCCCACGGCGGTGCCCGCGCACAGAGGCGGCAAGTATTTGTTGCAGAGCTGGACGCTGGCGTTCCGCGCAATATTGTTCAGACACAAATTCTCATGCGCAACGTAGCTGAGCGCCACGGCATGGTTCCAGCGTGCGAGCGCTTGCGTTATCAATCCGGTGGTGAAGAAATCCGCGTCGGCCCCGCCATGGGCCGCGCCAGCAGTGACGCCCAGAAACCCCATTTCCGCCAGGCGCGGCATAATGTGCGGTGGCCACCAATCCTCATTATCCATGCGGCCCTGAAGCGGATGGAGTTCGGCCGCGGCAAACCGGTCGGCCCCGTGCAGCACGGCCTGCTGCGCCTCGGACAGTGCAAAGGCGGTTGTGCTGCGGTGCAGCGCAAAACTGTCGGCTGGCATGTGTGAGTCCTGATCGGTTCCCGGCCGTGGCTACGCCATGCTTTTGCATTGACGTTATAGTGAATGCCATTCATTATAGCCCGGCTACTATAGCACCTGGCGCGAAATCGCCAAGGACGTTTTTCAGGGGAGTGGCAGCGTTGCCGAGGCTGAATGCGGCCCAACTCCGTGATCGTCAGGAGCTTATTCTAGATGCTGCGGAGCGGGTGATGGTGCGCGGCGGATTCGCGGAGGCGAGCGTTGCGTCCGTTGCGCGACAGGCCGGCGTTTCGGACGGTCTGATCTATCGTTATTTCGACAGCAAGGAGGCGCTGCGCGACGCTGTGCTGGCACGATTTTACAAGCGCGTGCTGGAAAGGGCCGAACAGGCTGTTGCGGCACGCGCCGGCTTTCCGGCGCGTTTGCTGGGGCTGATCGAAACACACCTGGCTTCATTCCGGGACGATCGGGCGCTGTGCCGGCTCTTCATTTCGGAAGTGCGGGTCGCGGCGGATTATGCCGGATCGCCTTTGCAGGAGCTCAATCGACGTTATACCAGGGTGCTCCTGAAAGTGCTGCGGCAAGGTGTGGCAGAAGGCGCCATGCAGCCGAACATCGATCTGCGGCTGGTGCGCGACATGCTATATGGCGGTATGGAACATGTGGCCTGGCGCAGCGTGGCGGAAGGCGGATCATTGGATGTGCCGGCGGTCGCACAGCGTATTTTGGCGCTTCTGCTGCACGGCATGGAAGCTGGACTGGCATGAGCGGCATTTTGCCATTCCGCTCCGTTCTGATTGCGAACCGTGGCGAAATTGCGGTTCGAATCTTGCGCTCCGTGCAGGCGATGGGTTTGCGTGCGCTGGTTCTTCACCATCCGGCCGATCACGCGGCGCCCGCGACACGACAGGCGGATGAGGTAATCGAAATCACCGGCGATACGCCGGTCGCGGCGTTTCTGGACGCGCCGCAGATCATTACGCGCGCGCGGGAGGCGGCCGCGGATGCAATACATCCCGGCTACGGTTTTCTTTCGGAAAATGCAGCGTTTGCGCGGGCTGTCACCGATTCGGGCATGATCTTCATTGGCCCATCGGCGGAAAGCATGGCCTTGATGGGCGACAAGGTGCGCGCGCGGGCATTCGTGGCGGCGCACGGTTTCCCCGTGGCACCCTCCGCCATTGAGGAAGACGATCCCGCCAGCTTCGTCGCGCGGGCGTGCGCCGTGGGCGTGCCGCTGCTGATAAAGCCCGCCGCCGGGGGTGGCGGAAAGGGCATGCATATTGTGCGTAATATGGATCAGCTGGAAGACGGGCTGGCACAGGCACAACGCGAAGGCATTCGTTATTTCGGCGACGGGCGGCTGTATGTCGAACGCTATGTCGAACGGCCCCGGCATATCGAGGTTCAGGTGCTGGCCGATCATTACGGCAATGTGGTGCATTTGTCCGAACGCGAATGCACCCTGCAGCGGCGATTTCAGAAAGTCGTCGAAGAATCTCCCTCACCGGCCTTGACAGCCCGCGAACGGCAGAAGATTTGCGATGTTGCGGTGGGCATTGCGCGCGCCGCGTGCTATCGCAATGCGGGGACCGTCGAGTTCATTTACGGTGAAGGTGCATTCTTCTTTCTTGAAATGAACACCCGGCTGCAGGTGGAACATCCGGTGACCGAGGCGGTTACCGGGATCGATCTTGTTGCAGAACAGCTTCGCATTGCCGGGGGCGAGCCCCTGGGTTTCAGCCAGCAGGCAGTCAATGTGCGCGGTCATGCCGTGGAGGTTCGCATCTATGCCGAGGACGCGGACGCGGGATTTGCCCCATGCACCGGGCAGGTGCTTCGCTGGCTGCCGCCGTCCGGCGCGGGCATCAGGGTGGATGCGGGGATCGAGCAAGGAAGCGAGGTGAGCGCTTCTTTCGATCCGATGCTTGCCAAGCTCGTGACGCATGCGCAGGACAGGCAAACGGCACTTAATTTGGCCGTAGATGCTCTGGGCAAGACAGTCCTGCTCGGGTGCAGATCAAACATTGGTTTCTTGCGCAGATTGTTGCAGCTCCCCGCGGTACGGAATGGGGACATGCACACTGATCTGATAAGCGAGTCAATGGACGCCTTGCGAAGACCCGCACCTCCAGCGGCCGCCGTCCGCGCGCTGGTGGGCGCCGCGGCGCTGAAGTCACGTGGCGTGTGCGACGCCGCCGATGCGGTACCGCGGCTGCACGCCGCCATGGGAGCATGGCGCAACTGACATGGGGCATCTATTTCGCCTTCAGGATCAGGTGGTCGAGGCAGCTTTGGCGGGGCGGCCGGATGCGCGCATGCTCTTGCTGGGCGATGAAGTCTACAGGATAAAGCTGACAGAAAAAGCTGGCGGCGTGGACGACATGCAGGTCGATGAGGCGGTTTTCAATCTCGTCATTGCGGGTCATGAGCGGCTATTTTTCATTCATCTTGCGGGTGAAGTTTACGAAGTTGCCGTGCTAGACCCGCTGGAGGCGCATGCCCGCGCAGCCGAACGGCATGATGCGCTTGCGGCCGCGGCACCGATGCCCGGCACCATTGTTGCGTTACCGGTCGCGATTGGCGATGCGGTTGAGGCTGGCGATGTTGTTGTCATTATCGAGAGCATGAAACTTGAGATGTCGTTGCGGGCCGGATCGGCGGCAATTGTGACACAACTTCCTTACGAGGTCGGGACGAACTTCGAAAAAGGTGCGATCCTGGTTCAGCTCGCGACCACGCTTGCGGATTGAAGTCATGGTGCGGCTACCTAACCAGGTCAATCCTTCCAGCGCAGCGTACCAGGAAAATTATGCTCATCATCATGCGCTGGCGACGGAATTCCGGGAGCGCCAGCGCATTGCCAGGTTCGAACGGCCGCTGCGGGACATGCAGCGCCTGGCGCGCCAGAGCAAGCTGTTCGTGCGCGACCGCCTGGCGGCCCTGCTGGATCCAGGCACACCGTTTCTCGAATTATCGTCGCTTGCCGGCAACGATGCCTATGGCGGCGAGGCGCCTTGTGCGGGTCAGGTATCCGGCATTGGAATCGTGGCCGGGCATGAGGTTATTATCCATGCCGATGACGCCTCGGTAAAGGGCGGCGCATGGTATCCATTGTCGGTCAAGAAAATCGTTCGCACCTTGGATATCGCGATTGAAAACAGGTTGCCTGTCGTTCATTTGTGTGACTCCGCCGGTGGGTTCCTGCCGCTGCAAGCTGAACTGTTCCCGGATCGAATGCATGCAGGAAGAATATTCCGCAATCAGAGTATATTGTCGCGGATGGGCGTGCCGCAGGTAGCGATAGTGCTGGGGCATTGCACGGCCGGCGGCGCGTATATCCCGGCCCTGTCCGACTATAACGTCATAGTTGCGGGGACCGGTGCAATCTTCCTCGGCGGTCCACCGCTGGTGAAGGCGGCCACGGGCGAGGATGTCGGCGTGGAGGAACTCGGCGGCGCCGCAATGCATAGTTCGGTTTCCGGCACGGCGGATTATGCGGCCGCCAGCGAATTGCACGCCTTGGCATTGGCCCGCGACATTGTCGGCAGTTGGCCGAAACCCGGCAAGACAGCACTGGATCGGACAGAACCGGAGCCGCCAGATTACGACGTTGATGAATTATATGGAATTCTGCCGAAGGACCCGCGCGTGCAATTCGACATGCGCGATGTGGTCGCGCGGCTGGTGGACGGCAGCCGGTTTCACGAATATCAGCCGGATTATGGTACAACCATGTTGTGCGGATTTGCCCGGCTGTGGGGCTGGCGGATTGGCATTCTGGCGAATAACGGCGTGCTGTTCAACGACAGCGCCTTGAAAGGCGCCCATTTTATACAATTGTGTGACAAGCAGCGTATTCCTCTTTTGTTCTTGCAGAACATCACCGGCTTCATGGTTGGCAAGGATTACGAGCGCCGCGGCATTACCAAGGACGGAGCGAAGATGATCATGGCGGTGGCGGGCGCGTCGGTTCCGAAGTTCACGGTGGTGGTGAATGCGTCATTCGGTGCCGGCACATACGGCATGGCCGGGCGTGCCTTCGACTCGCGGCTGATGTTTGCGTGGCCCAACAGCCAGGTGGGCGTGATGGGTGCCGAGCAAGCGGCCAACGTGCTGACCGACATTAAAGTGAAGCAAATGACGCGGGACGGGCGGGCCCTCGGCGCGGCGGCGCTCGAGGCCATCCGGTCGCCGATCCTGGCGGATTACCGCCGGCAGTCCAGTGCGTATCACGCAACGTCCGAATTGTGGGATGACGGCATGCTCGATCCGGTGGATACGCGCAACGCGATTGCAATCGGCCTCAGCGCGGCCTTGAACGCGCCGATTGAGGAGAGCCGGTTCGGGGTATTTCGGCTATGATGGGGCGCCGCGCTGCGATGTCAGCAGCCGGAAAGCGGTTGCAGAGGCGCCGTTTGCGTGTCATGTATTATCGGTTTGCGTATCTGAAGCGCCCGCTGGCTACGCAACTCGCCGGTTTGGTCGAAAAGCGTTGCTGCAGTGCACACAGGCGCGTCCGTTGTGGTGCCCAGGTTTCGCGAGGCATGGGCGGGCAATATAAGGAAGGAGGATCGGTCCATGAATGAAATGTCGCCTGCCAATCCATTGTTCTGGAGCCGATCGGCGGAAAAATGTCCGTTCCCGATTCCGGTGGGATGGTTTTTCGTCGATTATTCCGAGAACATCGCGGTGGGTGACCACCGCAACATTTTCATGCTCGACCAGGAATGGGTATTCTTTCGTACCGAGGGTGGCGAGCCCGGCCTGGCCGATCCGTTCTGCCCGCATCTCGGCGCTCATATCGGTCATGGCGGCAAAGTTGTGGGCGAGACGATCCGTTGTCCGTTCCATCATTGGGGCTACAATCCGAAAGGGTGGTGCACCAGCATTCCGTACGCTGCGGAAATGCCACCCATTACGCAACGCCAGCCCATTTTGCGGACGCTGCCGCTGGTAGAACGATGGGGCATGATCTTCGCCTGGCACCATCCGCATGGCGATGCACCGATCTGGCAATTGCCGAACATTCCGGAGCTGGAAGACGAGGGATATGTCACACCGCTGCGGCGGAGCTGGCCGATAAATACGGCAATTCAGGAACTGGCAGAGAATGGTGTCGATTATCCGCACCTGAAATTTCTGCACGGCACCGCCATCGTGCCGCCGGGGGAATATAAAACCGACGGCCCCAATGCTTATGTCGATATCGGCAATGGCTATTCGGTTGGTCATCAGCAAGGGCCTGGCCTGGCGATATTCCGGTTCAACAACCAGGGCATCACCTCGACGATGATCAGCTACACGGTGCCGATCACGCGCGAGAAATCGCAGATGAACATGTGCTTCACGCATAAGCGCTATCCCGAAGGCAGCAAGGAAGGTCAGGTGGCGGAGCATCTGGTCAAACATATGATCGGGGAAGCGGATGGGGAGGAGTCGGCGGGGTTTGAATCTGTCGACATGATTGTGTGGAATAATAAAAAGTATCGGCAGAAGCCGATTCTTTGCGATGGTGATGGACCGATATTGCGTTACCGGCAGTGGTTCCGGCAATTCTATGTCGATCATGATCCGACGAAGATTTAGCAGGGACGAAGCAGTTCTTTTCTGAAGAAAAGAACCAAAAGACTTTTGCTCTTGGGGGAGGGGGGAGATGCCCGGCGTTCTGCAATCGGTGCGGGTGGTCGACCTTTCCCGGGGTATCGCGGGCCCGATGACCGCGATGTTGCTGGCCGATCATGGCGCCGACGTGATCCGCGTCGATCCACCCGGCGAAGATCCGTTTTCGAACATGCTGGGATACCACGTCTGGCAGCGCGGAAAGCGCCGGGTGCGGCTGGATTTGAAGCAGGCGAAGGATCGCGATGCGCTGCTGGCGCTCATCGATACCGCCGATGTTCTGATCGAGAGTTTCGCGCCCGGCACGATGGACCGGCTGGGCCTCGGCCTCGCGTCGCTACGCTCGCGCAATGCAAGGCTCGTTGCGGTTTCCATCACTGCCTATGGGCGGCATACAAAGCACGCGAACCGGCCGGGATATGATGCCCTGGTACAGGCGCGGCTCGGGCTGCAATGGGAACAGCGGGGATGGCCGGAAGGCGCCATAAACCACATGCTGGGGCGGCCAGATCCGTTTGACGATGTCGAAATCCCCTCCGAGTGGGTGCAGGGGCCGCCGCGTCCTGGCCCGGTGTTCGCGGCTTCACATTGGCCCAGCCTGGGCGCGTGCTTTCTCGCAACGACCGGCATATCTGCGGCCTTGCTGGCACGGGAGAGTACTGGGCAGGGGCAGGTCGTCGAGACATCGCTGATGCAAGGAGCGCTGTCGGGTGCGGCGGGGGTCTGGCAACGCATGCAGAATCCGGATGTGGAAGGATTCGACACCTGGATATTGGGAAGCCGTTCGCCGAAAGGGCATTTTCAGTGCGCGGACGGGCGATGGCTGCATAATTGGGTGCCCAACCCGCGCTTTATCATGCAGGCGTCGGAGGGCGAGAGGCTGAATGCGACGCCGGACCTGACGGTACAGAACGATCCGGATCGATTTGGCACCGGTCCAGAGGAATTGCTGGTCATGGCGCATTACCAGCCGATCCTTGCGGAACGGATTGCGCGGTTTTCATGCGACGAATGGGTGCAGGCAGCCGCCGTCGCGGAAGTCACCATGCAGGAGGCACGGCCGGTGGAAGCCGCCCTGTGCGACCCTCTGATGGTGGCCGACGGATGTGTCACCGAGCTGCACGATCCTGTGCTCGGGCCAATTCGTCAGGTCGGAACAACGTACTCGCTGTCGGCCTGCACGGTGGAACCGTTTCGCCCGGCGGAGGCGGCGGGCGCGCACCCGGCCGATATCGCCTGGCAGCCACGCCCTGCGGTCGCGGCATCGCAGGCGGCCGCGGCCGGCCGGGCGCCTTTGGCCGGCATACGGGTGCTCGATCTGGGTCTCGCCATTGCGGGGCCGTTCGGCACGCAGGTTCTGGGCGATCTGGGCGCCGAGGTGATCAAGGTCAATGCGCTGTGGGATCATTACTGGCATCGCACGCACATTGCCTACATGGCCAACCGGGGCAAGCGAAGCATCGCGCTGAATTTGAAACAGAAGCGCGCGAGGGATATTCTGCTTGAGCTCGTGCGCACGGCTGACGTGGTGCAACACAACATGCGCTACGACGCCGCCGAACGGCTGGGCGTGGATTACGAAAGCCTGCGCAAGATCAAGCCCGATCTGGTCTATTGCCATACACGCGGACATGAGCGCGGGCCGCGCGAGGGCTTGCCGGGGAACGACCAGACCGGCGCGTGCCTGGCGGGCGTGCAATACGAAGACGGCGGCATGGCGCGTGGCGGCAAGCCGATGTGGAGTTTTACCAGTTTCGGCGATACGGGAAACGGATATTTATCCGCGATCGGCATTCTTCAGGCGCTGTATCATCGCAAGCGCACCGGCGAGGGACAATATGTCGATACGGCGATCGTCAATGCGTGCCTGCTGAATACATCCAACGTCGTTGCGCGGCCGGACGGCGCGGCATTCGTGCGGCCGCGGCTCGATGCCATGCAGTTGGGGTTTCATGCCGGCTGCCGGCTCTACGAAACGGCGGAAGGCTGGCTCTGCGTCGTGGCGGCGAAGCAGGCGCATTGGGATGCCCTGTTCGGCGTGCTGGCTCTCGATGCGCTCGCAAAAGATTATCCCGATGCGGTGGCGCGGAATGCGCATGATGCGGAGATTGCGGCGGCGATCGAGGCGGTCATGAAGACGGAGACGGCCGCTGCGTGGTTGCATAGGCTGGATGGGGCCGGTGTGCCGGCGGAAATTTCCGATCCGGCGTTTTCCAGGCAGGTGTTCGACGATGAAGAGTCGCGGGCGCGGGGCTGGACCGTTGCGTATCCGCATAAAATTGTGGGCAGACTGGAGCAGGTCGGATTGCTGTATTCCTTGTCCGAAACGCCGGGGGTCATTCAGGGACCGCCGCTGATTGTTGGCGATCAAACCGAAGCCATTTTGCATGAGCTTGGGTATGGAGAGTCCGAAATCAGCGACATGCTGGGCCACGGGGTGATCGGGGTGTGGCCGCCGCGGGCAGGTGCGAGTGCAGCGCGCAGTCCGTGGCAGCCGGCGGAGGCGGCATCGGGTGGCTGACGCGGCCATATTGCGGCCGGAGCCGGTATTCACGCCAGACAGTGCGTTCTTCTGGGAAGGTGCCGCGCGCGGAGAATTGCTGATCAAGCAATGCGGCGCGTGTTTGCGCTACTGGCATCCGCCGCGGCCGATGTGCCCAGCATGTAACGCGACCAGAATGGTGCCGGCGCGCATGAGCGGGTTTGGCACCGTGTATAGCTGGGCCATGCCGATACATCCGTTTCCGCATGGATTTTCGGCGCCGCCGATCGTTGTTTTAGTGGATTTAGATGAGGGCCCACGGATTGTTTCGAATCTGGTGGGCGTGGATCCGCGCAATGTTCAGAATGGTTTGCGCGTTCACGTGGAATTCGAGCCGGCACAGGGCGGCAGATCAGTTCCGGTGTTCCGGCCCCTTGGGGCCGCGCCATGACGCGCGCGGCGATCGTGGGAATAGGGCAAACGGAATTTTCCAAGGCGTCCGGACGCAGCGAATTACAGTTGGCGGCCGAGGCGGTCCTGGCGGCACTCGACGATGCGGGCCTGACAGCGGCGGACGTGGATGGTTTGATTACCTTCACGCTGGATGGCTCCGACGAGGTGGGCGTGACCAGATGCCTGGGCATTCCGGACCTGAAATATACCTCGCGGATACCGCAGGGCGGTGCCGCGTCCGTTGCGTCCATTTTCCACGCGATGTCAGCGGTGATGGCCGGGGTGTGCGATGTGGTGGTGGTCTGGCGGGCGATGAACGAGCGCAGCCAGTTCCGGTTCGGGCAGCCGATCGCGCGGGGCAATATTCCCGCCGGCGGCGGCAGCAGTTTCATGGAATGGTGCCTGCCGTTCGGCGCGCAAAGCCCGGCCTCATGGGAGGCTCTGACGGCGCAGGCCTATATGCACCGGTATGGCGCAACGAACGAGGATTTCGGGCTTGTTTCGGTGCTGCTGCGCAAGCATGCGGCGACCAATCCGCAGGCGTGGTTCTATGGCAAGCCGATCACGTTGGAGGATCACCAGGCATCGCGCTGGATCGTGGCACCTTCGTTGCGGTTGCTGGATTGCTGCCAGGAAAGCGATGGCGGGGTCGCGGTGGTGATCGCGCGGGAAGATCGGGCACGGGACCTCAAGCAGACGCCGGTGACGATCCACGGGGCGGTGACGACATTGCCGTTTAATCACGAGATCATTTCTGATTATTATCATGGCCATGATCTTGCGCAATTGCCCATGGCTCAGCGCGTGGCGGCACGGCTGAAGGATTTGACGGGGATGTCTCCGCCGGACACGCAGGTTGCCATGATCTACGATAATTTCACGCCGCAGATATTGATGCAGTTGGAAGCCTATGGATATTGCGGGCACGGCGAGGCAAAGGACTACATCAGGGACGGAAATCTGGAGTTGGATGGAAGCTCGCCGCTGAGCCCGAACGGGGGGCATATCGGGGAGGGCTATATCCATGGCATGAATTTGATTACCGAGGGTGTGCGTCAGGCACGCGGAACGGCGGCGAACCAGGTGGCCAATGTGAAGACGGTGTTTTTGGCGTCGGGCGTGGCCGGTGCGATTATTGGCGCCGGCTGAGCGCGGGCCGTTGGCTGTGGCGCAGTTGACGGCGCGGCTGGACATCGCGTGGCCGGATGATCCGCAACCGGCCTGGATCGCTGTGGACATCATCGCACCGCCCGGGTTGCCGGAGGGCGTCGTACCGGTTTTGTTCTGTCTTCCGGGTGGCGGCATGACACGCAAATACTTCGATTTGGCGGGAGATGGTTTCAGCTTCGCGCGTGCGATGGCGTCGCGCGGCATGGTGTGCGTGCTGCTGGATCATCCTGGTACCGGCGACAGTTTTGTGCCGCAGGACGGATTTGGCATGACGGCGGACAGGATAGCGCGGGCAGAGGCCGCCATGGTTATCGACATGATCGGTCGAATGCGGGCCGGAACGTTGCACTCCGGGCTGCCGGCACTGGCCGAAATTCTACCGCTGGGCGTTGGGCATTCGATGGGTGCCATGCTGGCGGTGCTGCAACAGGCGTCGGGACGGCCATATGTAGCGCTGGCGCTGCTTTGTTTCACCACGCGGGGGCTGCCGGAGGTGCTGACGGAGGAGGAACGTTCGGCCAGGGAAACTCCCGACAGCGGGCGTGCCGCCTGCAGGGCGCTGGCGGAAAAGCGCTTCGGCGTGCCGTTCGTGGATTTGCAGCCAGCCCACGAAGGGTCGATGGCCGCAGCTGCGTTGTCGCGGGCCGCGGGCCGCATGCCGGCGACGGCGGCAATGCAATCGATGCTGTGTGATAACGTCGCCGCGGAGGCGGCGGGGATCGACGTGCCTCTGTTCCTGGCAGCCGGCGACCGCGACATCACGGGACCGCCGCGCAAAATTCCGGCATCGTTCACCGCGTGCGAGGACATTGATTTGCATGTGCTGCGCGATACCGGGCACCATCCATTTGTGACGGACGCGGCGGCACATTTGTATGACCGGTTCGCGCATTGGGTGGCGGGTCTGCCGCCGGTCCCGCCATGAGTGACGCCGAAACATATGCGCGCGCGCTGGCGCGGGATATTGGCTGGGATGGTGATCTGGTCAGGGTTCATGGCGACCTTCCCGCGGTCGCATGGCGGCGCAGCGGCTTGATGGAGGTGACGGGATTTCCCGGCGCGCCGGGGCTCGCGGGGCCGCCTGGGCTGGTGGAAGCGGCCGATGGGGCGGCTTGGCTGTTCACCGCAATGACGGGTCTGGCGCCCAGGGCATTGCCGCCGGGTGCCGCGCTGCTGGGGGAGCGGGCGCGGTTGCTGGGTTTGTTCCGGGGTGGACAGACCGCGCCCGGAGGCAGTTGCCGGCTCGTTTCGGCACGCGATGGCTGGCTGGCGGTGAATTTGCCGCGCGACGAGGATTGGGCTGCGGTGCCGGCATGGCTGGAAACCGAGGCCGCAAATTGGGATGACGTTACGCAGGCAGTGGCTCAACGCCCGCGGAAAAAACGGCTCGATCGGGCGCGGCTGCTGGGGTTGGCGGTGGCGGCGGCGGATGAGATGGCGCCAGACTGGTGCAAGATATTTCACGCCGGCTCTGCCGGGGCGGCGCGGTGGCGCAGGCCGGTGGTGATCGATCTTTCCACGCTGTGGGCGGGCCCGCTGGCCGGTTCCTTGCTTGCGGCGGCCGGGGCGCGGGTGATCAAGGTGGAGCATTGCGGCCGCCACGATGGCGCGCGGTTGGGGCATGCGGGGTTTTTTGATCGTTTGAATGGCGGAAAGGAATCCGTCACCCTGGATTTTGGCGAACCGGATGGGCGCGCGGCACTCCGTCGGCTCCTGGCCGGCGCCGACATCGTTTTGGAAAGCGCGCGGCCGCGCGCATTGCGGCAGCTGGGGATCGAGGCGGAAGATCTTGTCGCAGGCCAGCCGGGGCTGGTGTGGGTTTCCATTACGGCCTACGGACGTGATGGCGACGCGGGACTTCGCGTGGGTTTTGGCGATGACACGGCGATTGCGGGCGGCGTTGGACGAGCCATGGCGGATCGCTACGGGCACATGATGTTCGCCGGGGATGCGGTGGCTGATCCACTGACCGGGTTGCATGCGGCCTGCGTGGCGTGGGCGGCCTGGGCGCAAGGCGGCGGCGTGCTGGCAAGCTTGACGCTGGCTGGGGTTGTGGCGCGGGCGCTGAGGTTCGGCGGTCATGCAGCCTGGGATTTCGAGTTCGATTCAGGTTCAGCCGGGTTGTATAGGCTGCCGCCTGCCATACGGAAGGCGCGGAAGCCGGGCGCCGATAATGCGGCGGTTTTTGCAATGTTGGCGGCGTGAGTCTCATTACACAAGGGAACTGGGAGGCGGGTGGTGATTTTGGATG
>CAJCIS010000064.1 GCA_903970435.1 Acidobacteriota bacterium | reverse complement strand
CCGCCCGTGCCCAGGTGCGCGACCTGGTGGTGGCTTTCACCTCGCCGGATCTGGCCACCGAGATCACGCTGCAGCCGATCCGCCGCTACGGGATGGATGCCGCAATCCTGTATAGCGACATCCTGATCCTGCCCTGGGCGCTGGGGCACGGGCTGGAATTTCGCGAATCCGTCGGCCCCGTGATGCCAAAGCTGCGCGACCAATCAGGTCTGGACGCGCTGGAGCCCGCCGGCTTCGCCGATCGCGTCGCCCCGGTGATCGAAACCGTCCGCCGCGTCACCGCCGCGCTGCGCATCCATCACCCGGAAACCGCGCTGATCGGCTTCGCCGGCGCCCCCTTCACCGTGGCCTGCTACATGGTCGAGGGCGGCGGCTCGCGCGATTTCGCCGCGACCCGCACGGCCGCCTACGCCGATCCCGGTTTCTTCGACCAGCTGATCAATTTGCTGGTCGATGCAACGATCGCCTATCTCGCCGCCCAGATCGACGCCGGCGCCGACGCGGTGATGCTGTTCGATACCTGGGCGGGGGTGTTGCCGCCGAGCCAGTTCTTCATGCATGTGGTGGGGCCGACCGCCCGCATCGTGGCGGCGCTGCAGGACCGTTTCCCCGGTGTGAAGATCATCGGTTTTCCGAGGCTGGCCGGCACGCTCGCCGCCGACTACGTGGGCCGCACCGGGGTGCAGTGCATCGGGCTGGATACCTCGGTGGACGCCGCCCGCGTCGCCGCGACGTTGCCGCCCGAAATTGCCGTGCAGGGCAATCTAGACCCTATGGTGCTGATTGCCGGCGGTGCAGTGCTGGCCGAAGAATCCCGCCGCATTCGGGATGCGCTTCGCGGCCGGCCACATATCTTCAACCTGGGCCACGGCATTCTGCCGCAAACGCCGCCAGCACATGTGGCCGAGCTGCTGACCACCCTCCGTCAGGTTTCATGAGCCGCGTGGCTGTCGTTCTGTTCAATCTCGGCGGACCGAACCGGATGGAGAGCGTCAAACCTTTCCTGCTCAATCTGTTCCGCGACCCGGCGATTCTGCGCGTGCCGTTCTTCGTGCGTCCCTTGCTGGCGCGCCTCATCGCCCGCGCCCGGGTCAAGCCGGCCAGCGAGAATTATGCCCTGCTGGGCGGCAAGTCGCCGCTGCTGGAACTGACGCAGGACCAGGCGCGCAGCCTGCAAACCGCGCTGGCCGCGCGGGGGATCGACGCCCGCACCTTCATTGCCATGCGGTATTGGCACCCATTCGCTGCGGAAGCGGCGCGCGCGGTGCGGGCGTGGAATCCGGACGAAATATTCCTGCTGCCGCTCTATCCGCAATTCTCCACCACCACGTCCGGCAGCTCGTTCATCGACTGGCGCGAGGCCGCGGCGCGGGCCGGGCTGGCCAAACAGACCACCACCCTGTGCTGCTTCTACGCCAGCGACGCCTACATCGAAGCCACGGCCGCCATGCTCCGCCGCGCGCTCGGCGACGCGCGTGCCGCAAGCCCCGCGCCCGTGCGGGTGCTGTTCTCCGCGCACGGCCTGCCCGAAATCATCGTGCGGCAGGGCGATCCCTACCAGTATCAGGTCGAAACGACCGTGCGCCGGATCGTGGCCGCCCTGGATGAGCCGGGGCTGGACCATGTGGTGTGCTATCAATCCCGCGCCACGCCGCAGAAATGGCTCGATCCGTCCACCGAGGCGGTGATCGAACAGGCGGCGCATGACGGCGTGGCCGTTCTGGTGGTGCCGGTGGCGTTCGTGTCGGAACATTCCGAAACGCTGGTCGAGCTGGACGTCGAATACCGTGACCTCGCGGTGAAGCTCGGTGTGCCCGGCTATTTCCGGGCGCCGGCGCAGAACAGCGATCCTGGGTTCATCGACGCCCTGGCCGACCTCATTGTGTCCGCGCGCCGTCACGGCCCGGGCCTGTGCAGCTTTGCCGGCGACCGGGCCTGCCCCGCCTCCCATACCGATTGTCCCCACCGGACGGCATCGGCCAACGCGGTGGCCGCACCCGCCTCCCTCCCCCTGCGCGCCCCGCTGGCCGCATGACCATTCCGTTCCTCGCGTGGCTCTATCCGTGGACCAAGGCGCTGCACATCATCGCCGTCATCGCCTGGATGGCCGGCCTGCTCTATTTGCCGCGGCTCTACGTTTATCATTGCGAAACGGCGCCCGGCTCGGAAACCAGCGAGCGCTTCAAGGTGATGGAGCGGCGGCTCTACAAACAGATCATGCTGCCGGCGATGATGGCCACCTTCGTGCTGGGCATCATGCTGGCGCTGACGCCGGGGCTGGTGGACTGGCACCATGGCTGGATGCACGTAAAGCTGCTGGCCGTGCTGCTGCTGGCCGGGTTTCACGGTGCCGCCGGCCGATGGCGCCGCGATTTCCTGCACGACCGCAATACGAAGCCGCAGAAATTTTTTCGTATAGCTAACGAGGTGCCCACGTTGCTGATGGTCGTTGCAGTTGTCATGGTTGTTGTGCAGCCGTTTTGACAGGAATGAAGTATTGAATACAAAACAAAAAGCCTGTGCCCTTTTAGCGCATCCCTCCCCGGTAACCCTTCAAACGAACAAAAGTTTTTTGGTTCTTTTTTTCAAAAAAGAACGACTTACCTCTTGAACCGACTTGCCATCTGTGCCACCTCCCCTACGACGGGTGGAACTCTCTGCCCGCCTCTCCCTTATTCAGGCGGCCTTCCCCAGAGCCGCACCTCACGCCCTTCCGGGTCTCCTTGCCGCGCGCTCCGCGCATTCGGCCCCCATCCCAGGAAGCGCTCCAGCGAAACACATTAAGTAACCAAGGCCGCCACCGCATGCATCTCGCCGAACTCAAGGCAAAATCACCCGCCGACCTGCTCAGTTTCGCCGAATCACTCCAGGTTGAAAACGCGTCCTCCCTGCGCAAGCAGGACATGATGTTCGCCATTCTGAAAAACCTGGCGGAAAACGACCAGGCCATTCACGGCGACGGCACGCTCGAAATCCTGTCGGACGGTTTCGGCTTTCTGCGCAGCCCGCAAAGCAACTATCTGCCGGGCCCCGACGATATCTATGTCAGTCCCAACCAGGTGCGCCGCTACGGCCTGCGCACCGGCGACACCGTCGAGGGCCAGATCCGCGCCCCGAAAGACGGCGAACGCTACTTCGCCCTGCTCAAGGTGGAAGCGGTCAACTTCGAAAATCCCGAAGCGGTCAAGCACCGCATCAATTTCGATAACCTCACGCCGCTCTACCCCGATCGCCGGCTCAAGATGGAAATGGAAAATTTCCAGAGCGTGGCGAAAGGTCCGCAAAAGGACTTTACCCCCCGCGTAATCGATCTGGTCGCCCCCATCGGCATGGGCCAGCGCGCGCTGATCGTGGCGCCGCCACGCACCGGCAAGACGGTGATGCTGCAAAACATCGCCACCGCCATCGCCAACAACCACCCCGAAGTCTTCCTCATGGTGCTGCTCATCGATGAGCGGCCCGAGGAAGTGACCGACATGGCGCGCACGGTGAAAGGCGAAGTCGTCGCCAGCACCTTCGACGAACCGGCCACCCGCCATGTGCAGGTCACCGAAATGGTGCTGGAAAAAGCCAAGCGCCTGGTCGAACACAAGCGCGATGTCGTAATTCTGCTCGACAGCATCACGCGCCTCGCCCGCGCCTACAACACCGTCGTCCCCTCATCCGGCAAAGTGCTTACCGGCGGCGTCGACGCCAACGCCCTGCAACGCCCCAAACGCTTCTTCGGCGCGGCGCGCAATATCGAGGAAGGCGGATCGCTCACCATGATCGCCACCGCGCTGATCGATACCGGCAGCCGCATGGACGAAGTGATCTTCGAAGAGTTCAAAGGCACCGGCAACAGCGAAATCATCCTCGACCGCAAACTGTCCGACAAGCGAACCTTCCCCGCCATCGACATCACCAAGAGCGGCACCCGCAAGGAAGAACTGCTGGTCGATCGCGCGACCTTGTCGAAAATGTGGGTTCTGCGGCGGATTCTTAACCCGATGGGCGCCAATGACGGCATGGATTTCCTGCTGGACAAGCTGAAATACAGCAAGACTAATCAGGACTTTTTCGATGCCATGAATACGTAAGGAAGCAGTTCTTTTTTGAAAAAAAGAACCAAAAAACTTTTGCTTTTTATTGCGGCCAAGCTTCGATGAGCGACCATAACCTTACGATACGGCAGGCACTACCGGGCGACGAGCAGGCGCTGGCATTGGTGGCCGCCGCGACGTTTCTTGAAACCTACGCCCACATAATCCCCGGCGCCGACATGATCGCGCACTGCGCCACCAAACACAGTGCCGCAACCTACGCCGGCTGGCTCTCCGACCCTTCCGTCACCATCTGGATCGCCGAAACCAGCCAGCAATCGCCGATCGGCTACCTGGTTCTCACCCGCGCCACGCTGCCCGACGAATTCCCCCACCCCGAAGACCTCGAAATCCAGCGCATCTATGTGCTGTCACGCTTTCATCGCACCGGCATGGGCTTCGCCCTGATGAACCTCGCCGTCGCCCGCGCCGCCTCGCGCGGCGCCAACCGGCTGGTTCTCGGCGTGCTCGGCGAGAATGCGCGCGCCCTGGCCTTCTACCAGCGCCAGGGTTTTACGATTATCGACGACAGGAAGTTCAAGGTCGGCAACAGCATTTTTTGTGATCGCGTGCTGGCGCGGCCGCTGCGTTGAGAGTTCGGTCAAGGAAGGAAGTATTTCTTTTTTGAAAAAAAGAACAAAAAACCTTTATCTGTGCAGGGGCTCCGCGGCGGCGGAGCCCCCGGCGCACGGTTATTACGGGCTATGGAAATTGGCCGTTCCGCACTCCTGGATGTTGTTCAAATACACTTCCTGCACATCGTAGGTCACCTTGCCGGCCGTGAGCGTGCCCTGCGTGCCTTCGCAGAGATCACCGATTTCGTAACCATCCGATGTATTCCAGGCCTGCGGGTATTTCGGGTTCGAGCCCGGCGTCGGAATGTTGTCGGTCGTTGCTTCGGCGAATTCGTGCGACGAGACGATCGTCAGTTCGTTGAAGGCTTCGCCGCAGTCCGGCATCACGCCGTAGAAGATGTTCGACGGCGTAACCTTGGACGACACCGCCTCATGATACGCGCCGAAGGCCTGGCATGAGACCGACTTGCCCAGGGTGATCGTGATGTCGGCCGGGAAGTAGATCATGTAGAGCGTGTTGAGGTCATTGGCCGGCAGCACGCCCTGGCTGATCTGATAGGCGAGTTCCTTGCGGATGGCCTTGTCGCTCAGTTTCAGGGATTTGTCCTTCGGCTTGATCTGCACCTGGCCGATGAAGGAGCCGCGCGCGATCTTCTGGTCGGTTCCCTTCTTGCCATTCACGCCCTTCAGGTTGGTGTCGTAGATCGAGAGCTGATCCACGTAGGTGCTGTTCACGATGGCGGTCAGGAAACCGCCGATATCGGCAACGGTCTGGCTGTTGACGTTCGGGCCCCAGATCACCGAGACGACCTTGACCTGCGAAAACACCGAGCCGCCGAAATACTCCATGTCGCCCTTGGACGGCACGCGGCCGGCGCGGGCCATTTCGGCCGGGGTGGCAAACATGTGGTAGGCGGCGCCGTCACCGACGGCGGCGGCCTGCAATGGCGTGCTGCAAGTCATGGCCAAGGCGGCCGTACAGGCCGCGATGGTGCGAAGCGAGGCAAGCATAGTGTTCTCCCGGTGTGATGAGCACGCGGGGCGCCCCGCGGCGAGGCCCCGACAATGTGACACCCCGGCCCAATGGGCAAGCCGCGCCGCGCTAAACTCACCCACTACCGGCCGCTGGCAAGGCCGGCACGCCCCCACAAGAGCCAAAGTTTTTTGGTTCTTTTTTTCAAAAAAGAACGGCTTCCTTCCCCTCTGCGCTGCCGCGTCCGGTTCACCGCGCCGAGCGGCCGGTGCGCGGCGGTGCGGATTGTCACGAGCGTCCCAGTGGAATGGTGGCTCGGACGCGCCATGGTCCGCCGTCCGACTGTATTACGGTTACCTCGCGGACAATCGCGCGCCAACAAGGCGAGGACCCCGCGTGACATTGCCAATCGGCCGGGGCGTCAGCGACGCTTCGGGGATGAAGCAGGGTTACGTGTGGCCGAACTGCCGGACCCCGCGGCGCAAAAGGCGGTCTGAGCACCCGCGCGCGCAGCGCATCGAAGGTTGCATCGGCCTGCGCCGCGACGTAGAGGCCGGCAGCGGGCGGCGCGAACGCCGCAACGCCGCCGAGCTGCAACGCCAACGGCGCGAAGTCTGGACAGGCCTCCCGCAGGCGGTCGTGCAACAGGCCTGCGTCCGGCGCCTCATCGTCATAGATAATGGTGATGTGAGGCGGCACGCTTTGGGCCACGCGCGGGTCGAGACGGCGGCGCAGATCCTCCAAGCCGGGCGGAAGGGTGAGGCGCAAACTGGCTTGGACTCGCAAGGCTACCTGACCGTTTCAACAACCCGCGTCTCCACGCCCACCTCGCGCCGAATACCCCGTATCATCAGGAATTTTCCTGCCCACCCGGCTACCCGCCACGTCCCCTCGATCTCAGTGCCGTCGCCGCTCACGCGCCCCTCGTAGGTGACCATCTGATAGCGCGGATCGTCGGTTTCATAGGATTTCGTGAAGCTGACCGAAGCACCGTCGCGCTGGCCGCGCACGGTGGCGTAGAGCGCTTCGCCGAGACGTGGCGGCAGGATGGATTTCTCCGTGACGCTGCCGGAGAGCGCACCGTCCAGATCCAACAGCGACGCGCTGAACGGCACCGGCGGCGGCCCTTTGGGGTAGCTGTACTGGCCATGCCAAAGGCCGGAGAGATTTTGCGGAGCGTGGTCGGACATGGAAGGAAGATGTTCTTTTCTGAAGAAAAGAACCAAAAGACTTTTGCAAAGCGCCCGCGGCAACGGTTGGGGCCAAGACCGCTACGCAAGGGATTGCATCAAAAGAAAAAAGTCTTTTGGTTCTTTTCTTCAGAAAAGAACTGCTTTTTCCTAACCTTCCCTTCCTAACCCTGCGCCACCGTCTGGCCCGGCGCGATTTCGCGGCGCGCCGGGTCGCGGGTCAGGGCGTCGGTCATGATATCGCGTGCCAGGGGGGCGGCCACGTCGGCGCCGGCGTTGCCGTGCTCGATCACCACGGCGCACGCATAGCGCGGCGCGTCGTACGGCGCGAAGCACACGAACAGCGCGTGCGGGCGGAATTCCCACGGCAGTTGCGCCGAATTGAAATGGCCGTGCTCGCGCGCCCAGCGGGAAACGTGACGCACCTGGCTGGACCCTGTCTTGCCCGCCAGTTGCACGCCCGGAATGTCGAGCCGCGCGTGCCGGGCGGTGCCGCCGGCTTCGTTCACCACGGCGAACATCCCGCCGCGCGCCAGCGCCAAGGCTTCCTCGGGGATATCCAGCACCGGGTATTCGGCCGCGGTGGCGCCCGGCTGCGCCTCGCCGCCGATCGTGCGGGTCACGTGCGGCACCACCGCCCGGCCGGTGGCGATGCGCGACACATAGGTGGCCAGTTGCAGGGGCGTGGCCAGGATCACACCCTGGCCGATGCCGGCGATGATGGTATCGGCCGCGCCCCAGTGCCGATGGTGCTTCTGACGCCATTCGGGGGTCGGGATCAGCCCGGTGCGGCCGCCCGGCAGATCGACCGGCAGGTCGGTGCCGAGCCCGAACTTGCGGGCGACGTCCGCCACCGCATCGATCCCGGCGCGCCGCGCCGCGTGATAGAAAAACACGTCGCAGGAGTTTTTCAGGCCGCCGCGCAGGTCCAGCGCGCCGTGGCCGCCCTTTTTCCAGCAATGGAACCGCGTGTCGCCCAGGTCGATATAGCCGGGGCACACGATCCGGTCCTCCGGCGTCAGTGCGCCGGCCTGCAGCGCCGCGAGCCCCACGGCCATCTTGAAGGTGGATCCCGGCGGATACACGCCGGCCAGCGCCTTGTTGATCAGCGGCGTGCGCCGGTCGCTCGTCCAGGCTTCCCATTGCGACTGCGAAATCCCGGCGTCGAACAGCGACGGGTCGAAGCTGGGGTTGGTGGCCATGGCCAGCACCTCGCCGTTGGTGCAGTCCATCACCACGGCGGACGCGCTCTGGTCGCCGAGATGGGCCAGGGTGGCCTGTTGCAGGGCCATATCGATCGTCAGGCGCAGTTCGTCGCCGGGTTGGCCCTCGGTGCGGTCGAGCTCGCGGATGACGCGGCCGACCGAATTGACCTCCATCTGCACCTGGCCGGCGACCCCGCGCAGATCGTCGTCGTGCGATTTCTCCACGCCGGCGCGGCCGACCCGCATGCCGGGGAGCGCCAGCACCGGATCGTCGCCGGAATCATCCTCGCTGGGGGGTGCCACGTAGCCGGCGACGTGCGCCATGTCGGCGCCGAACGGGTAGCGCCGCGTGGTGCCGACATCGACGATGACGCCGGGCAGATCGGGGACGTGCACCTCGATTTTCGCCATGTCGTCCCACGACAGGAAATCGCGCAGGAGAACCGGAATGAATTGCCGCGTGTGCTTCATGTCGCGGGCGATGCGCGCCCGGTCGTGATCGGCCAGCGGCACGATGTCGTTGAATTTTGCCAGCGTGGCGGCGACGTCGGTGGTTTCCTCGGCGAGCAGTAGCGCGCGCCAGTTCAGGTCGTTGCCGGCGACCACGGTGCCGAAGCGGTCGAGGATGCGGCCGCGCGTGGGGGCCAGCAGCCGCGCGCTGATGCGGTTGCTTTCCGCCAGGGTAGCGTAGCGCGCGCCTTCCTCCACCTGCACCCTGTAGAGCCGCACCCCGAGCACGCTCAGGGCGGCGACCTGCCCCGCCATCATGACCAGCGCCCGGCGGGTGAACAGCGTGGTGCGTTTGCCTTCTCGTTTCATGGGCGTTTTTAGGCGCGTTCGGGTGCTGCGAGCGTGCGATGCGCGCGGATCAGCAGCACCGCCAGCAGCGGGTAGGCGCCGATCGCCATGCCGCACTCGAACAGCG
>CAJCIS010000063.1 GCA_903970435.1 Acidobacteriota bacterium | reverse complement strand
GAGCCGAGCAGCGGCGTGCTGCCGACCACATTGACGTCCGGTATTGTAACGGCCGGCAGGTTCTCGGGCGGCCCGTTCACGGCAGGCGCGGTTTGGCCGTGCGCAGCCCCTGCGGCCGCCATCAGGAAGACAACGCTCGCGGCATATGGCCTCATTGGCAAAGCTCCCGGGGGGCGCAAACCCGCGCGCACGATGGGTCTGTCAGGTTTCTGTCAGCGTTTTCCATGAAGTCGCGCGCACCGACAATGGCAGAAGCATGACGGTCCGATCATGTTTTTGTGTCAGCTACATGTCAGGTTGCCGGCCCCCCCTGCCCGCGTGCTAGGTTCCGGGCGGATCCTTCCGAGAGCGGATGCCGCATGACGCTGTTGCCGCCGCACCAGGCCGACCGGATGATTTTGCCTGCGCGGCCCGCCACGCATCCGGCCGGCGCGGCGCTTGTTTCGGCCATGGCGCACGTGGCGCTGCTGGCCATGGCGCTCACCCTGGTGGTGACGCCGCCCCCCGCGCCGCCGGACGCCGTGTCGTTTCCGCTCCTGTTCAGCGCGCCGGCGACCACGATTCTGTCGGCGCGTGCGCTCGCGCCGGACCCGTCGTTTCAGGCGGTCCAGGCGCAGGTGCTTCACGCGGTGCGGCTGTCGGAGGCCGTTGCGGCGCCGCCACGGACCGCGGCGCCTCCGGCCCTCCCGTCGCCGCGCGCCGAAGCTCACGCCGCGCGTCCGCGCCCTGTGCAGACCCCGGCGCCGCCTGCCGCGCCTGTTGCGGGCGGCAGCGATGACGGCGCGGTGATGGTGCGCTTTGCCAGTGACATTGAAATCGCGGTGCAGGCGGCGGCGGCCATGCCGCGGGCCGCCGTGCGGCAGCATCGCGAGGGCCGCACCGAAATTCGCTTCGCGTATCTCGACGGCCAGGTGGAGTCTGTGGCGGTGGCCCGGTCGAGCGGGTCGCGGCTGCTGGACGACGCCGCGGTCGCGGCGGTGCGGCTGGCGCATTACCCGCCACCACCGGCCTCGTTGCGGGGACGGCGGCTGCCGCTGCCGGTGTGGGTGGATTTCCGCATCCAGCCACCGGCGCCCGGCTAGAGCCCGATAGCGTGAGGTTGCACCAAGAAAGGCCAAGGGGCTCTGCCCCCTGGACCCCCGCTAAGGACAAGTCCTTAGAACCTACCTATTAAGGGAGGTCAGGGATACGGCCCCCCGCCTTATCCCTGACTTTTCTTAAACAAAATGGGGTCTGGGGACTTGTCCCCAGCGGGGTCCAGGGGAGAGCCCCTGGCCTTTCTTGGTGCAACCTCACGCTATCGGGCTCTGGTTTGATCCGGCCGGCGCAGGGCGGGTTAACGGTTTAGCCATCGGTTCGGGTTAGGCAGGGAATCAAACCGCTGGTTGATTGCCGCCATGGATGTATCTGCCCTCCGACTTCGCCGTTTCCACACGTTCGGGACATTGGCGCCGCTGGCGCAATGGTCCTTGCTGGAAACGGCATTCCAGCAGCTCCGCGCGCCGGCGGCCAGCCGGTTTGTCCCGGTGGTCTATATCATGGCCGCCTATGCGCTGACCGGCGAACTATGGTGCATGGGGTGGCTGCTCGTTGCGCTCGGCGGGCTGGCGGTGGGCCGGCATGCGGCCAAACGGTTCGACATGCGGGCGTCCGACGCCGACGCCACCTTGTGCGCGCGGCGCTTTGCCAATGCGGTCTGGATTCAGGCGGCGTGCCTCGGTGTGGGCGGGCTTGGCGCGGCATGGGGCGGCAATCCGGCCACCGCTCTGCTGGTGGCGTGCCCTATCGGATTCGCGTTGATGGAGGCGTGCGCCACGGCGATCCTGGCGCCGGTGGTGCGGGCTCAGACGATCCTAATGTGCGTGCCGTTCATGGCGTCGTGCCTGGTGCAGGGCGCGCTGTGGCAGGGTAGCGTGTATCACGCGGTGATCGGCGCGTTTATGGCACTCTGGGCTGCGGGCTCGTTGCCGCTGGCGAACATGACCGCAGCGCGGATGAAATCCGTGGCACAGGCCGCGGCCGAAGGCAGCCGGGCACAATCCTCGCTGTCGGGGCCGCTGGCGCTGCCGCCCGCGGCGCGGGATTTCCAAAAATTGCTCGGCCGCGACCAGGTGACCGGGCTGCCGAACCGCCATAGTTTCGTGCATCTGCTGGCGCAGGAAGGCGAGCGCGCTTACCGGGCCGAGGCGCCGCTCAGTCTGGTGCTGGTCGGGTGGGACGAATTCGAACCGGCGGCCGCGCGCTGGACGCAGAGCGAGATCGACGACATGGTTTCCGACATCGCCAAGCGGTTACGCGCCAAGTTGCGGCGCCCGACCGATGTGCTGGCAAGCCTTGGCGATGGTCGTTTCGGTATTTTACTGCCGTCGACCGATGCGTTCGGCGCGACCGTCGTCGCCCGTAACCTGCATCAGGTGCTGAGCACGCCGGACCAGCAAGACGGGCGCCCGGCGGCGGTTTCCGTTGCGGTAAGCATCGGCACGGCCACCTATCGTGGCAAAGGGCTGTTGCCGGAGGGACAAATGCTCGAGTTCGCGGAGCAAGCGTTGCGCGACGCCCGCTACACAGGCGGCAACAGAATTCGCAGTTACGATCCGATTGCCAACACGCTGCGGCCGGCGCCCTATCGGGGACCCCTTCCAAAGGAACGCGCCCCCGTCGCCAAGCTGGCCGACTCGCGCACCGCGGAAAAGATCGAGCCGGATGTTCCGGTCATAAATACGGCCGCGCTGGGGGCGGAATTGCGGCATTAGCTACGTTGCGAAAGGAAGGAAGTATTTCTTTTTTGAAAAAAAGAAACAAAAAACTTTTGTCTTTCAAGGCGCGGCGGCGAGAGCAAATTGCAAAAGTTTTTTGGTTCTTTTTTTCAAAAAAGAACTGCTTCATCGCGCGTTGAGCGCGTCCCCGACGCGGGCGGCGACCTCCCCCCAGTCGAGGGCAATCTGCTGCCGGAACAGCCTAGCCGTCGGGTACCAGGGGCTGTCTTCGCGAGCCATCAGCCAGCGCCATTCGGCGGCGAAATAAAGCAATACCCAGACGGGGCGGCCCAGAGCGCCGGCGAGGTGGGCGGGGGCGCTGTCGACGCTGATGACGAGGTCCATCAGCGAGATGAGGGCGGCGGCATCGGCGAAGTCGGTTGTTTCGGCGGCAAACGTTCGGATGCCGAGGCGGTTTGTGTCGGCGAGGTCGTGCGGGCGGATGTCCTTCTGCACGGCGATGTATTCAATGTCGTCCCGGAACAGGGGGGATAATTCGGCGAGCCGTGCGCTGCGGACATTGTCGGATTGCAGGGCCGCGTTGCCGGACCAGGCGAGGCCGACGCGCTTTTGGCCGCGGGGCGGGCCGAGGATGGCGCGCCATTTCTCGATACGATCGGCGTCGGCGGCGAGGTAGGGCACGGTTGCCGGAATGGTTTGCAGGGTTGTGCCGAAAGCCAGCGGCAGGCTCATGAGGGGGGTGTGCAGGTCGAAGGGTGGCAGGCGTGCGCCGTGTGGGTGCAGTTCGTCCGGGCCGTCGAGGGTTTTCAGCAACGCCACGAGCGGGCCCGGGGCTTCAAGGATAACGCGCGCGCCGGTTGCCTTGACCATCGGCACGTAGCGGCAGAATTGGATGGTGTCGCCGAAACCTTGTTCGGCGTGCAGCAGGATCGTGCGGCCGGCGAGATTTTCCTGACCCAGCCACAGGGGTTTGCCGAAATTGCGGGCGTGGTGCTTGAAGGTTGCGTCCTGCCAGCGCCATTCGAATTCGCGCCAGCCGCGTTCGTAATCGCCGGTGGCGAGGCAGATCGGAGCGGCATTGAAATGAGCCAGCGCGTGCTGCGGATCGCCGGCGATGGCGTCGTCGCAGGCGGCGAGCGCTTCGTCGCGGCGGTTGAGCCGGTCGAGCGCCCAGGCGCGGTTGGCGCGGGCTTCGGCGAGGATGTCGTCGGCCGGCGTGTTGCGGTACAGCGAGAGGAGGTGGTCGTAGGTGGCCAGGGCCTCGAGGGGGCGGCCGAGGCGGGTAAGCACGATGCCCTTGTTTTGCAGCGCCTGGCGCAATGAAGGGTCGAGGCGGAGCGCCTCGTCGTAAGCCGCGACGGCCTCGGCGTCGCGCAGCAGGTGGCGCAGCGCGTTGGCGCGGTTATAGTGCAGTTGCGCATCGTTCGGCTTGCCGGCGAGGGCGGTGTCGAGGCTGGCAAGCGCCTCCTCGTGGCGGCCGAGGGCGGCGAGCGCGGTGGCGCGGTTATTTTCCGCCTGCGTGTCGCCCGGCGCCAGCCGCAGGCTGCGTTCGATAAAGCCGAGCGCCTGCGCATGCTCCCGTTGCCCGAGCAGCGCGATGCCCAAACAATGCAGAACGTCCGCCCGTTCCGGCCCTTGGCGCACGAGTCGCCGCAGGATTCGTTCCGCCTCCGCGAAACGCCGGTTGTGCAACGCGGCAAGGGCGGGTTGCAAAGTAGCAAAAGTTTTTGCTTCTTTTTTCAAAAAGAAGTCTGTTCTTTTTTGAAAAGTTTCGAACTAATCTTGCAGCACTCGGTCTGGGCGCATGGGTTTGGGGCGGGGGAGCGGAACGACGGGGCCGTGCAGGGCGGAGCCTCGGCCGGAGAGGGACGGGTTGGTCATGAAGTAGTCGTGGGCGGAGACGGGCTTGGCGCCGGGGGGAACGCGGCGCCAGGCGCCGTCGGGGTCGAGTTGCCAGCTTTGCAGCGTGTCCTTGAGGTTGACGACCATGATCTGGTCCAGGATTTGGGCGTGGACGGTGGCGTTGCGGATCGGCACCAGGGTTTCGACGCGCCAATCCATGTTGCGTTCCATCCAGTCGGCACTGGAAATGAAAACGTCGGCCTGGCGGCTGGGCAGGCGGTGACCGTTGCCGAAGACGCAAATGCGGCCATGTTCGAGAAAGCGGCCGACGATGGATTTGACGCGGATGTTTTCCGACAGGCCCGGCACGCCGGGCCGCAGGCAGCAAATGCCGCGGATGACGGCAATGACCTGCACGCCGGCGTTGCTCGCTTCGTAGAGCTTGTCGATAAGTTTGCAATCCACGAGGCTGTTCAGTTTCAGCCAGATGGTGCCGTGATGGCCTTCGCGCACCGTGGTAATTTCGCGTTCGATCAGATCCAGCAACGTGCTGCGGATGGTGAGGGGGCTGAAGGCAATGGCGTCCATCTTTTCGGGGCGGGCATAACCGGTCATGTAATTGAACAGGCGGGCGGCATCGCGCGTGAGGTCGGGGTCGGCGGTGAAGAAGCTAAGATCGGTGTAGATACGGGCGGTGATGGGGTGGTAATTGCCGGTGCCGAAATGGGCGTAGCTACGCATGGCGTTGCCCTCGCGCCGCACGACGAGGCTGATCTTGGCGTGGGTTTTCAGTTCGGCGAAACCGAATACCACTTGCACACCGGCGGCTTCGAGCGCGCGGGCGAGGCGGATATTGGCTTCCTCGTCGAAACGGGCGCGCAATTCCACCATGGCGGTAACGGATTTGCCGGCTTCGGCTGCCTCGATCAGCGCTTTGACGATGGGGCTGTCGCGGCTGGTGCGATACAGCGTCTGTTTGATGGCCACCACGCTGGGGTCGCCGGCCGCCTGGCGCAGGAACTGCACCACCACGTCGAAACTCTCGAACGGGTGGTGAACGATAATGTCCTTGGCGCGGATCGCGGCAAAGCAGTCGCCGCCGAAATCGCGGATGCGTTCGGGGAAGCGCGGCGTGTAGGGCGAAAACAGCAGATCGGGGCGATCGTCCACGATCAGCTGTTTCAGATCCACCACGCCCAGCAGGCCGTGCTGCACGCTGATTTCCTCACGGTCGGCATCCACGCTGCCGGCGACCAGGTCCACCAGTTTCTCGGGCATGGAGGCATTCACCTCCAGATGGATCACCGACCCGCGGCGGCGGCGCTTCAGCGCCGTTTCGTACATGCGCACCAGGTCCTCGGCTTCCTCCTCGAACTCGATGTCGGTGTCGCGGATCAGCCGGAACAGCCCCTGCCCCGTCACGTAGAAACCGGGGAACACGCGCTGCAGGAACAGCCCGACCACATCCTCCAGCATCACGAACCGGATTTTCCCGGTGGCGTCCACGGCTTCCGGCAAGCGAATAAAACGGTCCACCTGAGCGGGCAGCGGGATTAGTCCGCGCATGTGGTGGCCGGATTGCGCATTCCCGATTGCCTGGTCGTCATCCCGGTGCAGTTGCAGGGCCATCACCAGGCCCATGTTCGGGATGAACGGGAACGGGTGGGCCGGGTCGATCGCGAGCGGCGTCAGCACCGGGAACACGCGCTCCATGAACCAGCCGTCCAGCCAGTGGCGCTCATCCTCGCTGAGGCTCGCGATGTCGCTCACCTCGATGCCGTCCGCGGCAAGCGCAGCGCGCAGATCGCGCCAGACCCGCTGCTGCCGCTCCATCAGCAGTTTCAGCCGCTCGTACACGGCAGCCAGCTGCTGGGCCGGCGTCAGGCCGTCATGCGAAAGGGTGGCTACACCAGCATCCGCCTGCCCGATCAGGCCGGCCACGCGCACCGAGATGAACTCATCGAGATTGTTGGCGCTGATGGAAACGAAGCGCAGGCGTTCGAGCAGCGGCTGGCGCGGGTTCTCCGCCTCCTCGACCACGCGGTGATTGAAATCGAGCCAGGAGAGCTCGCGGTTAATGAAGCGCTCCGG
>CAJCIS010000062.1 GCA_903970435.1 Acidobacteriota bacterium | reverse complement strand
GCCGCCGCCAAGCGCCTGGAACAAGGCAATTGTGTCGGTGAAGCGGGCGGCGCGGGCGCCAATCAGGGTCAGGCGGGCGCTCTGATCCGATTGTTCAGCGGTGAGCACGTTCAAATAGGTGCCGCCGCCGGCTTCATATTGCGCGCGCGCCACCGCCAGGCTGTTCGCCGCGGTTGCCTGCGCGGCCAGATCGGCGGCGAGCGTTTCGGCGTCGCGCTGCAATGCCACCAGCGCGTTGGCCACATCCTTGAACGCGGTGTTGACCGTGCTGCTGTATTGCGCCGCCGCCACCTCCGCTTCAGCCTCGGCGGCGCGTTTTTTGGCGCGCAGCGTGCCGCCCTCGAATAGGGGTTGCGTCAGGCTGCCGGCCACGCTCCAGACGATACCGGCAGGCGTGAACAGGTTGGAGAAGCCGCTGCCCTCGCGGCCATAACTTCCGGTAAGCGAGATTTGCGGCAGCATGTTCGCCGTGGCGACGCCGATCTTGGCTGTTGCCGCGTGCAGCAGCGCCGCGTAGGCCTCTATGTCCGGCCGCCGTTCCACCATGGCGGAGGGCAGCGAAACGGGCAATGCGCCAGGCAGCGTCAGGCTGTCGAGATCGAGCGTGGGCCATTTATATTGGGCGGGCACAACGCCAAGATAAACGGCCAGCAGATTGCGTTCCTGCTCGCGTTGCTTTTGCAGGCCCGGCAAGGTGGCAGCCTCGCTGTCGCGCAGCGATTGCTGCTGCAGCACGTCCACCTCGCTAACGCCGCCCAGGTCAAACCGCCGCCTTGTGACCGACAGCGCCTCGTCATAGGCGTGGACGATGTCCTGCGTCGTGTCGATCTGCGCCTGCAGCGAGGCTTCGGTGATGGCCGCGTTGACCACGTTGGCGACGAGGGTGAGGTCGGTCGCCTCGAGTTCGAACCGCTCGTACACCGCCTGCGCGCCGAGTTGTTCGATCTGGCGCCTTATCCCGCCGAACGCATCCAGCGTGTAGGAAATACTCAGCGAGGCGCTGACGACATTGTAGGTTTCCGACCCGTTGCCAAACCCGACCGCCGCGAGGGAGTCCCGCTGGCGTTCCGCCGACGTGCTCGCGCTGATTTGCGGATACTGGCCGCCTTGTTCGGCCCGCAGGTTTTCGCGGGCCTCCCGCAACGTTGCCTGCGCAGCCGCAGAATCGGGATTGGCGGCCAGCGCGCGGGCCACAAGATCGGAAATCTGGCGTGACCGGAACAGCGTCCACCAGTCGCCCGGTATATCGCGGCCAATGGCGAAGGATTGCGCGGACCCGCCCGCTGTGGCGGCAGCAATCGTGGACAAGGGAAGGGGTTTTTCGGTGAAGCGGCCAACCGCCAAGGCAGTGGGCTGCCGAAAATCCGGCCCGACCGTGCAGCCCCCCAGGAGGAGCAGGGCGCTGAGTGAGACGGGCTTTATATTGACGCTCGATCGCAAAATGCCTAATTCCTGGACTGGCTGGTCCTATATATATAATGGTGGACTGGAGAGTCCAGTAAGAAGGGAGAAAAAATTTGGTCATGGCGGAAGCCTCGCCGCGCGCACGCGCCGGCCGGCCCAAGGATGCCGCGAAACGCGCCTCCATCCTGGCTGCGGCGCAGGGCCTGTTCCGTTCCCAGCCCTATGAGATGGTGACAATGGAGGCGGTCGCTGCGCGCGCCGGCGTATCCAAGATGACCTTGTACAGCCATTTTGCTGACAAGGAGACGATCTTCGAGACCGTAGTGCGCGCCATTTCCGATGAGATGATGACAGCCGTCTCCGGCCCGGACCGGGCGGCAGCACCCCTGCGCGAAACGCTGAACAGCATCGGCATTGCTTTTCTGACAGTGGTTCTGGATGCCTCCATGCCCATGATCAGGCACACGCTTTCAGCATCGCTGCACAAGGACCAGGCGCTGGCGCGACGCTTCTACGACGCCGGACCGGGCCGGACCCGATCCGCACTTGCCGAGATCATTGCCGGGGCGACGGAGCGCGGGGAACTGGCGACTGACTTCGCTGAATGGGCGGCCGACGATCTGATCAGCCTTTGGGAGGGTGGTTTGCCTGCCCAGCTTGCCTTCGGATTTATCGAGCAGATCGAAGCGGATGAAATCGTTCGGCGGGCCAAGCGCGGGACCGAAATATTCCTGCGCGCCTATGCGCATCCGGGCAATGGTTAAGCGGAGATCTCAGCGCAAAGGCGACGTGCACACGCCGTCCGAAACGCTTCGTCTAAGCCGTATGGCTCGTTTTGCATTCTATACGCATCCAGGCACGTCGGCGGAAACGCGGCTGCTGACGATCGCCCAACGGAACCGCAATTGTCCGGTGACGCTGGCGCAGGCGCTGGAACGGCTGTCCGACAAGAGCACTATGCTGCTGGTCAACAATGTTCGCCCTGAAATGGATCCGTGGCGGCGCCGCAAGGTTTCCGGCAGCACTGATCCGCCGCGGCGAAGCAGGTCTTTTTTGAAATAAAGAACCAAAAAAAACCTTGTATTTGCTGGAAGCCACCCGGTCTTGCATCGAAGTTGATGCGATCCATAACAGACAAAAGTTTTTTGGTTCTTTTTTTCAAAAAAGAACTGCTTCCTTTCCGCTTTGCCTTGCGTGCCATACAGGCGGGCGTCCGCCGCCCGCACGTTACGTTACAAAAAGTTCACTGAGGGCGAGGTCGGATTCGGGCTTCACGTCCGATACGTTACCGAATAACGTTGCTGGTGTGCATCGCACGGCGTGGTGCGCGGCGCGCTGCTGCCGTTCCGAGGATGCGGAGGGGTGTAACAAAGGGAGGCGGATATGAAATGTCTTGTAGCTTGGGTCATCTTGGTCGCGTTCGCGTCTGCCGCGCACGCCCAGGCTTTCGACAAGGGTACCTACAACATCTCCGGCGCCGTGGCGGCCACGAACAACAATTGCGGGTTTCAGCCCGGTGCCGCAGTGGACGGCTACATCATCTTTCCGGGCGACGGCAAGCCCGGGTTTGCGCTGGCGCTGCCGCTGTTCACGGCGCCGGCCCAGGTGAGCATCGCCAACGCCTTCCCGCCTGTGCCGGCGGGCGGATTGAACGGCTGGAACGCCAAGGCGACCTTTACCAGCTTCACGAACGGTGTCGTCTCGCAGGGACCCTTTGCGGTAATCGTTACCTTCAATGCGTTCGTCGCCGTGGCGAATAACGCCGGGCAGGCGTCGGTCACGATTACCGGCCCGGCCTGCACGGAAACGCTCAATTTGACGTTGTTGCGTACGGGTAACCCCTAGCGCCTGTCGCACTCACGGGGGATGCATTGCTGTTGAGGAAGGAAGTATTTCTTTTTTGAAAAAAAGAAACAAAAAACTTTTTTCTGTTGGCCGTAAACGATAAGAATTTTTGGTTCTTTCTTCCAAAAAGAACGGCTTCCTTGCGGAGCGCACCGGTAACGCCGATGCGCCCCGCCTCTTGTGTCAGGCCATCGTAATCGCACCGTTCATGCCGGCCGGGAAGAACAGGCCGCCCGACGTGCCGCCGCCGTAGACGATGGACAGCACCTCCTGCGGCGTGCGGCGCTGCGCCTGGCCGTTAATGTCCACATTGGTGATATTGTACGGATTGCCGTCTGCGTCGGTGCCGAGATCCTGCACGCCGCCGAGTTTTTGGCGCAGCGCCGAAATCGCATTCGTTGCGGCGCCGCCGCCGATGTTGGACAGGTAGCCGCGGATCGCGCCGGCGTGGTACGCCTCCGTCGCCAGCACGCTGGCGGCGTAGTCGATGCTGGCCGCATTGGTCAGCACGCTGGCCGCGCCGGCATAGGCGGTGACGCCGACATCCTCGAAGATGTAGGCGCCGAGCAGGAAATCCACTTCGCTGGCGAACGGATTGAACGTCTGGCCATTGGCAATCAGGCCGGCCGCGACCGCAAGCGTGGTGAAGCTGGTTTCCAGGTCGATCGTCGGTTCGGCCACCGACGAGCCGCCCAGCACGTCACGGATGAAGGTGACGTGGGCCAATTCGTCATTGGCGATGCGCTGCGCGTAGTAGGCCACGGCCGCGGTTTGGAAGGGCACGAGCGCGCCGCCGGTGACCGAGCCTTGCGTGCCGGTGCCGCCGGTGAGGTTGGACGCCAGCCCCGCGCCGGTGACCGCGCGCAGGTAATATTCGGCTTCGAGATACTCCAGGTTCAGCGCGAAGTTGAATACATCCGCATCTGTAATGGCTTGCACGCGGGCCGGACGGCCCGACGCCGGACGGCTGGTTGCCATCAGGCCGCCCGCGCCCATGGCGCCGATGGCCGCGGCGCTGGCAACGCCGGCGCCGAAACGCCGCATCAAGAGACGGCGTTGCAGGCCACTCGCGGCGTCGGACGCGGTATCATTCTGAATTGCTGACATAAATATGCTCCCAGGCATTTTGACCGGCACGGTGGCGGACGCGCTGGTGCCGACCCGATTCAGGGATCTGCCACGCCGACGCCGTCTGCCTACGCGGCGAACCGGTGAACCGGATGCACGCAAAGAGCGAATCTTCGGGCACGGCGGGTTTTGGGCCGCGGGCGCGGGGCGAAACCGGCCGGCCTGCCCTGGAACGTGCCCTGGAACGTGCCTTGGCGCTTGCCGTTGATCCCGTGCGTGATCGATGTCCCCGGCCGCACTCGGGCCGCAACGGAGCACCCCACCATGAGCGACGCGGACCGGTTGCCGAACGCACCCTATCATCAGGTTCTGACCGGCCAGCCGGCGCTTGTCACCGGCGCCAATTCCGGCATCGGCCGCGCGGTCGCGCTCGGCCTGGCGCGCGCCGGGGCGGACGTCGTGGTGAACTTTGTGACCCAGCCGGAGACCGCCGATGCGGTGGCGCACGACATCGAGGCGATGGGCCGCCGCGCCATCACGCTGCAGGCCGACGTCAGCCGCGAGGACGAGGTGGAGCGGATGTTCGCCGCCGCGATCGCCCATTTCGGCACCTTGCATGTCGCGGTCAGCAATGCCGGCCTGCAGCGGGATGCAAAATTCCATGAAATGACCCTGGAACAATGGAACACCGTCATTGGCGTCAATCTGACCGGTCAATTCCTGTGCACGCGTGCGGCCGCGCGCGAATTCAAGCGCCGCGGCGTCGTGCCCGCGATTTCGAAGGCGGCGGGCAAGATCATCTGCATGAGCTCGGTCCACCAGGTTATTCCGTGGGCGGGACATGCCAATTACGCCGCGTCGAAAGGGGGCGTCATGCTGCTGATGAAAACGATCGCGCAAGAACTGGCGCCGCTCTTCATCAGGGTGAACAGCATAGCGCCCGGCGCGATCCGCACGCCCATCAATAAAGCGGCCTGGGACACCGAGCAGGCCTATGCCGATCTGATGAAACTGGTGCCCTACAAGCGCATCGGCGAACCGGACGACATCGCGCAGGCGGCCGTCTGGCTGGCATCCGACGCCGCGGATTACGTCACCGGCGCCACGCTGTTCGTCGATGGCGGCATGACGCTGTATCCGGAGTTCGCCAGCGGCGGGTGAGCGGGGCGGAAGCTTTGCACGGCGCCTGCACGGGCGTTGGGGGTTTTTCCGATAGGTCGGGGATTGCATCAAGGGCAAAAGTTTTTTGGTTCTTTTTTTCAAAAAAGAACGACTTCCCTTCCCTACCTGGGCCGAACCCACACCACGCTATCATCGACCGCATACGGCCGGCACGCCAGCCCCGCCGCGGCGCACTTCTGCAGCGCCCGCGCCAGCGGATCGTAGCCTCCCTGAGTCGCCGCCGCCTGGCCGCCCGGCGCCACCACGAACGCCCGCGGCAGCGCCACCGTCAGAAAATGGGCATAGAGCGCGCGTGCGCGCGCACTCACCCAAGGCACGGCCGCCACGTCGCCGATCGGTGCGAAGCCGGTGGGCCGCGGCGGCCGGGGCGGCGGTGGCGGCACCCACACCACGTCGTTATCCACCGCGTACGGCCGGCAATCCACATGGGCATTGGCGCAGACCGCCATGGCGCGCTGCAGCGGATCGCCGCCGGCGCCTTCGATGCTGACATTCTCGCCACCCGTTCCAATCACGTAGGCACGCGGCGGCGGATGCGCCAGGAAATTGCGGTACGCGTCGCGCCCTTTCTCATTCACCCAGGGCACCGCGGCCACGTCGTCGATCGCCGCGAACCGGGTTACCGCCGGGCGCGCCACCGGCGGCGGCGGCACGAACACCACATCGTTATCGACCGCATACGGCACGCACCCCGCATGCACGCGGGTGCACAGCGCCAGGGCCCGTGCGAGCGGATCAAACCCGCCATGCGCATTCGCCGCCTGTCCGGCGGGAGACAACACGAACGCACGGGTCCATGGCTGAGAGAGAAAATTCCGATACGCCGCCGCGACGCTGGCGCCCCCCCAAGGTATCGCCGACACATTCTCCAGCGCCGCAAAATGGCTGGGCGGCGGCGGCACCATCGGCAGATATTGCGGCGCGATCTCCCTGCCGGGCAGACCGATCCGCCGCAGAAATGCGTCCACCCGCGGCGCCCAGAATGGAATGGATTCGGAATGGCTCAACAATTGATGCGAATCGTCCATGAAGCTGCCGAAATCCACCAGATCGGCTTGCGCACCCTGGCTGACATACGCGTCATGCAGCTTCCGCCAGATTTCCGGCCCGAACAGACTGTCATTCTCGCCGTAGAACCATAATCCCGGCAGCAAGGTGGATGCCCCCAGCCGCTCCGCCGCCGTAACCAGGCTCGGCGAAACCCCGCCTTGCGTGTCGGGGCAGGTACTGGTCTGCACGCCGCCGACAAAGTTGATCAGCCCATGCACGTCGCGCGGCTGCAGCGCGCCCAGCCCCAGCGTGTTCCACCCGCCAAAACTCTGGCCAGCCACCACCACGCGGGACGCATCGATTTGCGGAACGGTCGCGAGGCCTGCAATCACCGCCTCGATATCCCGGCCATTATCCATCGCCAATGCCGCAAGATCGCAATGATAATTCGCCTGCCGGCCGCCCGACCCGCCATAGCCGCGCATCATCGGCAACGCGACCGCATAACCGCGCGACAGGAAATAATAAGCCAGGAACGTGTAGCGCTGCCGCGCCATCGAAGCCGGCTTTTCCCGCTTTCCGTTCGCACCATGGTTCAGAACCGCCAGCGGAAACGGTCCTTGCCCCTCCGGCTGAAACAGCGTGACGATCAGATCGACCGGCCGGTCCGGGTCGCCCGACAGGTGCAACACCTGTTCGTGTATCGGCGCCGGCGGCACCAAAACCGGATTGGCCGGATCCTCGTCGGCCCAGGCGGCAGCAGGCTGCAACAGGACGGCGAGCAGCAGGAGCAGTAGGCGCATGGCGGCGTGGGCCTCGGGTTTCGATGGCAGTGTAACAGGGAGTTCAGGCAGGAAGCAGTTCTTTTCTGAAGCAAGGAACGGCTTCCTCAACAACGATCGATTTGATACCACGGCGCGCCCAACGCACCGCGCCGCACCTCGGCGCAAACATTCTGCCCGACCTCGACGCTGTCGTACAGCGCCCAGCTCACCCGGACCGGCTTGGCGAACCGCAGGCGCCCTGTGGCCGCCAGCGAGAGATACGGCATCTTGTGCCTGCCCCCCGAAATGGTCTTGCCGGTGATTTGTTGCACAAATATCAGCGGGCTCGAACGGTCGGCCAGCTGGTTGGCCACCAGGGCCGCGCAGGCGACAAACCCAAAACAAAAAAGCACCGTTCCCAGCAGCGATCTTGCGTGAAGCAGCCCGCGATCCGCCGCGGCAAAACCCAGGGTGAGCAGGAAGCCGGCGACAATCAGCAGCAGGACCATGGCGTGCCCGCCCGGCGACGGCAGCAAGCCCCCATTCAGCGTCGCGAGCCGGAACACGAATACCGCGCCCGCGACGCCCAGCGCGACCACCATGCTGGGCCGGGGATTGTTGCGCTGATATCCCATTGTGACCAGCCCATGGCACGACAACGCTACCGCAACGGCGGCCACCGGAATGATGGCAAGCAGCAGCACAGCCAGCAACGGCGGATGCGGGTCCACCACCAGGGTCGCAGCCTGCGGCAAGGTGAGCCACGCAAGCGCGCGGGCACGCGTGCGCGCCTGCTCGATATGCGGATCATTCGCGTCCAGCGCATCAAGATCGGGAAATTGGCCTAGCCATGTATCGTAGGCCGCATCCGTTACGAATATGGGCGGAATGACCAGCCGCCCGCCTTTGCCATCCTTCCGCGTCAGCACCATGCTGGCCGGCGACGACGCCAGCCGGCTGTACATTTCAGCACGGCGGCCCGCAATATCGGCCACCGCCCACCGCTGCGTCCGGAACGCACCGGCAAGTGCGACAGCCCCGTCCTCCAGCCTCAATTCCGCCCGGCGCGACAGCAGAACGAGATACATTCCATAAGCCGCGTTGCAAGCCGCCAGCCCGAGGGAAAGAGCAAGCATGCGCGGGTGAACGAACACGCAGATCAACGCCGCCCCCAGCACAAACAAAACGCCAAGGCCCCGCTGCAGCGCTCGCGTGGACTCACGCGGCCGATATGTTCGCGGAAGTTCCAACTGGCCCCCTCATGGCAAGAGTTTTTTGCTGCTTTTTTCAAACAGGAAGAAGACTTCTTTTTTGAAAAAAAGAAGCAAAAAACTTTTGCTATTTAAGGCCCGCTCGAAAGCGAATGGCCACGAACGCGGTTGCGTGCGCGCGCGAATGCACGGGCCCCGCCATCGACACGAAATCAGCCATCGCGCGCATCCTCCTCCGGCAGCCCCAGCATGAGGAGCAAATTCTGCACCGCGGCGCCCGAGGCGCCCTTGCCCAGATTATCCAGCCGCGCCACCAGCACCGCATGCCCGTGCGCCGCATTTGCGAACACGAACAATTCCATGGCGTCGCCGCCATTCATCGCCGCCACATCCAGCCGTGCGACCGCGTTCAGCGGCCTTACATGCACGTGGCGGCTGTCGCGGTATCGCGCCTCGAACGCGGCCTGCAAGTCCGCGCCCTCCGGCCGCCCCGGCAAGGTCGCCAGATGCAACGGCACCGACACCAGCATGCCCTGCCGGAAATGCCCCACCGAAGGCACGAACAACGGCCGCCGCGCCAGTCCCGCATAGAGCCGGATTTCGGCCACATGCTTATGTTCCAGCCCCAGCGAGTAAAGTTCGAAATCCGGGCCGCCGTCGCGGTCATGCGCCTCGATCCCGGGCCGCCCGGCGCCGGAATAACCGCTCACCGCATTGATCGTGACCGGATAATCGGCGGGCAACAGCCCCGCATCCACCAGCGGCCGCAGCAGCGCGATCGCCCCTTGCGCGTAACAACCGGGATTGCTGACCCGCGCCGCATACGAAATATGTTCCAGTTGCTTGTGGCTCAGCTCCGGAAAGCCGTAGGCCCACGCGGGATCGGTGCGAAACGCCGTGCTCGCGTCCAGGATCCGCGGGGCATTGCTGCCGAGCGTGTCGGCCAGCGCCACCGCTTCCCGCGCCGCCGCATCCGGCAGACACAGGATGGCCACATCGACATTGGCCATGATCGCCCGCCGCGCCCCGGGGTCCTTGCGCTGCGCAGCCGCAATCCCATGCACATCCACCGGCAGCCGCGAAAGGCGCTCGCGGATTTCCAAACCCGTGGTGCCCGCCTCGCCGTCGATGAAAACGCTGGGCATTTGAGTCCGTCCAAGGTTCGCAAAAACAGGAAGTAAGGAAGCCGTTCCTTTCTGAAGAAAGGAACGACTGCCTTCTTCCAGTTTTACCGCTTGCTGAACTGGAAGCTGCGACGCGCCTTCGCCCGGCCATACTTCTTGCGCTCGACGACACGGCTGTCGCGCGTCAGGAACCCGGCCTGCTTCAATATGCCGCGCAGTTCGGGCTCGTAATAGGTCAGCGCCCGGCTGATGCCGTGCCGCACCGCGCCGGCCTGGCCCGAAAGGCCGCCGCCCACCACCGTGCAAATGACATCGAACTGATTATACCGGTCGGACACGAGAAACGGCTGCGTAATCAACATCCGCAGCACCGGGCGTGCGAAATACACGCCCACCTTCTTCTCGTTCACCGTGATCTCGCCGCGGCCGGGCTTGATCCACACCCGCGCCACTGCGTTCTTGCGCCGCCCGGTGGCATAACTGCGGCCCTGCGCATCGCGCTTCGGCTCCACCTTCGGGGCCGCGCCCGTGAGGCCGCCCGGCCCCGCGACGACCGCGGCCGACACGATATCCTTGAGGTCGGCCAGCGACCGGGTTGATGTATCGGACATGGATCAGACCTTGTCTTGGCGGTGCGTGGCACCGACGTTCTTGCGGTTCATGGCACCGACGTCGAGCGGCACGGGCTTCTGCCCGTCATGCGGATGTTCCGTTCCCGGATATACATAGAGATGCTTCATCTGCGCCCGCTGCAACGGACCGCGGGTAATCATCCGCTCCACCGCTTTCGCAATCACCGAACCGGGCCGCTTGCCCTCCAGCCGCTGGCGCACCGTGCGGCCCTTGATGCCGCCGGCGTAACCGGTATGGTAATAAAACACCTTGTCATCGAGCTTCTTGCCCGTCAGGTGCACCTTCTCGGCATTGATCACCACGACATTGTCGCCGCAATCGACATGCGGCGTGAATTGCGGCTTGTGCTTGCCGCGCAGCCGCGCCGCAATGATCGACGCCAGCCGCCCGAGGACCAGGCCCTCGGCATCGATCAATATCCAGTCCTTGGTGACCTCCGCGGGCTTCAGCGAGAGGGTTGTTTTCAGCATGACCATTTTCCAGCAGGATCAGGGCGCCCCTATGGCGGCTTCCGCCCATGCCGTCAAGGCGTTTGCCGTGTGGTAACATATTACCACATCAGCGAGTCCACTCTGGCGCCGCACCCTGGCGCCCCACCCTGGCGCCCGTCCGGCGCAAGCGGCACAAACCCCGGCATGACCCAGCAAATCCACGTCATCGGCGCCTCCGGCCGGTCCGGCGCCGCCCTCTGCCGCGCGCTGGCCGCCACCGGCATGACCCCGATTCCCGTCGTCCGCAGCGCGGCAAAATGGGCGGCCACCGGTTTGGCGTTTTCCCCGCGCCTGGCCGACCTCACCGACGCCCTCGCGCTCCGCCGCGCGCTGGGGGACGCGACAAAAATCGTCTCGTGCGCTCACGCCCGGCACGCGCCTGGTATCCTCGCCGCGGCGCCGGACACCGCGTGCTTCGTGTTCCTCGGCAGCACCCGCAAATTCACCCGCTGGCCCGACGCGCATGCCAACGGCGTGCTGGCCGGCGAGGCCGCGTTCCGCGCGTCCGGCCGCCGCGGCATCATGTTGCACCCCACCATGATTTACGGCGCTCAGGGCGAGGACAACGTGCAGCGCCTCGCATCCCTGCTGCGCCGCCTGCCCGTGGTGCCGCTGCCGGCCGCGGGACGCGCCCTGGTGCAGCCGATCCACCAATCCGACGTCACCCGCGCCGTTATCGCCGCCCTGGCGCGCGACTGGCCCACGCCCACCACGCTCGTCATCGCCGGCCCCGCGCCGATCCCCTACGCCGACTTCGTGCGCGCTGTCGCTTTCGGGGCGCGCCTGCCAGCGCCGCGCATTATCCCCGTCCCCGCAAACCTCCTGATGACCGCCGCCCGGGCGCCCTTCATGCCCATCCGCCCTGGCGAAATCCGCCGGCTGCTTGAAGACAAAGCGTTCGACATCAGCGCCATGCGCGAAGAGCTTGGGCTCGAGCCCATCCCCCTCGCCCAAGGCCTCGCCGAAACGTTTGCAGGAAGGAAGGAAGCAGTTCTTTTCTGAAGAAAAGAACCAAAAGACTTTTGCTCTTGATGCGATTCACGCACGTCGTAGGGTGGGCTCCAGCCCGCCTACTCCCAGCCATCCGGCCGCCGCACATGAACCGCCCGCGCCCCTAATTCACAATGAACGGATTGCGTATCGTCAACCCCCCGACCGTCTGCCCATGCTGCATATCCTCGGTCACCAGCTCGTCGCACCCCGCCTCCAACGCACTGGCCACAATCAGCGCATCGTAAACAGCGTAGCCAGACTCACGGCTGATCATCATCGCCATCTTGTGCGTTGCATGCGTCAGCGGACGCGGCGGCGGCAGAACGATCGCCACATCCGCCAACGCCATCTCGATATCCGCCCAACTGCGCCGCAACTTCCTGCGCAGCACATGGGCGAATTCATTCAGCACCTGAACGCTGATCTCGCCGCCTTCCGCAATAATATCCTGCGCCACGCCAGCGTTCCGACTATCCCCACGCGCATAAACCAGCACATTCGTATCGAGAAACCGCGTCACCGCGAATTGATCTCCTCCCGATCGAACTTGTACCCCTCCGGCACCTCCCACTTGCTCTGCCGCATCCGCTGCAAAGCCGCCTCCCGCGCCGCATCGCGCATCACCTCCAGCGTCTTAGGCCCCGCCTGAACCAGCTCCACCTGGTCCCCCTCCTTCAACCCCAACGCCTCCACCACCTGCTTAGGCAGCCGCACCGCCAGGCTATTCCCCCATTTCGCCACCTGCATGGCTTACCTCCATGATATACGTCACCGCCCGTATATCATGCGCCCTTCAACAACAGCAAGTTTAAGTAAAGGAAGAAGGCCGGGGCTCTGCCCCTGGACCCCGTTGGGGACAAGTCCCCAAACCCCATGCTTGCAGTGTTCCCTCAGGCACAGGCGCGCCCATCACCACCCGCGCGTGGCCCCGAATATCCTCGCCCGCCCTTCGCGGGAGAGGAAGGGGCCCAGCGCCCTTGCGCTGGGAAGGTGAGGGCCTCTCTCCCGAAACCCCTGAAAAATCCTTGCGCTCCCAAATCTCCTGTCAGAACGTCCCCCGAATGGAGCCCAACCCGCCCCGCATCTTCATCTCCTACAGCCGCACCGACGGCCGCCCCCTCGCCGAGCGGCTCGAATCCCTCCTCCGTGCCAATACCCTGACCTCCTGGCGCGACAAGCAATCCATGGGCGCCGGCGACATCCTCCCCCAGGTTCTCCGCGCCATCGAGGAATCCGAACACCTCGCCCTCATCCTCTCCCCCGCTGCACTGGCTTCCACCTGGGTCAAGCGCGAATGGACCCACGCCCGCCTACACGGCAAACAGGTCAGCCCCATTCTCGCCGACAAATCCCTCACCCGCGCCGACCTTCCCGCCTGGATCCGCCGTCAACAAATCTTCAACCTTGAGGACCTCGCTGAACAAAACCTCCTTCTCGAGACCCTGAAACGCCCGGCCCTGGCCCGCCGCGTCTCCTACATGTCCGGCCACCTGCCCGAGGATTTCGTCCCCCGCCCGCACGAATACGCCCAACTGAAATCCGCCATCCTCGCCGCCAGCGAAACCACCATCGGCCTTACCACCGCCCTGCGCGGCGCCGGCGGCTACGGCAAAACCTCGCTGGCCAACTATCTCTGTCGCGACCCCGACATCCGCGCCGAATTCACCGACGGCATCCTGCGCATCGACATCGGCCGCGAACGCAACGACGTCACCGGCTCAATCCTCGAACTCTGCGATTTCCTGGCGCCGCCAGGCACCAAACACCCCGGCTTCCAAAGCCCCGACTCCGCCGCCGACTACCTCGCCTCCCTCATCGGCGAGGCCCGCATCCTCCTGGTCATCGACGACGTCTGGCGCGAGGCCCAGCTCCGCCCCTTCCTCCGCCCCGGCCCCCACGTCGTCCGCCTCGTCACCACCCGCATCCGCGAAGCCCTCCCGCGCGACTGCACCCAAATCCAGATCGACGAAATGCGCACGGCCGAATCGTTCCAGATGCTCGCCGCTCATCTACCTGGTGCCAACGACCCCGCGACGCGTGGCAAACTTACCGCCCTTGCCGACCGCCTCGGCCACTGGGCACAAATGCTACGCATCGCCAACGCCTGGCTCCGCAAACGTACCGAAAGTGCTGAGCCGCTTCCTCGCGCAATAGATCGTTTCGATATTCTTCTCACCAAAAAAGGCCTCACCGCCTTCGACCCAAAGGACTCGACACAACGTGACAAAGCCATCAGCGCCTGCCTTGAGCCCAGCTTAGAAGAACTCCGCGACGATTTGGCGCGCTTCTGCGAGCTAGCCATCCTTCCCGAGGACGAGGACGTGCCGCTGGAAATTATCGCCAATTTGTGGCGTCAAACCGCCGTTTTGGACCCCGACGACTCGGAAGAACTTTTCTCCCGCTTCGAAAGTCTGTCGCTCCTGCAGAGCCTCGACCTGAACGCCCGCACATTGTCTATGCACGACAATACACTTTGGTACCTTCGCGACCGCGTTGGCTCCGAAGGTCGCCGCAGGATACACGACGCGATGGTTAAAGCACTGCTAGATAATTGCAACGGCAATTGGAAACAATTGCCTCAATGCAATGGCTACGGCTGGCACAACGCAATCAATCACCTTCGAGCCGCGGGACGCGAAAAGGAGGTCGACCTACTACTCACCGATTTTGGATGGATCAAGACGAAGTTAGAATTTTTCGGTCCCCAGTCGCTATTTGAATCGTATCTTCCACCACCTGCCACCGAAGGCGCCCGCCTCGTTGGCCGGGCCATCGCGCTCTCTCTGCCGACGCTGGCTGCGGACAAGCGCGAGCTACCCAGACAAATATACGGTCGCCTCGGCAACGTGTCTGAGCCCTTCATCGCTCGCCTTCTGGCTGAGAGTCAAAACGATCCATCATTTTTTCCGGCACCACGATGGCCCGGACTAACTCCGCCGGGAGCTGAAACGATCAGATTTATTGGGCACGAACGTCGGTTATCGAGCGTTTCGTTCTCCACTTCCGGCAATCGCATTATAACCGCGTCGCGCGATGGTACGGTCCGAATATGGGATCCAACGAACGGCAAAGAGATTGCGGTTATCCACACCGCTGACGATATGTTAAATGGCGCATACCCATCACCTGACGGAAATACTATCGTAACAATATCAAATTATAATGATGCTAAGCTTTGGGATATAGCGACTGGATGCGAAATAATAGCATTTTGCGGCCACAGCGGTCCCGTGTGGGACGCTTCCTTCTCACCAGATGGCGCGTGGATCGTAACCGCATCATTCGACGGAACTGCGCGGGTTTGGGATGCCGATTCGGGGCGCGAATTTGTCAGGCTTAATGCAATTGGCAGCAGGGTAAACAGCGCGCGCTTTCTAGCAGACGGTCTTCGAATTGTTACAGCATCCCGCAATTTCAGCGCTCAAATCTGGGATGTCGCAACAGGCCTCGAAATTTTTTCTCTCAATGGCCATAAGAGCGTAGTGAATAGCGCCTGTCCAGATCAAAATGGGGGCAAAATCGTAACGGCATCGCGCGACGGCTCAATTCGGTTATTTGATGCGTCAAACGGAAGCGAAATCCGCACTTTTGGTAATTCAGAATTTCCAGCCAATAGGGCATCATTTTCGCCAGATGGCCTTCGAATCCTGGCTTGCCTCAACAAGACCGCAATTCTATGGGACACGGAATCAGGACAGGAAATCGCGGTATTACGAGGTCATGAAAGTGTCATCACTGATGCGTGCTTTTCCTTGGACGGAACGCGAATAGCAACTGCTTCCATCGACAAGTCCGCGAGATTGTGGGTCGTAGCTAATTTGTCCCAAGCCAACAAACGCCCAGGCCATGAAAGCGAAATTAACTGTGCGAACTTCTCTCCTGATGGCGCACTAATTATTACTGCTTCGGGGGATTCGACTGCGCGGCTATGGGACCCCGGTTCAGGACAGGAGGTCGGCGTGCTCCTCGGTCATGAAGGATCAGTCCACAGTGCCCGCTTCTCCATGGATGGCACTAGGGCCCTCACGGCTTCATCTGATTGCACCGCCCGTCTCTGGGACATCGCAGGTAGATGCGAGTTGACGCTTCCGCACAGGCACACCAACTCGGTCACAAACGCGCATTTCTCACAGGACAGTGTAATATTAACCGTGTCGCGGCAGGCGATTCTGTGTTGGGATATGAATGCGCGCTTGTTTGATATGGCACCTGGGCAACATTTTGCAATCATCGGCCGCGATCAGGGTCCTGTGACTGCCTCCTGCTATTCGTCGAGCAGCAACCGCGTCGCGACCGCGCATTCGGATGGAACGGTGCGACTTTGGGACATGACAAGCCGACTGGAGGCCCTGACCGTGAACGCGCACGAAAACTCGATCTTATGCATCGGCTTTTCGCCGGATGGAAGCCGTGTCATTACGGGATCAGCGGATAAAACGGCACGTGTGTGGGATACAATTAGCGGTAGAGAAATCCTTGTTTTGCGTGGCCACGAAGCGGCAGTAACCGGCGCCCACTTCGCCACCAACGGCCGAGTAATTGCAACAAAGTCGGAAGACAAAACGGTACGGCTCTGGAATTTCCGCACTGGGTTGGAAATTGCAAGAATTGCAATAGAAGCAGGGGTAACCGCATTGTCTCTCCATGGTCATAGGATCACAGTGGGTGACGCTCTTGGCCGCCTCCATGTGTATGATGCTGACCGATTTTTCGCCTCGGGAGCGCCCGCCGATGCCTGATCCAACCGAAGCACACCTGACGCTCTTCGAACTCTACCTGTCCACCGCCGAAAAAGTCAGCGACCGACGCGCCGCCGCCAATGCCTGGATGCTCAGCGTCAACAGCGCCATCGTCGGCCTCTACGGCTACCTCGCCGCCGACAAACCCAGCGTCGACGCCGACCAGAAAAAAATTTGGCTCTGGGCCATCCCCGCCGCTGGTGCCCTAGGGTCTGTTGAGAATCAGGATTCCCCTGGCCACGTCTGCTGTGATTCAAGCTCCCAAAAGGAGTTTGCCATGGACCGGATGTGCCTGACGGACGCTCAATGGGCGAAGATGGAACCGCATTGCCTGGGCAAGGCGACT
>CAJCIS010000061.1 GCA_903970435.1 Acidobacteriota bacterium | reverse complement strand
GCTCAACGAGACCGTCGAGAGCCCCTTGGCACCGCGCAACGCCGGCGGTCCCTCAGGGCAGTTCAACAAAAACACCGCCTGTCCACCACCGCCAACGACATGCACATGGGCCGGCCGATGGTCGTTTGGGTAAATCACCACCCGCATCCCACCGATGCGCAGAACAGTTGGCATCGGCTTCCATAGCAAACCGTGATGCCCTTGGGAAAAATATAGCAACGCAGACTCGCCCCCGGCTCGCGGCTGACCTGGTGGAGTCGGGCTCCCGCCAAAAAAAGCCCCCCAAACAGGAAAACTTGCCTATCCATTGCCGTTATGCCATTCTCACCCCATGACCACCAGCCAACCACACAAAACATCGGCCGCACCGCACCTTGGAATCAAGGAAATCTCCGTGCGCATCCGGAAAGGGTTGGAGTACGCCAACCCTTTACGTAACGAGAATGAACGGCCGTGAGTTATGACCGGTGACAGAAGGCCAAGGGCTCCGCCCCTGGACCCCGTCACGCGAATGCGTGCTTCGTACGACGGGGACAAGTCCCCAGGCCCCATTTGTTTAAGAAAAGTCAGGGCTAACGAGGGGGGCACGCGCGACGTAGCAACGTACCGTGTGCCCCCCTCGTTAGCCCTGACCTCCCTTAACAAACAGGTTCTAAGGACTTGTCCTTAGCGGGGGTCCAGGGGGCAGAGCCCCCGGCCTTCTGCTTCCTTCTTACCCCACCCAAGCCCCGCCCTTACAAAGCGCGGGCGCGCTGCTAAGTTGGGCGCCTGCCTGGACATGGATGGACGTTGACGATGCTGGATGTGCGATTTTCCGCTTCTTCCTTACCGGCGAGCGGCGCCTTGGCGCTGCTGGTGGCGGAGGGGGCGGCGCCATCGGGACTGTGGCAGGCGGCGGATGCGGCGACGGGCGGGGCGATCAGCCGCGGTTTTGCCAGTGCTGACTTTACCGGCAAGGAGGGCACGACGTGCAGCATCCTGGCGCCGGGCGGCGGGCTCAACCGCATTGTGGCGGCCGGCCTCGGCAAGGACGGCGAGATATCCGAGCGGCGGCTGGAGGATGCGGGCGGCGCGTTGGCGGCGGCGTTGGCGCGCGAGGCCACGGTTTCGCTGGCCACGGACGGGCTTTCCGGCGCGCAGGCCGCGCATGTCGCGCTTGGCGCCGTGCTGCGCGCCTACCGGTTCGACATTTACCGCACCAAGGAAAAGCCGGAGGACAAGCCGAAATTCGCGGGGCTTACCGTACTGACCACCGACGCGGCTGGGGCGAATGCGGCGTGGGCGAAGGCGCAGGCGGTGGCGCGCGGCATTTTCATCGCCCGCGATCTGGCCAGCGAGCCGCCGAACATTCTGACGCCCATCGAGATGTCCAACCGGATCGAGAAGCTAAGCGCGCTCGGCTTGGCGGTGGAGGTGCTGACGCCGGAGGACATGACCAGGCTGGGGTTCGGCGCGCTGCTGGGCGTGGCGCAGGGGAGCGCCAATCCGGCGCGCACGGTGATCATGCGGTGGGACGGCGGCCGCGCGGGCGAGGCGCCCCTGGCATTCGTCGGCAAGGGCGTCACGTTCGACACCGGCGGCATCAGCATCAAGCCCGCGGCCGGCATGGAGGACATGAAGTGGGACATGGCGGGCGCCGCGGCGGTGACCGGCCTGATGGCGTCCCTTGCGGTGCGGCGGGCGCCGGTGAACGCGGTGGGCCTGGTGGGGCTGGTGGAAAACATGCCGGGCAGCAATGCGCAGCGGCCGGGCGACGTGGTGAAGAGCTATTCCGGCCAGACGATCGAGGTGCTGAACACCGATGCCGAGGGGCGCCTGGTGCTGGCGGACGTCCTTTGGTATTGCCAGGAGAAATTCGCGCCGCGCTTCATGGTCGATCTGGCGACCTTGACCGGCGCGATCATCATTTCGCTGGGCCACGAACATGCCGGACTGTTCAGCAACGATGACGATCTGGCGGCGAAACTGACGGCGGCGGGGCTGGCCAGCGGCGAGCGGCTGTGGCGCATGCCGATGGGCAAGGAGTACGACAAGCAGATCAAATCGGACATCGCGGATATGAAAAATATCGGTGGCCGGCCGGGCGGGTCGATTACCGCGGCGCAGTTCATTGCGCGGTTCGTCAACGACAAGAAATGGGCGCATCTGGATATTGCCGGCACGGCCTGGGCGACGAAGGATCATCCGACGGTGCCGAAGGGGGCGACGGGGTTTGGGGTGCGGCTGCTGGACCGGCTGATCAGCGATCATTTCGAAACTTAAGGAAAGAACTTCTTTTTTGAAAAGAAGCAGCAAAAAACTTTGCTCCTGCGCCTGCGCGACGGCTGGGGCCATCGCCGGGAGCAAAAGTTTTTTGGTTCTTTTTTTCAAAAAAGAACTACTTTTTTCCATAGGTAAGGAATGATTCGCGTTGCATTGACCGGCCATGTCGAGGGTGACTGGCCGCTGGCGCTGCCGGTGCGGCTCGGCGCCTCGCCGCCCGATTTCGTGACCGCGGCGGCGGCCGACGATTTTTCCGGCTTGCCCGATACGATCTGCGACATATTCGGCGGCGCGCGACGGATATTGCTGCTTGGCATCGGCAGCACGCCGGACGAACAAATCATGGAAGGCGCCGGCGCCAAGGCGGCGGCGCGCACGTTGCAGTCGTCACGCCTGGCGATCGACTTGCGCGGCCTGCGGCGGCGCGACGCCATTGCCTGCCTGACCGGCGCGGTGACGCGTGCGTGGCGTTACGACAGGCTGCGCACGATCCGGCAGGAGGATGCACCGAAGCTGACCGACGTGAGTGCTGTCACCGACGATTCCGATCTCGGGAAACGCTGGGCGCGCGAGCTTGCGGTGCTCGAGGCGCTGGAATTCGCCCGTGATCTGGTGACGGAACCTTCCAATACGCTGACACCGTGCGAATTCGTCGCGCGGCTGGAACAGATCGCCACCGGGGGGCTGACGTTGGAGGTTCTGCGCGGCGACGGGTTGCGGCGCGCGGGGCTGGCCGGGCTGCTGGCGGTGGGCGGGGGCTCGGCCAATCCGCCGGCGCTCGCGGTGCTGCGATGGCCCGGAACGATCGACGCGCCGCCGGTGGCGTTCGTCGGCAAGGGCATTACGTTCGATACAGGCGGCATCAGCATAAAGCCGGCGGACGGCATGTGGGACATGCGTGCCGACATGGCCGGCGCCGCCGCGTGCGCGGGGGCGATGATGGCGCTGTCGCGGCGGGCCTCGCCGGCCCCGGCGATCGCCGTGCTGGCGTTGGCCGAAAACGCGGTGAGCGAGGCGGCGTATCGCCCGAGCGACGTGTTGCGGCACGCCAACGGCACCACCGTCGAGGTGGTGGATACGGATGCGGAAGGGCGCCTGGTGCTGATGGATGCGCTCGGCATGGCCGTGCGGGAAAAGCCGCTTGCCATCGTCGATCTGGCAACGTTGACCGGCAGCGTGGTGACGGCGCTGGGGCACCACATGGCCGGCGTGTTCAGCAACGATGACGCGCTGGCAGCGGCCGTTTCCGCGGCCGGCGCCGCCGTGGGCGAGCTTTTGTGGCAGTTGCCGATCGACGAGAGCCACCGCCGCGCTCTGGACAGCGACATCGCCGATTTGCGCCATTGTTCTCCCGAGCGCGGACAGCCGGACGCGTGCCACGCCGCGGCGTTTTTGCGCGAGTTCGTGGGCGGGGTGCCCTGGGCGCACCTCGACATTGCCGGTGTGGAGACGATTGCCGAAGCCGACGACCGCCACGCTGCGGGAGCGACCGGTTTTGGCGTTCGGCTGCTGGACCGGCTGGTGCGGGACCGGTTCGAAGATCCTGGACGTTTATGAGAGCCCGCCTCAAAAGGCGGCCTGACGGTCATCTGACGCGGATTTCCTGCGCTTGGGTGCTCACCGCCACCGCAGGCCGCTCCGGTGCTCGTAAATCCACGCCAGCTGACCTGCCAGGCCGCCTTTTGAAACGGGCTCTGAAACGCGGCGGCCTGCATCATGGCTGAGATCGGCTTTTACCATCTGACCCGTACCGGGGCTGAACAGGCGCTGCCGGCCTTGCTGGGCCGCACCTTGGCGGCCGGCAAGCGGGCGGTGATCAGGTGCCTGTCGGACCGGGTTGCCTCGGTCGATACCGCCTTGTGGGTCTGTCCGCAGCCGGACTGGCTGCCGCACGGCACGGCGTCGATGGGGCATGCCGATTTGCAGCCGATCTGGATTACCGATGCGGACGAGGCGCCGAACGGAGCCAATTTCCTGTTCCTGCTCGACGGCCAGAGCAGCGCGCGGCTGGCGGAATTCGAGCGGGTTTTCGACCTGTTCGATGGCGGTGACGCGGAGGCTGTCGCGGCGGCGCGCGCACGTTGGACCGCGGCGAAAGCGGCTGGTCACGCCCTGACATATTGGCAGCAGGGACCGCGGGGCTGGGAGAGGAAGTAGCTGTGGACCGTCTCTTTATTGATTAGTCCCACCGCGCGCGCGCCATTGGGACGCTGCGGCAGGCCGGGCCGAACACCTTAAATCTCGAAAATATAACGTGCTATGAAGGCTTGCACGTTGTGGAGCGTTCGGCGCAGCGATCGTTACGCCCATCCCCAAGGATTTTTTTATAACCTGAAAATTGGTATAGCCAAATAAATAGACCAATGCTAGGTGTCGCGTCAGAGGCGCTTGGTCTGGGTGAGACGTTGGGTGGCCCGGCACGAAGGGGCAGCCCGTATGTGTCGGCGCCCGGTTCGGCTGTTTCTGGTCAAGGATTTGGCATGAACGCGATGGTGGAGTTCGTCAGCGGCCGCTGCAGGAACGAGATGTTTTGTGCTGTGGCAAGCGCCGGGGATGTGGTGCGCGTGCCGGCCGGCAGCCGCTTCGTCTGCTCCTATTGCGGTAACAAATTGGTTGAAGTGGCGGGGCCACGCCGCCAGATCGGGGTCCGGGCCGGCGCTTTCATCGGCGGCGGTATGGGACTGGCGGGCCTCTGCCTGTTCGCGATCGGCGCCATGATCGGCGAGCCTGCG
>CAJCIS010000060.1 GCA_903970435.1 Acidobacteriota bacterium | reverse complement strand
GAGACGCAGATCGAGGCGGACCGGCGGCTGATTACCGACCGGATCGCCCGGCTGAAACGCGAGCTGGAGCAGGTGCGGCGCACGCGCGGGCTGCATCGCGACGCGCGGCGCCGGGTGCCGTTCCCGGTGGTTGCGCTGGTGGGCTACACCAATGCGGGAAAATCGACGCTGTTCAACGCGCTGACCGGGGCGGCCGTCGCGGCACGCGACCAGTTGTTCGCGACGCTCGACCCGACCATGCGCGGGCTGACCTTGCCCTCCGGGCGCCGTGTTATCCTTTCGGACACGGTGGGGTTCATCAGCGAGTTGCCGACCCAACTTGTGGAGGCGTTCCGGGCCACGCTGGAGGAGGTCGCCGAAGCCGACCTGCTGCTCCATATCCGCGACGTGTCGCATCCCGACACCGAGGCGCAGCGCGCCGATGTGCTGTCGGTGCTGTCCACCATGGCGCATGACGGCACGCTGGACGCGGACTTCGCGGACCGGACGATCGAGGTGCTGAATAAATCCGACCTGATGGGTGGCATTGCCCAGGTTGAGCTGCGGCCGGGCGCCATTGCCGTCTCGGCGCTGACCGGCGAGGGATTTCCCGCGCTGCTGGCGGCGCTGGATGCGCGCATTGCGGCGGGCATGGAGGAGCAGCATTATGTCATTCCGCATGCGGAGGGAAAGCGCCTGGCCTGGTTGTATGCGCATGGCGAAGTGACGGCGCGCGACGACGGCGAAGCGGCGACGAACGTTACGGTAAGGTTGTTGCCGGCGGATCGGGCGCGGTTTGTGGCGGAAGGGAAGTAAGGAAGCCGTTCTCTTTTGAAAAAAAGAAATACTTCCCGCCGCATGGCTTTCAACGCGCACGATCTCACGGCCCTGGCCGCCACGCTCCGCGACGCCGCCCGCATCGACATTCTTCCGCGCTTTCGGCGCATGTCGCCGGGGGACGTGCGGGAAAAATCCGGGCCGCTCGATCTGGTTACCGATGCCGACGAGGCGGCCGAGGCGCGCATCAGTGCGGCTCTCGAAAAGATGTTTCCGGGTGTGCTGGTGGTGGGCGAGGAGGAAGCGGCGGCGGATTTCACGCTGATTGGGCGGCTGGCGGCGGCGCCCTTTGCCATTACGCTCGACCCGATCGACGGCACCGCGAATTTCGTGGCGGGGTTGCCGTTGTTCGGTGTGATGGCGGCGGTGGTGGAGCATGGTGTGACGACGGCCGCCGTCATTCTCGATCCGATCGTGGACAACTATTCCGCGGCGCTGGTGGATGCGGGTGCGACGGAACATGCCGCGGACGGGTCGGTGGCCCGGCTGCATGTTGCCGATCCGGTGCCGCTCGGCCGGATGTCCGGCATGGTGTCGTGGCGTTTCATGCCGGCCGGGGTGCGGGATCGGGTGCTGCGCGGACTTCCGAGGCTGGCGCAAGTTTGGGATCATCGCTGCGCGGCGCATGAATATCGGGCGCTGTGTGCGGGGCATTCGAACTTCGTGGTGTTCAACCGGCTGATGCCGTGGGACCACCTGCCGGGCGTGCTGCTGCACGCAGAGGCCGGCGGCCATGCCGCCAAATTCGATGGCTCGCCCTATTGTGCCGGGCAAACCGAAGGCGGCCTCATTTGTACGGCAGATTTGCACAGTTGGCGGAGGCTCCACGGCGCCCTGCTGGCAGGCCCTTAAAAAAGCAAAAGTTTTTTGGTTCTTTTTTTCAAAAAAAGAACATCCTTGCTTACTATCCTGGCAGCATGAAAGCCGACACATCCGACCGCCATCCGCTGGGCCTGGCGGTGCTGGCCTTCACCGAGGGCTGCGAGCGGTTTTCGTTTTACGGCATGCAGGCGCTGCTCGCGCTTTACATGCTGGATTTTCTGCCAAGGCCGGGTGCGATCGAGAGTGTGCCGGGGCTGGCGGGGCTGCGGGCGGCGATCCGTTTCGTCTATGGGACGCAGACCACGACCTCGCTCGCGGCGCAGATTTTCGGCTTGTACACGGCCGGGGTGTATCTCACGCCGGTGCTCGGCAGCCTGCTGGCGGACCGGTGGCTGGGGCGGACGCGCGCGGTCATTACCGGCTGTGTGCTGATGGTGGCGGGCCATTTCGCGATGGCGTTTCAGGCCGGGTTTGTCGTGGCGCTGCTGTTGCTGGTGTGCGGCTGCGGCCTGGTGAAGGGCAACATCGCGGCGCAGGTCGGCGGCTTGTACGCCGACCACGATCCGCGGCGGACCGACGCGTTTCAGATTTTCGCGTTCGCCATTGCGGTGGGCGTGATTGTGGCGCCGGTGGTGTGCGGCACCTTGGGCGAGCGTCTGGGCTGGCATTTCGGGTTTGCGGCGGCCGGCACGGGCATGCTGGTTTCCATTTTCATCTATCTGGCCGGGCGGCGCAGTTTGCCGCCGGAGCCGCGCGCGGTGCGTACCGGCGCGCGGCCGAAGCTGACCCGGCGGGACTGGCGGGTGCTGGCGGCGCAGGGCGTGCTGGCGCTGATCCTGGCTGTTGCGTTCATCAACAACGACCAGATTTACGCGTTCTATCCGGTTTGGGCGCGGGACAGCGCGGATTTGACCATTCTGGGCTGGCGGATGCCGGTCACGTGGCTGGTGTCATTCGATGCGCTGACGACCACCATTCTGCTGCCGCTGGTTGTGTTGTTCTGGCGCGCGCTCGCACGGCGCGGCGTGGTCCCGCATGAACTCGCGAAAATAGCCGGCGGGATTGCGTGCGGGGCGCTGGCGCCGCTGGTGCTGGCGGCGGCTTGCCTGGTGGCGGCGCGGACGGGCGTGAAAGTTTCCTTGCCCATTCTGATAATGTTCCATATTGTCAATGGGCTGGCCTTCGTAAACATTTATCCGATCGGGCTGGCGTTGGTGTCGCGGACGGCTCCGGCTGGTCTGAATGCCACCATGGTAGGTGTTTTCTACCTTTTATTTGTCGGTACGAACCTGATGGTAGGGTGGCTGGGAGCTTTGTACGGAACGGTGCCAAACGCGATTTTCTGGTTTCTTCATGCGGGGCTTGTAGCTTTGGCGGCGCTGACGCTGCTGGCGCTGTACCGGCCGTTGCGGCATGCGCTGGACTGAGTGTTTTGGATAGTGGATATGGCCGCCCGAGATTTTTGAACGTGATTACCGGCGCGGCGACACTCGCGGGGGTTCTGGGCTGGCCGGTTCGTCACTCCCGTTCGCCATTGCTGCATAATTTCTGGCTGGACCGGCATGGTATCGACGGCGCCTATGTGCCGTTGCCGGTGGCGCCGGAACATTTTGCCGCCGCCGTGCATGGGTTGCGGGCGGCCGGCTTTCGCGGCGCGAACGTCACCATCCCGCACAAGGAAGCCGCGCTGGCGATCTGCACCAAGGTGGACCATACGGCGCGGCGGGCCGGCGCGGTGAATACCTTGCTGTTCACCGGCGAGAGCATCATCGGCACCAATACGGACGGCGCCGGCTTCATTGCCAACCTGCGGGCGCATGGGGTGGAACCGGCGGCCGGGCCGGCGCTGATCCTGGGCGCGGGCGGGGCGGCGCGGGCGATTGCCGCCGCGCTTCTGGAGCGGGCGGTGCCGGTGAGTATCGCCAACCGGTCGCTGGACCGCGCGCATGCGCTGGCGCGCGAACTGCCGGGATCGCGGGTGCTCTACTGGCAGGAACGCCATGCGGCGCTGGCGGATCACGCGCTGCTGGTGAATGCCACCGCGGCGGGCCTGCACAGGTCCGAACCGCTGGATCAGGATTTCACCCGGGCCGGTCGGGACGTCGCGGTGGCCGACATCGTGTATGTGCCGCTGATGACCAAATTGCTGACCGATGCGGCGGCGCACGGGCTGCGGACGGTGGGCGGGCTGGGCATGCTGATGCACCAGGCGGTGCCGGGGTTTGCCCAATGGTTCGGGGTGACCCCGGTGGTGGACCAGGAAGTGTTTGACTTCGTCGCCTCCGATATACCGCCGTCCTGAGTCGGCGTTGAATTCGGGCGCGTTTTGAAGATCATCGGCCTGACCGGCGGCATCGGCATGGGCAAATCGACGGCCGCGGCGGCCTTCCGGCGCTGCGGCGTGCCGGTGTTCGATGCGGATGCGACCGTGCACCGGCTGCAAGCGCCCGGCGGGGGCGCCCTGCCCGCCATCGCCCGGGCATTTCCGGGCACCGTGGTGAGCGGCGTGCTGGACCGCGCTTCCCTGCGGGCGCGCGTGCTGGCCGACGGGGCCGCGCGGCGGCGGCTGGAGGCAATCCTTCACCCGCTCGTGCGGCGGGAGCAAAGCCGGTTTCTGGCGCGGGCGCGCGCGGGCGGCAAGGCGCTGGTGGTGCTTGACATTCCGCTGTTGCTGGAGACCGGCGGCGAGCGGTTTGTCGATCACGTGGTGGTGGTTACGGCGCCGCGGGCGCTGCAAATCAGCCGGGTAAAGGCGCGCCGCGGTATGAGCGACTCGGAGATCGAGGCCATGATACGGTTGCAGATGCCGGATGCGGCGAAGCTGTCGAAGGCGGATACGATCGTTCGGACGGGTCTTTCCCGTTATTACGCCGTGCGGCAGATCCGGCGGTTTTTGGCGGCGTTCGGAAGCAGGAAGTAGTTCCTTTTTGAAAAAAAACCTTTGTTTGCTTTTGGGGTGCGTGTGCCATCGGAAAAAAGTTTTTTGTTTCTTTTTTTCAAAAAAGAAATACTTCCTTTCTGTCCTGCCTTTAGGATTGGATACTCATGACGCGATCGGTTTTGTTTGATACGGAAACAACCGGCATCGATCCGCTGAACGGGGATCGTATCATCGAAATCGCGGCACTCGAGCTGATACGCGACCTGCCAACGGGCAAGACGTTTCACAGGCTGATCGATCCCGAACGCGACGTACCCGAAGACGCGACGCGCATTCACGGCTACACGCGCGGCGACCTGATCGGCAAGCCGCGGTTTGCCGACATCATCGATGATTTCCTGGAATTCATCGGCCAGGACAGCCTTGTCGCGCACAACGCGGCGTTCGATTTCGGGTTTCTGAACGCGGAATGCGCGCGGCTGCGCCTGCCGGAAATCGACAGGCTGCGCATGATCGATACGCTGGCGCTGGCCCGCGCGAAATTTCCCGGCCTGCCGAACAGCCTCGATGCGCTGTGCCGCCGGTTCAATATCGATCTGACCGAGCGTGTGACGCACAATGCGCTGCTCGACTGCCGGCTGCTCGCGCAAGTGTATATCGAACTCACCGGCGGCCGCCAGCGCGGGCTGCTGCTGGTGGAGGAAGGTCAGGAAGGCGTGCCATTCACCTACACGCGCACCGAGGCGCACACACCGCTGATCATCGTTCCGACCGAGGCACAGGAAGCGGCGCACGCGGCGTTCGTCGCCAAGCTGAAGGACCCGGTGTGGAATTTG
>CAJCIS010000059.1 GCA_903970435.1 Acidobacteriota bacterium | reverse complement strand
AGGCCACCCACGGGGTAGCCGCCATCGGCACCATCGGTGAAGGAATACAACACACTCTCCGCCCCGCTAGGCGTCACCACGAACACCGTGCCGGCGCCGCGCGTGCCACCGGTCGCCGTGGTGCCGTAAAGATTGCCTAAGCTATCCATCACCAGCGGACCACCGGATGGCGCGCCGCCATCGCTGCCGCCGGTGAAAGAATACAGCACCGACTCCACGCCGCCCGATGTCACCTTGAAGACGGTACCCGCACCGGCAGGGCCACCCTTGTTGGTGGTGCCATAAAAATTGCCTGCCGCATCGCGGATCAGCGTGGAGCGGGCTGCGGCACCGTCACTGCCGCCGGCGAAGGAGTGCAGCCGCTGCGTCGGCGCCGCCATCGCAGCGCCGCCTTCCAGAACCGCGACAATGAAAAAACCGATACGAAGTTTCACGCCATTTCTCCACAATCACCAGCTCAGAAGGATTGTATAAATCCAAACCGACATTCCCCAGATGTCCGGCCCACCCGGCAGTCTGAGAGGCAGGCTACCCGCCGTCCGACGGAATTTGCAACGGCGAAAGTGCCGGGACGGCGCCCGCGGCCAGCGCCACCGGTCAGTGATTGCCGTCCGGCTGGAGATTCTGCTGGGTCGAGCGACAAATGAACGCAGTTCCCCTGCCGACAGTCAACGCAGGCAGTGACTGCGGCGCTCAGCATCGTGCGGGCGGCAGCGGACGCAGCGCCGCAATGGCGTCGAGGATATGCTTGAACAATCCGCGCGAGACCATGACCTCGGCCATCTGAAACGTGATCGATCGCCCGTGCCTGACGATCTTGGCGCCAATCTTGACCAGTCGGTCCCGCAAGGTGGTCATCGACCAATGGCTGACTGCCTCGGGTAAGGTCAGGGTGCGCAGGAAGTTGGCGAGGTTGTAGGCCAGGGCATGCAGTTGCAGCCGCACCGCGTTCGCGGCGAAGCGGTGGCAGGACAGGCGGGTCCACACGATCGCGTTCTTGCCTTCTTTGATGTGCTGCTCGGCCGTGCCGCGCTGATTGTAGAACAGCGTCACCCGCTCGGGCGGCCGGGTCATGTTGGTCACAATGAAGCCGACGCGCGGATATAACTCACCGGGGTGCCACTCGACCTTCGCCACCACTCGGCGGGACCTGGTCCATGACGCCGCCTGGTAGCTGAAGCTGGCGTAGTAGCGTCGCACGGCATGCGGCGGTCGTCCCACCGGGCGCTTCAGCAGCCACCCGATCCGCTCCTGCAGGACCGCGTTGGCCGGAAGCCGGATCGTATATTTGTAGCCCTCGGATTCCAGAAATTCATAGATACCTGGATTTGCATAGCCGGCATCGCCGCGGAAGTAGCGGCGCTTCATCGTCTGCCGGTAGCGCGCCGTCACCGGCTCCAGCACATTACGCCAGCCATCGGCGCTGTGCACGTTGCCGGGACGGAGTTCGCAGCGCTCCAGATCGCCGAATTGGTTGAACACGAACAGCGGGTGGTAGCAGGTGCAAGACCGCATGTCCGTTTCCTGACGGGGCGGCTCGCCCCACACTGTGCGGGTCAACGAGGGTTGCTCGCAGGGGCGAGCCTTGCCTCAGCACAGGGAGACGAGCCGTGAAACAGCATAGCGAAGTTTTTGTCGGATTGGATGCTGCCAAAGAACACCATGCCGTGGCGGTGGCCGAAGAGGGCCGAAAGGGCGAAGTGCGATACCTGGGCGAGATCGATACCGATGCTGCCGCGGTGCGCAAGCTCGTGGCCCGCCTGGAGAAGCGTCACGGCAAGCTGCATTTCTGCTACGAAGCAGGGCCAACAGGCTACGGGCTATATCGGCAGCTGATCGCCATGGGCCACGCCTGCACGGTGGTGGCGCCTTCGCTCATCCCGCGCAAACCGGGCGACCGGATCAAGACCAACCGGCGCGACGCGGTGCAGCTGGCACGGCTGCTCCGGGCCGGGGAACTGACCGCCGTCTGGGTGCCTGACGAGGCCCACGAGGCGGTGCGGGAACTGATCAGATCACGCGAGGCGGCGGTGGATGATCTGCGCCGCAAACGCCAGGCCATTTCGTCAATGATGCTGCGCTACGGACGGAACTATCCGGGCAAAACGACTTGGACCAAGCAGCACAAGCAATGGCTGCAAGGGCAAAAATTCGATCATACGGCGCAACATCTGGTGCTGCAGGACATGATCCTGGCAGCCCAGCACGCGCAGGAAAGGCTCGCCCAGGTCGAAGACGTGATTGCCGAGTTCCTGCCCTGCTGGTCGCTCGCGCCGATGGTGCAGGCACTACAGTCGTTGCGCGGCATACGACTGGTCACTGCCGCCACGATCATGGCCGAAATTGGCGATCTGCGGCGTTTTGCAACGGCCGGGCAATTCATGAGCTATCTGGGCCTCGTTCCAGGCGAGCACTCGACCGGCGAACAGGTTCGCCGTCTTGGCATTACCAAGGCCGGCAACGTGCGTGTGCGGCGCGCTCTGGTGGAAAGCGCTTGGACCTACCGGCATTTGCCGAAAACCAGTCAGCAAAAAAGCTATGTACACGAAAGCGTTGCACCGGCTATTCGTGATATTGCGTTAAAGGCCCAAACTCGTTTGTGCGCGCGGTATCGCGCACTGTCTAATCGTGGCAAGAAGCTGACAGTTGCTGTAACCGCGATAGCGCGGGAACTTGCAGGCTTCATCTGGGCGATTGGTCAGGCCATGCACACCGCCTGACGCTCATTCGCACCACTCAAAACGTTGCGCATGGGTGGGGGCGGGGCAACGGTAGAGGAATTCCCGCGCTACGCTATTTGGCCGGCTTTGCCGACGCCCGCAGCAAGACAGGGAAAGCCTCGGACGCATAAACGGTAATGCGGTATCCAACCCGCGCATCAGAGTTTGATCACCGTCGTCTCACAGCCTCGCCTCCTCCCATGCGCATCCATCGGTCATCGGCAACCGAACGTTCGGGCGAAAAAACACGCCCAACGGACTTGAAAACGGACATCAGAGCGT
>CAJCIS010000058.1 GCA_903970435.1 Acidobacteriota bacterium | reverse complement strand
AACGTTGTTCCTGGATCCGAAGAACCCTTCGGCGAGCACGCTGTCGGTGAGCGTGCCGGTCCTGAGCGTCAGCACGACGAGCGCCAAGCTGGATGGCCTGTGAAAGGACCCGACTGGTTTGATGCCGCCAAATATCCCGTCATGAATTTCACCTCGACCAAGGTCAGCCCGGCGGGCGCGGGGCAGGCGGTGGTGGTGGGAAATCTGACGTTGCACGGCGTGACCCAACCGGCGACATTGAACGTCAAGTTCAATGGCGCGGCGATCAACCCGCTCGACCGCGCCTACACGGTGGGCTTTGCCGTGAGCGGCGACATACGGCGTAGCGCGTTCGGCGTTTCGGCCTATGTGCCGATGGTGGGCGATGATGTGACGCTGATCATCAGCGCCGCGTTCGAAGCGAAATAGAACGCGGGGCTGAGGGCGGGGTCCTCCACCGCATCGCCTCGTACCACCTTGCATCGGCGCGCGATCACATCGACGTGACAACGGCGCCGCGTTACAAATTCCGACAGATTGCGCAGGCTGATCGTGTTGACGCTGGTTAAGACAACGATCTAGGACTTGGTAATGAAGCCGGCGGAACGATGCGGGGCGCGTCATTCGTCGGTGATCCGCATCCTTTTGCCCGACGATGAGGGCTTGCTTTCATGTCAATATTCGCGCGTTCCGGCGTTTTGGGCCGAAATGTAACTTTTACGTTGCAGCAATCAACACTTGGCGTGGCGGCCTCGGCTCTGTGTATCGGCATGGCTTTTGGAAATCCAAAGCCACCGCCACCGCCCGCGCATCCAGCGGCGCCGCATATCGGCGGCGCTCCCGCAGGCGGCGCGCGAATGCCGGCCGGCGGAGGGGTGCACATGCCCGGCAACATGGCAGGTGGCGCGCACATCCCCGGCAATATGGGCGGTGGCGCACACATCCCCGGCAATATGGGCGGTGGCGCGCATATTCCCGGCAACATGGCGGGTGAAGCCCACATTCCTGGCAACATGGGCGTGAACCACGCCGGTAACGGGATGCATGCCGGCGGATCGTCGTCGATACATCGTGCGTCGGGCGAGATGAGCGGCCGTTCCGGGGCCAGCGGTTTCCACGAAGCCGGGCACGCCGGGGCGCTGCACCAAAGCGCTGGCCGCGAGGCAGCTTCGCACGAAGACCATGCCTACGCCGGGGGACTGCACGGCGGCGGTGGATTGCATGGCGGCGGAACGTTACACGGCGGCGGCGCGGAGCATGGGGGCCTGGAGCATGGGGGCCTGGAGCATGCGGGATTGCGGGGCGATCCGCGGATCGGGGGCGGCGCGGCGCTTCATACGCGCGGACTGGACTCGGCCGGCCTCGCGCATCACGAACCGCGCGCCTTCCTGCACGCGGATGCAAACCGCGACATCGGCCGTGATCACGTCTTCGTCGCTTCTCACCAGGCTGATTTCCACACGCGCAACGTGCGCGAGTTCAGCCCGCACGAACTCGCCGCGTGGCGCGGCGGCACATGGCGCAACGAGTGGCATTACGGAAGGCGCGGCTGGTGGTGGGAGGTGGACGGCGTTTGGTATCCCTACGCCGATCCGATATTTCCGTATCCTTTCGAAGTGGCGCCTCTTGTTGTGTATGACACGCCGTTCATCGAGGGCCCCGACCTGACAGCCGAGGAAGTCGCGGCGAATGCGCCGCCCGGAATTCCGCCGTTACCGCCGGCGCCGCCGGGCTACTACCGCTGTGGCCAGCCGGACGGTTATTTCCCCGGTGTGGGAGCGTGCGGCGGGTCATGGGACCTCGTTCCGCAACCGCCGCCAAACTAGCCGCCCAAACCAGCAGCAATGACTACGCGCAGGTTGGTGCAACGATCTGGATAATTGGGTTGATCCGCGCGGGTCGGCTGCCATGAGCAGGAGGGAAGTGCAACGATGAAACAGGTTCAGGCGCTGATCCGTGTAACGCTCGGCCTGGCGGCGCTGAGCCCCGCGATGCTGACCGGATGCGCAAGCAAATACGCGGCAGTGACGCCGGAGGTGCAGAGCACCATGATGAGAGACCTGCAGGCCGGCAAGCCGGTGCTGGATTGCGGGCAAAATTGCAGGTTTACCTGGGCCGGCCAGGTCGGCGCCATTCATCAGCTCGACCTGGCGGAAAACTGGAATGATCTGGCATTGCGAGTGATGCAGGTCGGATACGGCTCTGATCTCGCCTACTACTATCTGGGGCAGGCGGCACAGGGACTGGGCTACCATCAGGCGGCAATCACCTATTACGGCTTGTCGATGGCGCTGAACACCGGCAGCAATGCGATGTTGAAATGCGCAAGCGGCCAGGCGCTGGCGGCGCAGTTGCAATTGCAGACCGGCGATCCGTGCGAGGGTGTGGATCTGGCGGCATCCATTCCCGTATTGATCCAGGCGTCGCGCGATGCGCTGGCGCAACAGGCTGCCGCAGATGCCGCCGCGCAGCAAGCCGCCGCGTCGCCGCCACCGCCGGTGCATCACCACCATGTCCAGTCGGCATCTACAAACAAGGCCAGCGGCGCAACCAATACGGGCGGTACTGGCTGGGCAGTTCCGCCGCCGGCGCCATCCAGTGCGTCGGCCAGCAACGCGCCAACGAGCAACACGGGTGGCAGCAACACGGGTGGCACCGGCTGGGCTGTGCCGCCGCCTGCATCGCCGGCCAGCCCATGACAGTTTTTCTGTCATCCAGACACGCCAAGGAAGCCTGATATGGCCAATGCAATGAACATCGCGGGTATTCTCGGTGGCGTGGCTGTCGTTGCGGCGCTGGCCGCCGGGGGAACCGTATATTTGCTGCGGCAGCCATCGACAAATGTGGCCCCCGCCAATGTCGCGCCCGCGGTCAGCGCGCCGGTTCCTTCCCCGCCCCCTGGCCCGAGCGCCGCCGCGTTCAGCGCGCCACCGCCTGCCGCCACGGCGCCGGACGCAGGGTCTGCCCAGGCGCCGCCTGCCTACAGCGTGGAATTTGTATCGCTCGTGCAGCCATTCAGCGTTTTGCGGGATAGTGCGGCCTATGTTGCGGCCAGCCCGGACGCGCCGCAAATGTATCCGCTGCGCGCCGGCGCCGCGCTGATGTCGACCGAAAAGTCGAAAGATGGCAAATGGGTTGTGGCGCTGACCGAGGACGGTCAGGCGGCTTACCTGCCGGTGGCGGATCTGGGCCCGTATAATCCCGCAATGACGGTGCAATCGGAATTGCCTGCGTCGGTGAGTGGAACTGCCATGGTGCTGGATACGGGAACGTTACAGGTCGGCGACCAGAAATTGCCGCTTGGCGGCGTGAAGGGCGTGACCGGCGAATATGCCGACGTTCTGCAAAAGTTCATTAATGCGAATGGTGGGCAGGTCAGTTGCGCGTTACACGGACAGGCTTATCTCTGCACGTTGCCGACCGGCTTGGATATTGCCAGGGCGACGCTGTACAACGGCGGCGCGGATGTCACTGACGACGCCAGCGAGGATTATCGCCAGCAAGCCGCGACGGCGAAAGCCGCCCGCCGCGGCATTTGGCAATAGCAAAAGTTTTTTGGTTCTTTTTTTCAAAAAGGAACGACTGCCTTAACCTGTTTTTTTTGGTTTGGTCGTAGCCTAACCGAAACAGGACAATGATCGCTAAGCCGATCCTTATCTGATTCGTTATCAGAATGATAAGTCAACACACGCAAGCTGCCAGGTTGCAACCAGGCGCGCGCGTCTCCACCCAGAAAAATATGATCGATGAACGGCCCTGTTGACCAGCAGGGGTCCGAGGCGCCTTCGGTAACGCGCACAAGGGGTGCTGCGACTTGCAAGGGGATGGCGACGGATTCGGGTTGGTCGAAGTCGCGGTTGAAATCGCCGAGCAGGGCGAACGGCGTGGGCCCAGCCGCGCGGGCGGCGAGCCAGGCGGCCAAAGGCGGGATCTGGCGGGACAGCAACGCGCAGGCCGGGCGGCGGCTCGTTACGATGTTGTCGGTAATGCAGCCGGTCTTGAGGTGCACGGCGAGGATGCGCAATTTCGCGCCATCGGGAAAACCGACGGTGGCATCGAGGCCGTAGCGCAGATGGTGCGGCGCCCGGGCGGGTTCGACATCGAGATCGGTGATGTCGGGGTTCTGCATGACGGTGAGCGGGCGGCGCACGGCGAGGCCGACTTGCTGGGCGACGTTCTGGTGGATCGTCACGATGGTGTAGCGGTCAGGCGGAAACAGGGAAGCGGCCGATGTGGCGCCGTCCACTTCCTCAAGGGCAATGATATCCGCATCGAGGCGGTTGGCGTAGGCGCGCAATTCGGCGATGTCGGCCTGGGTGCGGTGTGGTGCATCCGCGGGCCGGTCGGCTTGGGTCTGACTGGTAGTGAACCAATTCAGGTTCCATGTACTGAGCTTGATCGTTTGGGCGTGAGCCGGCCCAGCCACGATAAGCAAAAAAGCAAGAAGTCTTTCGGTTGTTTTGGTCAGAAAAGAACATTTCTTCTGATTTCTCATAATAGGCAGGGCTCCATTATGAGTGCGTCCATATCCGGCGTGCGTGCTTCCGCGAGTGGCGCGGCACCGCAGGCGGCGAGGAAGGTTGCGATATCGGTGTAGATCGACGGAGTGCGGGTCGGATCGCGTGTGTTGCCCAGGGGGACATAGATAATCGTTTCGTAGCGCGCGCGTGTGAGCAGCACGCGATACGTGTTGAGGTGATTGGCGACGGCCTCGGGCGCGCGGACTCGTTGCCATTTTGTGCCGCGCAGCGCGCGGGGTAGCCATGGTTCGTCGCCGGGCTGGCGGATCAGATCGGCGTCCCAGCAGAGCAGGGCGTAGTCGAGTTCCAGTCCCTGGATGGAAAATTCGGTGGCGATTTGTTCCAGTGCGTCACTGGCGCGAATGTCTTCCGGGTAGCGATCGAGAAACCAGTGGGCGACGGCGGCGGCGTCCATGTGGGGAAGTTCCACGCCGAGGCCTTCGGCACGGAGTCGTTTGCCTTCCGAACTGGCCAGCATGCCGGCGCGGCGGTTGCCGCGGGCCAGGTGGCGCAACGCAATGCGGGCGGCGGCGAGGTCGCGGGTAATGCGGAACGGCAGCGGATCGCAGCGGCCGGCGATGGCGCGGGCAGCGGCGGCGTCACCTTGCAGTACCGCATCGACCCAGGCGTTGGCGCGCTCGCTGCCGATGTGGCGAACGGAAACATTGAGGTGCAACAAGGGTTCTCGGCAAACGCCGGGCAGCGGTGGCAGGCGCCATCTGGGATCGGCGCCGGTGAGAGCGTCGGGTGGTGCGTGGACGCGCCAGGCGGGGCGGCTGGCCAGTGCCGCGCCCCATTCCGCGAGGCCGCCTTCGCCGTCGTGGATTTCCTGACCGCTGCCGACGAGGCATATGCACGCGGCAAAACCGTCGTGGCGGCCTAGGATGTCCAACAGATGGCCCGGCTCGCTGTCGGTGAGGCACACGGGCTTGTCCTGGGTCTTGCGGATGGCGTAGGCGCGCGACCAACACCGTTGCGCTTCGTCAATGATGGCAACGCGTTCGGGCGGCGCGGTGCCCGGGCGCTGGACATATTCGTTGCGAAAGTCGGGTAGGCGTTGGATCTTGCCCTTGATGTTGTGAGTGGTATCGCGGCGGGACGCGTTCGATTGCGTTGCGTCACGAACGAGTGCTTCGCGCAAGACGTGCACCAGGGTGGGATTGCCGGTGAGGAAGGTCGTGTCGGGATCTTCGCCGGCAAACGTCACAGTCAGGCCGCAAAGGGTTTTGCCGGCGCCGGGGATGCCGGTGACAAAGATGGCGATCTTTTCGCGGTTGCGGCGTGCGTTGGTCAACGCCGTTTGGATGGCTTGTGTGGTGGCGCCGAGGTTTGTCGAGTCGGCGCGGGCTTCCTTGATGTCGGCGACGCCGTGCCGGCTGTAGGTCATGCGGGCGGCCTCGATGATGGTGGGCACCGGGCGATAGGCGCCGGCGCACCATGTTGCGGGGCAGAGTCTTTCCCGCGGCCGACCAATCTGGTGTGTGATGTCGCGGAGAACATCGGCGAGCCGATCCGGTGTGGCTTGCTGCACATGGCCCAGGGCATGCCAGAACAGGGGGCGCTGATTGCGCGCCGCGTCGGCCATGTTGCTGACGAGGATCGGGACGATCGGGTGGGCGCGGCTGGCGTCGTGGAAATCGCGCAGGTTGAGCGCGTAATCCTCGACCTGGCGGAACGCGTTGAGATCGAGCTGGGAACGCTTGAATTCCAGGACGATGATGGCGTGGTCGGTGAGCAGGATGGCGTCGATCCGCATACCGAGGCGCAGCATGGGGAATTCCAGCAGCACGTGCCAATCGGCCGCGGTGGGGCCCAGCGTGCCAAGCGCGGAGCGCAGCGCCGTGATGCTGTCGTGCCAAGCGGAAAGCTGTTCGGCTTCGTTGGTGCGGAAATGGTGGATCTGTTGGCGTGCCAGCACGTCCACGATCGATTGCGGCGCTGTGGCGAGAAACGCGGACGCGGGCGCGGACCAATGGGCTTGCACACCTGCAACCTCCGGTAGAAATACGCTTAGGTCAAGCGGCCGGGCGCGGCAAGGCGAAACCTCGCACGCGCCTGTGCATTGGGGGTTGCTGAAGGCAGGAGTAACCCATGCAAAAAGACGAAGCGGACAAGATCTGGTCACTCATTAAAGCGGCAAAATTCGCGATGCTGGTGACGGAGGATGGCGGGCACCTGCGGGCGCGGCCGATGGCGGCGAGCCAGGAGGGGTTCGATGGCACGCTGTGGTTCTTTACCCGCGCCAGCAGCCACAAGGTGAGCGAGGTTGCGGCCGATAGCCGCGTGTGCGTCACCTATGCCGAAACGAGCAAGCAGGATTACGTGTCGTTCTCGGGCCGCGCCAGGCTGGTGCGCGACCGCGGCGAGATCGATCGGCGCTGGTCGAATATTTTGAAGGCCTGGTTCCCCAACGGCAAGGATGATCCCGAAGTGGCCTTGCTGGAAGTGACCGTTGATGAAGCGGAATATTGGGACAGCCCGAGCAGCACGGTCGTGCAGGCCTACGGGTACGCCAAGGCAGTGCTGACCGGCACGTCGCCGGAGCTGGGTGAAAACCGCAAGGTCCATGTCTGATCGATGTCTGACCGTCTCGCAGCGCGCGGCCCTGGACGCATGACGCGATCCACCGGCAGGGCCCCGAAACTGCGTCCCAGGAGGCGCCGTTGGCGGTTGGGCAGGCGCCTGGGGCTACTTGTACTGGCGGCATTGGTCGTTGCGGTATCGCAGGACAAGGGTACGGTTGTTCCGCGGGTGGAGGGGCCTGGCGACTTGCCGGCGCGGGACTGGTGGATTGCGGTGAGGCGGGCCGGTGCCGGGTTCCTGGAGGACCGGGTTATGGCGGAAGCGGCTGGCGTTACGTTTTACGCCATGCTGGCCCTGTTTCCCGCGATTGCCAGCCTGATCTCGATCTATGGCCTTGTTGCTGATCCGCACCGGCTGGTCGATCAGGTGCAGTCGTTGCAGGGCGTGTTGCCGGGCGGCGGGATCGATATCATCAAGGCGGAAGTCGTTGCGGTGGCGTCGAGCGGCCAGAAGGCGCTGGGGCTCGGGCTGGTGGTGGGGCTGGCGATTTCGTTGTGGAGTGCGAACGCCGGCGTGAAGGCGCTGTTCGATGCGCTGAACGTTGTGTATCACGAGCGGGAAAAGCGCAGCTATGTAAGGCTCACGCTGATTTCGTTTTGTTTTACGCTGGCTATCATTGCCTTGCTGATTGCGGCGACGGTGGTCGTCGTGGTGGTGCCGGTGGTGCTGAATTTCGTGGGATTTGGCAGTGCGACGGCGATCTTGCTGAGTTTGGCGCGCTGGCCGGTGATGCTGGTGGCGGTGGCATTGGCGCTGGCGGCGATTTATCGTTTTGGTCCGAGCCGGCCGGCGGCGCGGTGGCAGTGGATCAGCTGGGGCAGCGCGCTGGGGTCGGTGATGTGGGTCGCAACATCGCTGCTGTTTTCTTATTATGTGGCCAATTTCGGCAGTTATAACAAGACTTACGGGTCGCTGGGGGCGGCGGTTGGTTTTATGACCTGGATTTGGCTTTCGTCGATGGTGGTGCTGATGGGGGCGGAACTTAATTCGGAATTGGAAAGGCAGGCGAGGACGTAGTTCCAACGGTAACGCTTGCTTCGAAAAGAAAGCTTCGCTCCATGACGGGCTACAGAGCAAAAGTTTTTTGGTTCTTTTTTTCAAAAAAGAACTACTCCCTTCCCTTTAGCTGTGTGTGAGTTGCGCATCCACCAGCGCCGCAAAGCGGCCATGCTCGGCAACCAGCCGATCGAACGGCCCGCGTTCGACGATACGTCCCTGGTCGAATACCAGGATCTCGTCGGCATCCCGCACCGTGCACAGGCGATGCGCAATGATGAACGTTGTGCGGCCGCGCATCAGGTTGCGCATGGCGCGGCTGACGCGGGCCTCGGTTGCGGCGTCGAGCGCGCTCGTTGCTTCGTCGAGAATGAGGATCGGCGCATTCTTCAGCAGGGCGCGTGCGATGGCGAGGCGTTGGCGCTGGCCGCCGGAGAGCGTGATGCCGCGTTCGCCGACCAGGGTGTCGTAACCGTGCGGCTGGCGAATGATGAAGTCGTGCGCCTCGGCCAAACGGCAGGCCTGCTCGAGCTCTGCGTCGGTCGCGTCCGGCTTGCCGACCAGCAGATTTTCGCGGATCGACCGGTTGAACAGCAGGCTTTCCTGGAACACGACGGCGATGTTATCGCGCAGGCTTTCCAAGGTCACGTCGCGCAGATCCTGGCCGTCGATCAGAATGCCGCCGTCGGTGACGTCCCACATGCGCTGCAGCAGGTTCATGGCGGTGGATTTGCCGGCGCCGGTGGACCCAACCAAAGCGGTGACGCTGCCCGGGCGCGCAACGAAAGAGATTTCCGCCAAGGTCGCCGGGCCGCCGGGGTAGGCAAAGCTTACGTTTTCGAAGGCCACTTCGCCGGCCGGCACCGTGAGCTCATCCGCATCCTCGCGTTCCGGCACGGACGATGATGTATCCAGCAGCGAGAAATAGTCGGCCAGCACCGGGGCGCGGGTGAACAGGTTGGAGGCGAAATTGACCGCGCTTTCCAGCTTGCCGATGAGCAGGGTGGCAAATCCCATGAAGGACACGATTTCGGCGACGGTCGCCTCGCCGCGCAAATGCAGCAGGGCGCCGGTGACAACGATGGAAATAACCGCCAGCGTGCTCGCGGCGCGGGTGAGCATGCTCACCGCGGCCCACCAGTTCAGCACCGGGAATTGGTGGCGCACCACCTCGTCGATGAGGGCGGCAAAGGATGTGGATTCCGCTTGCAGGCGGCCGAACGATTGCACCGCGGTGACGTTGCCGATCGCGTCCTGCGCGCGCGCGGCCAGCAGGGATTGGGCTGCATTGGCGCGACGTTGCGCGGCCTGGGTGCGGCGCACCACGAACACGGTGATAGTGACGAAGATGGCGACCAGGATGAACAGCACCGTGGACAGGCGCCAGTTCACGAACGCGGAGAGCGGGAGTAGCACGAAAACGGCCACCGCGGTTGACAGATTTTCACGGAAGAAGGTCAGCGCGAGGGCGAAGATGGATTCTGAGCCGGAGAGCAGGGTTTTCATGATCTCGCCGGAATGGGTATTCGCATGGAAGGCGCTGGGCAGGGCCAAGGCGTGGTTGAAGCAGGACTGGATGGCGCGCAAACGGGTGCGGTGGGCGAGGCGCTCGGCGCCGAGGGCGGTCGCGAGATTGGTGAGGATGCCGGCGGTGCCGATGGCGACCCAGAGCAGGATGAGGTCGGTGCCGTGCGCAATGAGCGGGGCGCGCGGCATCGTGTCGGACTGCGCGAGCAGGCCGATGACGCGGCCGAACAGCATCGGGTCCAGGAATTGCAAGGCCGCCGCGGCGATGTTGCCGGCGACGAGGCCGGCCATGATGCGGCGGTCGCGGGCCATGGCGGCAAGAACGCGGGCGTAGGTTTGAAGGATGGACATTGGCGGCGGCCGTTCCGGGGTTTTGCGATGACCGGGAGTTAGGCAGCGATCGTGGCAGGAAAGCGGCAAGAACCTGGAGCTTTCATGATTGTAAGGGGCGCGCGGCGCGCGGGGGCGTGGCGGTATTGAACCGGCGATTTTGGCGCCGCTGCGCGGGGTGCGTATTGGCAGCGACCTTGCTGCTTTTCGCGGCCGGCGCGGGCGCGCGGGCGGCGTATTGCGACACGCGGCCGGTGGCGCTGGCTGGGGTGAATTGGGACAGCGGCGCGTTCGTTACGGCGGTTGTGCAGCAGGTGTTGCAGCTAGGATATGGCTGCCGGACGTTCACGGTGCCCGGCACTTCGGTGACGCTGGAACAGGCGGTGGCGAATGACGACGTGCAGATTTTTGGCGAGGAATGGGTCAATCGCAGCGACATCTGGAAAGCGGAGATCGGAAAGCA
>CAJCIS010000057.1 GCA_903970435.1 Acidobacteriota bacterium | reverse complement strand
GATTGGCCGGCAGGTGTGCGCCGTGGTGAATTTCGCGCCCCGGCAGATCGGCCCTTTCATCAGCGAGGTGCTCACGCTCGGCCTGCCGGGCGATGAGGGCGAGGTGGTGCTGGCCAAGCCCGACTTCAAAGTGCCCGATGGCGGCCGCCTTTTTTGAGCCAAACCGGATGTGATGCCAATCCGCGTTGCGTTGGACACATCGAGGAAGGCGAGGGGCTGCTTCAAGAGTCGATCTCAAAGCGGATTGGCATGACAGCCGGCTTCAAAAGCTGGCGTGGCGGGTCGGCCGGCGTGGATTTGCGAGCACCGGAGCGGGGTAAATACGCGTCAGATGGCCGTCACGGCACCTCTTGAAACCGGCTCCGGCCGCGTTCCTGGCTGGCTGCCGCTCCTTCTGGGCGGGCTGCAGGCGGTGGGACCGGTTTCGACCGATATGTACCTGCCGGCCTTCCAGGCGATCGACACCGAATTCCATGTCCGCGCCGGGGGTGCGCAGCTCACGCTCGCGACCTGGATTTTGGGGCTGGCCTTCGGCCAGTTGCTGCAGGGTTCCCTGGCGGACCGGTTCGGCCGGCGCGTGCCCTTGCTGCTCGGCACCGCCATCTACACGGTCGCGTCGGTCGGGTGCGCCACGGCGCCCTCCCTCGCATGGCTGGCATTCTGGCGATTTGTGGCCGCGCTCGGCGGCTCGGCCAGCATGATCGTGCCGCGCGCCGTGGTGCGCGATGTGACCGAAGGGCACGCGGCGGCGCACATGATGTCGCGGCTGATCCTCATTCTTGGCGTGGCGCCGATTCTGGCACCCAGCCTCGGCAGCCTGGTGCTGCGGTTCGGCTCGTGGCGCAGCATCTTCTGGATCATGGCCGGCTACGGCATGTGGGGCCTGGTGCTGACCGCGGCGTTTCTGCCGGACACGCTGGCGATCGGGCGGCGGGTGACCTTGCATTTCGGCAGCGCGCTGGCGCGGTACGCGCATATCGTCACGGAACGGGTTTTCATCACCCATGCGCTGATGCTGTCGAGCACGACGTTCGGGCTGTTCGCCTATCTGAGCGGGTCGCCGACGGTTTTCATCACGTATTACCATCTGTCGCCGACGGTCTATGCCTTGCTGTTCGGCGCGGCCGCGTCGGCCTACATTCTGTTCAGCCAGCTCAACCGCTTCGTCATCAAGTGGCTTGGGCTGGACGGTACGTTGCATGCGGCCAGCAGTTTGTACCTGATGCTGGCGCTGGTTCTGCTGGTGCTGTGCGCCGGGCGCGGCAGCAATCCGTTTCTGCTCGCGGCGGTGATTGCGGTGACCCAGGGGTTGAACGGATTCATCAATCCGACCGGCACCGTGGGCGCGTTGTCGCGCCATGCCGCGCATGCCGGCAGCGCTTCGGCGGTGATGGGCACGCTGCAATTTCTCATCGGCAGTTCCAGCGGTTTCCTGATGGCGTGGCTCACCAATGGCACGCCGCTGCCGATGGCGGCCTTGATGGTCGGGGGCGCCTGCGCCATGAAGCTGGCCGATCTGTGCCGGCCCCGAAAAGCGCCGGCGGCCGCCTTGCATCCAAGCTGACCTTTGGCTCGTATGGCTATGGAAACCATTCTCGATGATCGTCGATTGCCTTTGACCATGAACCATTCCCGTGAGTCGTCATGACGGACATCACCGCGGATACCGGCTCGGACGCGCTGCTGCAGCGTTGCGCGGGCGGCGACCGCGCCGCATTTCGCGCGCTTTATGACCGCCATGCACCCCGCCTGTATGCCGTGGCGCTGCGGATTACCCGGCAAAGCAGCCCGGCCAGCGACGCCGTGCAGGAGGCGTTCATTCAGGTGTGGCGCAACGCCCATCAGTTCGACACCGTGCGGGGCAATGCGGAGGCCTGGATGACGGGCCTGGTGCGCTATCGCGCCCTTGACCTGCTGCGTCGCGCCGGGCCGCCGATGCAGTCGCTGGAAGATACGCCGGAGGCGCCGGCGCTGACTCCGCTCGATGGCAGCGCCGATGGGCGCGCGTTGCGGGAGTGCCTGGAGCGTCTTGAGCCGGACCGGCGCAAGCTGGTGGTGCTCGCCTTCGTGGAAGGGTTTTCGCACAGCGAGCTGGCCGCGCGCCTGGCGATGCCGCTCGGCACGATCAAGTCCACCATCAGGCGCGCGCTGGCGAGCCTGCGGGCGTGTCTGGGCACATGAGCGAGGCGGCTCCCGACGACGACCGCGCCGGCCTCTACGTCCTGGGTGTGCTGGATGCCGGGGAAATGCAGGAAATCCGCCGCGATGCGGTGCAGGATGTTGCGCTGGCGGCGGCGATCGAGGCGTGGGAGCGCCGGTTGACCCCGCTCACGGTGCTGGCGGGCGAGACCGAGCCGCCGCCGGAAATATGGGACGCGGTTACGTCACGTCTGGATGGGCGTCTGGATGGGGTGTTGCCTGCGGCTGCGGCGCCCCAGCCGCGGCGCCGGCCGGAGGGGCGGGACTCGCGGCGTGGCGCCGGCGGGCGGGCGGTCTCCGCCTGGCGCGCGACGGCCCTGGGCGCGATGGCGGTGGCGGCCGGACTGGCCGGGTTGCTGGTGTGGCGCATTCAGACGCCGGTGCAGCCTGCCGCGCCGCGCCTGGCCATGATTCTGCCGTTGCAGCAGACGCAGGGCGGCTGGCTGGTGGATGTGCAGCCGGATGGGCGCATTACGGCCGTGGCGCAGGGAAATGTCAGCCATGCCGCCGATCGCGATTTTGAGCTCTGGGCGCTGGCCGATCACGCGACGCGGCCGGTGCCGCTGGGGTTGCTGCCGGTGGGCGCCGGTCGCGCGGATCTGCGCCCCGGCAATCTGCCGGCGCAGAATTTCAAGCTGCTGGTGAGCCTGGAGCCTAAAGGGGGGTCGCCGACGGGGTTGCCGACGGGGCCGGTCATGTTCGGTGGCGATGTGATCCGGCCGCCGGGTTGACGGCGAAGGCAGTTCCGCCGCGCCCGCAGCAGATAAAAGTTTTTTGTTTCTTTTTTTCAAAAAAGAAATACTTCCTTCCTTACGTCGTGCCAATCATGGCGCGCACCTTCGGATAGATCTGCCCGGCCCAGGCGCGTCCCGAAAACACCCCGTAATGCCCGGCGCCGTTCTGCAAGTGGTAGGATTTGCGCATCGTCGGGACGCCCGTGCATAAATCCAGGGCCGCCATGGTCTGGCCCACGCCGCAGATGTCGTCGCGCTCGCCTTCCACCACCAGCAGGCTGGTCCGGCGGATGGCGCCGCAATCGACAGGCTCGCCCTGGTAGGTCATCACGCCGCGCGGCAATTCATGTTGCTGAAACACGCGCGATACCGTCTCCAGGTAAAATTCCGCGGGCAGATCGGAGACCGCGAAATATTCGTCGTAGAAGCGGCGATGCGCGGTCGCGTCCTCCGCGTCGCCGGCGAACAGGCGGCGCAACTGCGCCAGGTGATTGTTGATGTGGCGGTCCGCATTCATCGACATGAAGCTCAGCAACTGCATGAAGCCGGGGTACACGCGCCGGCCGGCGCCCGGGAAGCGCCATGGCACCGTTGCAATGACGGTACGCTCATATTCGGCGATGCTGCGCTGCTGGGCGAGGATATTCACCCGCGACGGGCTGATGCGCGTATCGATCGGGCCGGCCATGAGCGTGAGGCTGCGCGGGGTCGCGGCATTCTTCGCCGCCGACATCACCGCGGTGGCCACCAGCGCCGGTACCGCGGGCTGGCATACGGCCATCATGTGCGCGGGCGGGCCCAGGAACTCCAGAAAGCGGATCAGGTGACCGACATAATCCTCGAAGCCGAACGGGCCGTCGGCCAGCTTCACGTCGCGGGCATTGTGCCAGTCCGTGATGTAGATGTCGCAATCCGGCAGCATCGTCTGCACGGTGGCGCGCAGCAGGGTTGCGAAATGTCCGCTCATCGGCGCCGCGAGCAGCACTTTCGGCTGCGGCGGGGCGTCGTCCCTCTCGAAGCGCAGGAGGGTGCCGAAGGGGGTGGTCATCACCGGCACCTCGCGCACCGCGGTGGTGCGATTGCCGATCCGGACGGTGTCGAGTCCGAAGGGGGGCCGTTTGTGGGTGACGACCGCGGTGGCGAACAGTTCGGCGGCGGCGGCGGCCAGGCGGAGCGGCGGCAGCCGGCCGAACGCGGGCAGCGTGTCGAACCCGTCCACCCAGGCGGCGGCGCCGCGGCGCAGCGGGGACAGCAGGTCGGCCTGGCCCTGATAGAGTTGATACAACATCGGCTCGCGCGGCTACCTCATACGGCAGGGTGAAGCGAATCCCGTGCCGGTGGGCGCGCGGCATCAAGGTTGCTACACTTGGGTGCAGGCAACGGTAAAGACGATGGCAACAGCACCCCACACCGGCCCCGGCGCAGTGACGCCCCCTGGAACGCCGCCCGCGACCCTGGTCATCAGCAGCCGCAACTATTCGAGCTGGTCGCTGCGCGGCTGGCTGCTCGTGCGCCTGGCGGGGCTGGCGTGCGACGTCCGGCGGGTGGAGAGCACCGATGCGGTGGCGCGCGCCGAGCTTCTGCTGCAAACCGCGTCGATCCGCATTCCGTGGCTTGAGCACGAGGGCCTGGTGATCTGGGACGTGCTGGCGATTGCCGAATATTTGCACGAGCGGTTCCCGGCGGCGCAGATGATGCCCGGTGATCGCGCCGCCAGGGCGCGTTGCCGCGCCATCAGCGGCGAGATGCATGCCGGCTTCAATGCGCTGCGTGCGTCGCTGCCGGTCAATCTGCATGCGTTCCGGCCCAACTTCCCGATCTGGTCCGGCGTGCGGGCGGATATTTCGCGCATCGAGGAGATTTGGCGGGAATGCCTGGCCGAATGGGGTGGGCCGTATCTGTTCGGCGCGCGGCTGAGCGTGGCGGACGCGATGTACGCCCCGGTGTGCACCCGTTTTGCGACCTACGACGTGACGCTGGATCGCGTGTGCGAGGCTTACAAGGCCGCGATCCTGGCGCTGCCGGACATGCGGGACTGGACCGACGAGGCGAAACAGGAGCCGGATGAGGTTAGCGAGTTGGAGGTGGAGGTCGAGTTCTAAAGCGGCCTCAGCGCAGCGGCAAACGAGCCAAAGTCTTTTGGTTCTTTTCTTCAGAAAAGAACGGCTTTTTCCTGTTTTTAACTGTGATTGGCCAAGAAACTCGCCACCAGATCCTCCACCCCGTTCACCATGATCTGCGCGCCGATGCATAGCAGCAGAAATGCCATCAGCCGCGTCAGGACGCGGGCGCCGTTGTGGCCCAGGCCTGCAATGACCAGGTCGGACCAGCGGTAGCAGACCCATACCATGAGGGCGATCGCCAAGGCGGCCACGCTGACGCCCGCCATGAACAGCAGCAGGCCATGCCCCTCCGGTGGACGCTCCGAACCCAGGGCCACGGCGACCGAAATGGTGCCGGGGCCGGTGGTCAGCGGCATGGTGAGCGGAAAGAAGGCTGTTTCGGACGCCGACGACGCCGACGCCGACGCCGAAGGATGGGCATTGCCTTCGCGCCGCGCGTCGGTGTCTTCCGGGGCGTTCAGCAGCCGCCACGCCGTGCTGGCCACCACCAGGCCGCCGCCGAGCCGCAGGGCGCCGAGGCTGATGCCGAAGAAGTTCAGCACGTAGCTGCCGCCCCACAGCGACACCAGCAGCACGGCGGCCGAGAACACCGCGACCTGGCCGGCCAGCCAGCGCCGCTCCTGTGCGGTGCGGTTGGACAGCACCTGGGCAAAGATCAGCGCGCTGCCCAGCGGGTTGACGATGGAGAACAGCGCCGGAAACGCCAGCAGGAAGGAGCCCGCGACGCCTGCCAGCGGAAACGGCACGTAGTGGATGTAATGCATGTCCCGGCTATAGAAGGTGCGGCCCTTGCGCTGGCAACCCTCAGTGTCTGTCCGGAAAGCCGCGCTGGCGGTCATCTGACGCGGTTTTCCGGACAAACACCGAGGGTTGCCAGGAGATGACGCAAACCATGCACGCTTATACCCGCGCCGTCAGTCCGCACCTGGATGCGTGCGCACTCACGCATTTTCAGCGCGTGCCGATCGATGTCGCGCGGGCGGTCGAACAGCATGCGGCCTACGAGGAAGCGCTGCTTTTGTGCGGCTGCGCGCTGCGCCGCCTGCCGCCGCTGCCTGACGCGACCGACGGCGTGTTCGTCGAGGACACGGCGGTGCTGCTGGACGGAATTGCCGTCATCACGCGGCCCGGCGCACCATCCCGGGTGGGCGAGACGGCAAGTGTCGCGGCCACCTTGGCAGAACATTACGATGTTCGGTATCTGGCGGCCGGCCGGCTGGAGGGTGGCGACGTGCTCCGGGTGGGGCGCACGCTGTTTGTCGGGTTGTCGCAGCGCACCGACGCGGCGGGGTTTTCCGCCTTGCGCGATATCGCGACGCCGCTTGGATTTACCGCCGTGCAAGTGCCGGTGGGCGGCTGCCTGCACCTGAAATCGGCGGTGAGTCTTGCCGGGCACATCAACCGGCGGCCGGTGCTGGCGATCAACCCCGGCTGGATCGACGGCGCCGTGTTCGGCGACGCCATTCTATGCGCCGTGGACCCGGCCGAACCGTGGGCCGCCAATGTGCTGGCAATCGGCGGCACGGTGCTCCTGGGGGAGTCGAGCCCGCGCATGCAGGCGCGCCTTTCGGCGCTGGGTTTGTCGGTCGAGGCGCTGGAAACGGATGAATTGCGCAAGGCCGAGGCGGGCCTGACCTGCATGAGCCTGATCGGTGAATGATCGCATCCGGCGGCGCTTGCCAACGCACGCCGGCGCGGCCAATCACCCGCCATGCGCATCGTCACCTGGAATATCAATTCGCTCCGCCTCCGCCTTCCGCTGCTGGAGCGCCTGGTCGCCGCGCTCGATCCGGACGTGATCTGCCTGCAGGAAACCAAGGTGCCGGACGACCTGTTCCCCGACCACGGCCCCGCCGCGCTCGGCTACAAGCACGTCGCGCGCCGGGGCATGAAATCCTACAACGGCGTGGCCATCCTCTCGCGCCTGAAACTCACCATCAACGACTCACCCGACTGGTGCACCCGCAACGACTGCCGCCATCTGCACGTCACCCTCAAGGCGCGCAGCGGCCCGGTCGAGCTGCACGATTTCTACGTCCCCGCCGGCGGCGACATCCCCGACCCCGTGGCCAACAAGAAATTCGCCCACAAGCTCGATTTCGTCGCTGAAGCGACCAACCATTTCGCCGCCCGCGGCGTGCAGCCGCGCACCGTGCTGGTGGGCGACCTCAACATCGCCCCGCTGGAACACGATGTCTGGAGCCACAAGCAGTTGCTCGACGTGGTCAGCCACACCCCGATCGAGGTGGAACACCTGCTCGCCTGGCAACGCACGGGGTTCGTCGATGCGGTGCGGCATTTCGTGCCGGATACGGAAAAACTTTACACCTGGTGGAGCTATCGAAATCAGGATTGGCGCGCTTCGAACCGCGGGCGGCGGCTGGATCATATATGGGTCAGCCCGGATTTGCAGCCGAAGCTAAAACGTCATGCGATATTGCAGGACGCCCGGGACTGGCCGCAGACTTCGGATCATGTGCCGGTGATGATTGAATTTTGAAGGAAAGATAGCGCGAGAAGGAAGTCGTTCTTTTTTGAAAAAAAGAACCAAAAAACTTTTACTTTTTTTTGTGGCATGCTTTGGGCATTCCATCAAACTCCTTCTAGCGAACCCCTTGCAACATCCTGCCCGCACTAACGTGCGAGCCCCCCGGCCCCTCCTTATCGTTCAAATTCTGCAGCAACGCGTCCCACGCCTCGGCAATCGCCGCCGGCCTGAAGCGCGCCAGCACGGGCTCTGCCCGCGCGCGAAGTTGCCTTGCCAGATCGGCGCTGTTCGGCAGGCTGACCAACCGCTCGATACCGCCGGCGATCGATTCCACGTCATACGGATCGACATACACCGCCGCCTCGCCGAAAATCCAGCGGAACACAGGCAAATCCGAAATCAGACAGGGCGCGCCCGCCTGTGTCGCTTCCAGCGGCGAAAACCCGAAGCCTTCGTTATAGGATACGCTAACGAAACAAGCGGCGTGACGCATGAGGGCGTGCATGTCGTCGGTGGGGACGTTCTGGAGGTGAAAAATCTGCCCGCGTTCGACGCCGGGCCGCAGCTGGTTCAGCACCTGTTCCTCGCGCCAGCCGGGGCCGCCGACGATGACCAGGCGCAAATCCGGGTCGCGCCGCGCCGCCACGCGCTCCCAGGCGCGAATCAGGCTGCCGAAATTCTTCCGCGGCTCCAGGGTGGACACCGCCATGACGTAGCGCAGCCCGGGCGCGGGCGGCGCCCACGCGTCCGGCGCCGCCTGGCCGGTGAGCCCCAGCGCGCGGAAGGTGACGTGGCGGCTGATGATGGTGGCCGGCTGCACGCCCTCCAGCGGCGCGCGCGAGGCACCGAGGGCGCAGGGAATGACCACCGCATGCCGCTCACGCGTGGGATCCAATGTCAGCAGGTCGTCGCGGCTTTGCGGCGAGTTGCACACGAAAATCGCGTCCGGCGCGCAGGCGCGCACCAGGCGCGAATGCGCCATGGCGATTTTCCAGTTCACTACCGTATCGACATCGGTGACCGGCACCGCGTCGTGGAATCGCTGGATCTGGCGCACCCCGGGCGGCAGCCGCACCGGGCGCGGCATGCAGAACAGCACCGCATCGAACCCGTCCGCCGCGAGATATTTCAACGCCGGCACCGGCAGGTGGGCACAGCGGTCAATGATTCCGCTGACGGAAAGGTCGGTGGCGTAGAATTGTTGCGCCAGCACGCGCGCGCGCTGCTCCGGCGGCAAGGTGCGGGCGAACAGGATGCGCCACAGCGCATTCAGCTGGCTGGCGTCGGTAAGCGGCAGCAGCGTGTGGCGGCTGCGCAGGACCTGGCGCATCACCTGGGCGGATTGCAGCACGGACAGCGGAAAGGGCCGCTTGTCCGGGCGGCCCCAGTTGCGCTCCATCCAGTGCAGCACGGCAGCGGTCAGTGCCGGCGCGTCCGCGCGTCCAGCGCGCACATGCGGCAAGTCGTGGCGCGCGGTGGGCATCAGCAGGCCCGCCACCTCGACGCTGGACAGGCCGCTCAGCATGCCGAAAATCAGGCGCAAATCCTGCGCCACGCCGACATAGCCATCGGCGGCGTGGCTCAAATCCACCAGCACGCGCGCGGCGGGAGCGCGCGTCAGGGCGACATCTGCGGCCGCCACGAACCGCGTGGGCGCACGGGTCAGCATGGCCGCAAGGCCCCTCTCAGTCGCAGAATCCACCCCATGTGCAACGTTTCGCCTTCGCCCCCTTATGATACGCCTGCCAGCGGTGCGCGTTGCCCCCGAAAGTCGTAACGGCTTGTAACGTCTGACACCAACCTGCGTTGCGGCTTACCCACCGAAGCAAGGCGGCGGGCTTTGCCCCTCGACCCAAGTCGTGCGCAGCACGCATTCGCGTGACGGCGTGCCGCCGGTCGGGGGTCCAGGGGGTGAAACCCCCTGGTTTTTCGAAGAGTCAGTCTCACGCAGGTTCGTATAAGCCCTCACAACGTGCCGCCGCGGCGGCCGGCCGCGGCACCCAGCCGCAGCCGCAGGGCCTGTAGGCGGATAAACCCTTGCGCGTCGGCTTGATTGTAGGCGCCTTCATCGTCCTCGAAGGTTACCACGCGGGCGGAATACAGGCTATGTGGGCTTTCGCGTCCGGTCACCGTCACATTGCCCTTGTAGAGTTTCAGCCGCACGCGGCCGGTGACGGAGGCCTGGCTGGTATCGATCAGCGCTTGCAGCATGCGCCGTTCGGGCGCGAACCAGAACCCGTTATAGATCAATTCGGCATAGCGCGGCATCAGGCTGTCCTTGAGGTGCGCCGCCTCGCGATCCAGCGTGATGCTCTCGATGCCGCGGTGGGCCGCCAGCAGGATTGTGCCGCCGGGTGTTTCGTAAATGCCGCGGCTTTTCATGCCGACGAAACGGTTCTCCACCAGATCGAGCCGGCCGATCCCGTTGTCGCGCCCCAGCGCATTGAGCCGCGTGAGCAGGGACGCCGGCGAGAGTTTCTCCCCATCGAGCGCCACCGGATCGCCGCCGTCGAAATCGATCGTGATTTCAGTGGCACGGTCCGGCGCCTGTTCGGGCGAGATGGTGCGCTGGTAGACAATTTCGTCCGGCGGCCGTGCCGGGTCCTCGAGGATTTTTCCCTCGGAGGATGAATGCAGCAGGTTGGCGTCCACCGAAAAGGGCGCGTCGCCTCGTTTGTCTTTCGCAATGGGGATCTGATGCGCCTCGGCGAATTCCAGGAGCTTCGTGCGGCTCGTCAGGTCCCATTCGCGCCAGGGCGCGATCACCGTCACATCCGGCTTGAGGGCGTAGTAGGCGAGTTCGAAGCGGACCTGATCGTTGCCCTTGCCGGTGGCGCCGTGGGCGACCGCATCGGCGCCCACCGCCTCGGCGATTTCGATCTGCCGCTGCGCGATCAATGGCCGGGCGATGGAGGTGCCGAGCAGGTACTGGCCCTCGTACAGCGCGTTGGCGCGGAACATCGGAAAGACGAAATCGCGCACGAAGGTCTCACGCAGATCCTCCACGAAAATCTCGCGCACGCCCATCATTTCGGCCTTGCGGCGGGCCGGCTCAAGTTCCTCGCCCTGGCCTAGGTCGGCCGTGAAGGTCACCACCTCGCACCCGTAGGTCGTCTGCAGCCAGCGGAGGATGACGCTGGTATCCAGGCCGCCTGAATAGGCGAGCACCACCTTCCTAACCGCCTTGCCGGCCATATTTGTCCCTTACTGGTCGTGCGTCCGTCGTCGCCAGATGTTGTGTTGGCGCAGCCGGCCACGACTGACAACCTCCACCGGCCGATGGCCGGCGACCGGCGACCGCCATGGTGCGGCGGCGCCACGCCCTGTAGGAAGATGGCGGGAACCGCAAACCTTGTCCGAAACCGACCCATTTTCCGACGCGGCGTTTCTCGGGCGCCTGCAAAAACTGCTACCCATGCTCGGCTCGCAGCAGCCGGGCGAGGCCGACGCCGCGCGCCGCAAGCTGTTGGAGCATTTGGGCCAGCACCGGCTTTCCCTGCTGGACGTGGCGGCCCGGCTGCGGGACGCCCCGGCGAACCGCGCCGCGCCATCAAGTGCCGGCGCGCCGTCGTTCACCCAGGGGGCGCGCGAAATCAGCCTGGAACGCCAGCTCGCCATCGCGCGCCACGCCAAGGAGGAGGCGGCGCACGAAGCGCTGGTCGCCGGCATGCGGATCCGCGCGCTGGAGGTGGATTTGCAGCAATCGACATTCGAGATTGCCCGCATCCTTCAATCGCAGGTCCATTCACGTGTCGCCGCCGTGGCCGGGTGGGCCGCCGCTTTCATTGTCCTGCTGCTATGGATCGGGCCGGGCCTTCTCAATCTGACGCCTTTGCGTGGCGCGGGCCCGTTCGCCGGACGGACGAATACGGTCGCCGCGCTGCCGCGGGTGGACCAGGACAGCACTGAGTCGTTGCATTTGCTGCCGGGCGAGCGGCGCGGCGAGGCCGCGGTGCAGGACCTGGCGATCCGGCTCAGTCCGAACGACCAGGCGGCGATCCGCGCCTTCCTCAACCGCGGCGAGCCGATGGCCATCCGGCAGCAGCAACGCATCGGGTCAAAGACCTGGCTGCTGGTGCGCACCACCACCGGAACGGGCTGGGCGCTGTCTGGTGATGTTCTACAATAATTATCAAGCGGCATTGAGCGTGACTCAAGGCAGGAAAGGGCGAAGGTAGAAGGAAGCAGTTCTTTTTTGAAAAAAAGAACCAAAAAACTTTTGCTTTGTTTGAGGCGTGCCTTGGACTCGGTCTGTTCGCCGGGGGTATTCAGTGTTTGGCCCGGGGGATAACCGCCCTGCGGCCGATTCGGCATCCACAATCGAGGGGCAGGGATTGGCCGCAGTTGGCCGAGAGCGGACCGTCTGTTTCTGAGCGAGCCACGTTCGGAAGCGGACTTGCACAAAAGGCCGGTCATTGGCAGCTACCGACCCATGTCGGGCATTCGGCAACAGGTCACTGAATGACCAATCTGAGCTAGTAAGCTGACTTTGGCGAAGTCCGCTTACCCCGGCTGCCATCTGTGGTGCTCTTGGGTCTCCAGCCCGCATCGAGTATTTTAGTCACCCTGACCTCTGCACTATGGGCGGAACGATGCAGCTTCTTAAAATAAATCCCTTAGCGGGAGGACGGGACCGCGGCGGACGCAAATGATGGGCGAAGTAAGCTACGACCTCAGTCAGCTCGGGTGGAAAGCGTTCCAGGACGTTGCCGCAGCAATCGCCTCGGAAGTTCTCAAGAGGCCCGTTCAGACCTTCCTCGGCTCCAACGATGGAGGGCGCGACGCTGCCTTCGTTGGACGCTGGGATGGGCCCGGCGACGCGGTCGAGAAGTCGACTATCCAATGCAAATTTTTGGGCAAGGCCGGGGCAAATCTTACTTTATCCAACCTGAAGGCCGAGCTGCCGAAGGCCAGGAGGCTGGCGGCCAACGGCCTTGCCGACGACTACGTAATCCTAAGCAATGCCGGGGTTTCTGGAGAAGCCGACGCGGAAATCTGTACAGCCTTTCAAGCGGTGGGGGTAAAGAAGTGCCGGGTTTTCGGTGGGACCTGGATTGCCCAGCAGCTCGTTGGGAGTCCAAAACTGCGGATGCTCGTGCCGCGCATTTATGGCATCGGCGACCTTTCCCACATCATTACCGGCCATGGGTACAAACAGGCCGAAGCCATCTTGAACTCAATGGGGTCCGACCTGAGTTGCTTTGTGCCGACGGACGCCTATCGATCCGCCGTAATGGCGCTGCAGGAGCATGGCTTCGTCATCCTCCTCGGGGATCCCGCCTCCGGCAAATCCACGATCGCCGCAATCCTCGCGCTCGGTGCCATTGATGATGGATGCCTCGGTGCGCTGAAGATCAATGCGCCCGACCAGCTGAACCTGTGGCATCCGGGAGAAAAACAGTTCTTGTGGGTGGACGACGCTTTTGGCCCGAACCATTTCGACTCGTCGCGAATGGGCCGTTGGAACGCCGAACTCGGCATCCTAAAAGCCGCGGTCGAAGGCGGCGCCCGCATTGTCTTCACGTCACGCAACTATATCTGGGAGGCGGCTAGGCCGCATCTTAAGACGAGCGGCTTTCCAGTGCTCAAGAAAAGTCATGTCGTCGTCAACGTCCACGCGCTATCCGAGCAGGAGCGCGCCCAGATGCTCTACAATCACGTCCGGAGGATCCAACCACAGGCCATGCGCCGGCGGCTCAAACCTCATCTGGCAGCGATCGCCTCAAATAGAGCCTTCTTGCCCGAGACTGCCCGTCGCCTGGGCGACCCGCTCTTCACGAAAGACTTGGTCATCAGCAGAGAGCGGTTGATCGGTCTGGTCGAGCACCCGGTAGAGTTCCTCACAGAAGTGCTGGAGCAGCTCGACGAAGCATCGCGCGCCGCTATCGCCCTCATCTTTCTAAACTCGCAGGCCGGCGTGCCGTCGCCGATCGTCACCTCGCCGGCGCTCGAAATGGTCACACGTCTCATGGGCGTGCATTCGGCTGAACTCGCCCGGGCGATGCTGCACCTGAATGACAGCCTTACATTGCTCATTTCGGAGGCCACCGGCGATAGATGGATCTTCCGACATCCGACCGTCACCGACGCCTTTGCGACCATCGTTGGCGCGTCGCCTGAGTTGATCGAGCTTTACGTCCACGGCGCCAAACTGGATCGCCTACTGAGGGAAGTGGTTTGCAAGCCGAAGGCGACCGACGATAAGAGCATACGAATTCCGCCTACGCTCTACTCAGTGCTCCTTAAACGCCTGAGTTGCTGCCCCTTGGACGAAGCTTTGATGTCGTTCCTAGGCGCTCGCTGCGACAAACCATTCCTTGTCGAAGTGTTGAAGGCACGGCCCGACATCCTAGAATGGGCGGCGAAGGTCAACCTCGTCGGCTTGGGGCTTAGCGGCAAGCTGCTCGTCGCGGCGATGGCGTCGTGGGACCTTCTGCCCGAAGGTGTCCGCATCGGCATAGTTGCGAACGTTAAAGAGCACTCGCTCACTTGGTTGGACGCCAAGCCGCTCACGGACACAATCCTTCGCCAGGTGTTCAAGGAAGATGAGTTTGAGAAGTATACGGAGGCTTTCCGTAAGGAATGGCTGTCGGACATCCCCAATGTCTTCGAAGAGTTCGGCCGCTACTCGTCGGACAACGAGGTCGGCCTCTACGAGGGATTCAAGGAGGATCTGCAGATAGCCCAAGTATATTTCGGGCTGAAGAACGATAGCGATTTCGATCAGCTCTATGCCCGTATCGACTCCCACATCGAAACGCTGCAAGCCGACCAGCCGCAGTCCGTTTGGAGCCCGCTGTCGATGGACAGGGCGGCAGGCGCTTCCAACGGAGCTGGCGCGATCTTTGACGATGTGGATGCTTGACTGAGAGCGACTCACGTCGGCGCGTATGTGAACTGGCCGTTGGCGACGCGGCCTGGACGTCCGGAACCTGGAGCGAAGCCAACGTCTGTTGATGGCGCGAAACGGTCGTCCGCAATGTGCCGTGGTGATGACGGCTTCCCACCCATCTCGGTCAGTCATTTGGTTAGCCAGGGCAACGTCCGCTTCCGGGTGATGCGGTTCGTGGCCAAATGACCACCATTGGCGCAAACCGGCCCTTCAACGTGACTGGCGCATCGGCCGAGATTGGTGGCGAACGCTTGGCCAGCCTTTCCGGTTTGAAGCAGCAAGTAGCCCGCGTGGCCCTTCGCCATGCGGGGACGATCCACGGCCCGGGCGCGGCCCGCATGGCCAAGGTTTACACCGGCTATGCGGAGACAGCGTCGTAGCCGGGGTGCAACCCGGGCTTCACCCGGGCTACTATGCTATATGGCACCACCGCTTACGGCGGATCGGCCGACGCCGGCACAGCATTCGAAATGACGACGACCGGCCTGGAAACCATGCTTTATAGTTTCCAGGGTGGGCAGAACGGCATGACCCCTACGACATCCCTGCTCCATTTCGGCGGTGGGTTTTACGGCATGACCGTTGCCGGCGGCACCGGCAGCGGCGCATGTACCGAAGGTCAGGGTTGCAGAACTTTATTTCGCGTGACGGAGAGCGTTCGCCAGCGTGTTGAGCACTCGTTCGGGCACGGGCACGACGGCTATTCCCCCATCACCGAACTGGCGACCATCGGCGGCACCATCTACGGTACGACCCAGTCCGGCGGCAAAAATGGATACGGCACCGTATTCCAATACACGTCGCCGTAAGCATCGCTGTCTACGCGAAGCAAGCCTAGCCTTCATAACTGGTCATATCGCGTGCCCCGGAATAGGACAGTCGCTGCACAGCCGCACGGCGCACAGGCGGCAAATGCGGTGCTTTTCCATTTCGGTTTCCGGCAGATTTGTCAGTACCTTGGCGAGCAACCGTCCAAGGACGAGCCGCTCATCGGCGGTCAATCCGCGCAAAGCTGCTTCCAGTGCACCGAGACGACGATCCATCAGGCGCTCGCGCAACTTTTGGCCCCTTGGCGTCAGATGCAGCGCGACAGCGCGGCCATCGACACCCCTGCGCCGCTCAGCAAGCCCATCCTGTTCCAGCCGGTCGATCAGCCGCACCGTGCCGGGATGCGAAAGCCCAAGTACCTGTCGGAGCACTTCAACCGACAAACCCGGCGCGTATCCAAGAACGACGATCGATGGCGCAGTCTCGCCGGACCGATTGAGCGCGTCCCGCATCCCGGAGTCGATCCGGTCGGTCATCGCGAGAGCCAGGGCGCCAAGCAGGTTTGTGGTACGGTCCAAGACGGGCAAAATATATGCGCCTTGCATAAAATCCGCAAATGGCGATTGACAGCTTATGTATGCGTCACGCATATATACCGGCGCTCAAGGGGACGATGCCATGTCAGAAGTCGAAACCGAGTTTCTGTTTGAGGCCCGCGTCACGCTTGATCCCATAACGATCGACGTCGGCCCCGGTCCGGAGGGGCATCGCACAATCTATCTGGTCAAGGGCGGTCGCTTCGAGGGCCCGGTGCTGAACGGCGACGTTGTGCCCGATTCCGGCGCCGATTGGGTTCGGAGGCGCCCCGATGGCGGCTTTCATCTTGACGTGCGCTTTTGCCTCAAGACCGATGATGGGGCGCTTCTTTATCTGAGCTGGCACGGTCGCTTCCATGCGGCACCGGAAGACCTGGCCTATGCCGCCGACCAATCGAAGGCAGACGATCCGGCAGGGGCGAGCCGCTACTATTTCCGCGCCGCACCCGAGTTCGAAACGTCCGATCCGCGCTATGCCTGGCTGAACAACATCGTGTCGGTCACCAAATCCCGAACCGGCAACGGCGGCGTCATTCACCGCGTCTTTGCGGTGAAATGAGGCCGCATTGGGAACACGATTGTGAATTTGGATGGATTTGCAGCGCCAAGCCGGCATCGGCATAAATTCGCAACTCACATCGCTGTTCATGCGCCGCCTGCGCGTAGCCTCTGCGCCAAGTGCACCAGGATTGCGGCGGTGGCGCCCCAGATTTCGTGGTGGGGGTTTGGCCACACCCAGTAGTGACGCGTGCGGCCGAGATATTCGGTGCTGCGGCGCTGCGGCGCCGACGGGTCGAGCAGCGTCGTCATCGGCAGTTCGAACACCGCCTCGACCTCGAAGGGAGACGGCGTGAGCGCAAAACCGCGGGGCAGCAGCCCTACCACGGGGGTCACGCGGTAGCCGGTGCCGGTGACATACGGCGTCAGCCGGCCGACAAGCGTCACCTGGGCCGGGTCGAGGCCGATTTCCTCGTGCGCTTCGCGCAGGGCGGCTGCTTCCGGGCTCGCGTCATCCGGGTCGATGCGGCCCCCGGGAAAGCTGACCTGGCCGGCGTGCCGGCGCAAGAACGCCGTGCGCTTGGTCAAGAGAACACCAGGCAATTCGCCGGTTACGAGCGCCACCAGAACCGCTGCCTCCGCGATCGGCGCGCCCGCGGCCAGCGCCGCGTCATCCGCCCACGCCAACGCGGGATCTTCTTGTGTGGGGTCGGGGCCCGCCAGACACGCGCGCAGCCAGTCCGCGCTCAGTACGTCATGCGGTTGGTCGTGCGGGCGCGGAAAAAACGCCGTCAGCTGGCGCAGGGCGGCAGATCGCCCAGCGGGAAGAAGACGCCGCAGCTCCACACGCCGAGCTTCTTGCTGCCGGCGCAACAACCGGGCACGGCCAGGGCGACGAGCTCATAGTAAACCGGGCGGCTGATGCGCGCTTCCAGCGGCGGGCCGCCATTGCCGGGGCGTACCAGGAGATAGGGTATCGGCTCGCAGGTGAGCGCGTTGTGCGCCACGCGGATCGGGTGGTCGGGGCCGGCGGTGATCACCTGGTCCACATTGGTGCGGAAAGTGAGGCATTGGTGGTTGCCGGAGGCGCAGCGGGTCCATTCCAGCTCCACCGCGACCCAGGGCGAATCCTCGACCTGGATGCGGCCGCGCTCGGCCGGGGTTTCCAGCCAGTAATCGCCGGCCTGGTCGCGCCGCAGCACGCTGCTGAACAGGCAGACGAGCTCCTTTCGCTCGATCGGGCTGCCGCGATAGAGCCATGTGCCGTCGCGCTTGATGAGGAAGGGCAGGTCGCCGTGCTCGGCGGGCGCGCGGCGGGGGCGGCCGGTTTCGCAAGCCGGCGTGGGGACGGGTTGATCGAAAGCGGGCGGCTTGCAGGCGGACAGCGTGGGCGCGGGCGACGCGCGCTCGCCGGAGCCGGCGACTCCATGGCCGGCGACTCCATGGCCGGCGACTCCGTGGCCCGGCGCGCCCGCACTGGCGTACACCACCTCGCTCAAGCCCAAACCTCCCTTGCGTGCGGCGAACTCAACCCGCTCGCCCATATAGGGAGCGGGGGTTGGCCGGTAAAAGCCTGGATGGCCTGTTTTTAAGCGTGGAAAATGCGAAGTTGCGGTTATGTCTCGCCAAGGTCTCATGTGAGCCTCACGCGGTTACCGGAAAGGGTCTGGCTTGCTCGATAGTGTCATTGCGGATGCCGAGAAATTGGCTGCCTCCGCGGTCGCGGCCCGCCGCGAAATCGGCCGCATCATCTTCGGCCAGCAGGAGGTGGTGGAGCAGTCGCTGGTCGCGCTGCTCTCCGGCGGCCACGCGCTGCTCATTGGCGTTCCGGGCCTGGGCAAGACGCTGCTGGTGGATACGCTCGGCCGCGTGCTGGGCCTGGACCGCAGGCGTATTCAGTTTACCCCGGACCTGATGCCGGCCGACATTACCGGCAGCGAGGTGCTGGACGACACCGGCGGCCACCGCAGCTTCCGCTTCGTGCCCGGCCCGGTGTTCTGCCAGTTGCTGATGGCCGACGAAATCAACCGCGCCAGCCCGCGCACCCAGTCGGCGTTGTTGCAGGCCATGCAGGAGAAACGCGTGGCGGTGAGCGGTGTGGAGCATGCGCTGCCGGCGCCGTTCCACGTGCTGGCCACGCAGAACCCGCTGGAGCAGGAAGGCACCTATCCGCTGCCGGAAGCGCAGCTCGATCGCTTCTTCCTCAGCATCGAGATTGCCTACCCGGACGCCGCCGCGGAACGCGCCATGCTGCTGGCCACCACCGGCACCCAGGCCGCCGAGCCCAGCGCGGTGATGGACGCGGCGGGCCTGATGCGGGCGCAGGCCCTGGTGCGTGCCGTGCCGGTCGGCGAAAAGCTGGTCGATTCCATACTTTCGCTCGTGCGCGGCGCCAGGCCGGAAACCGCCACCGACGAGATCGTGCGCCGGCATGTCGCGTGGGGTCCCGGCCCGAGAGCCGCGCAAGCGTTGATGCTCGCCAGCCGCGCCCGCGCCCTGCTGGACGGCCGCCTCTCCCCCAGCCTGGACGACGTGATCGCGCTGGCACAGCCCGTCCTCCGCCACCGCATGGCCCTGAACTTCTCCGCCCGTGCCGAGGGCGTCGTACTGCCGGAATTGATCGACCGGCTGGTGGGCCAACTTGTTTAAAGGACAAAAGTTTTTTGCTTCTTTTTTGAAAAAAAGAACCAAAAAACTTTTGCACTTTGCTGATGCCAGCAGCGAGGCTCATTGCCCAGGCTGAGGCCGCGGGCGCCAGGCTGCCGGCGCTCCTGGTGGCCGCCGATCGTGTTGCCGCAACGGTGGCGCAGGGCGTGCATGGGCGCCGGCGCGTGGGCGTTGGGGACACCTTCTGGCAGTATCGCCCTTTTGTGGAGGGGGACGCGCAGAGCCGCATCGACTGGCGCCGCTCGGCGCGGTCTGACCGGCTCTACGTGCGCGATATGGAGTGGGAAGCCGCGCAGACGGTGTGCCTGTGGCGCGACGCCAGCCCCAGCATGCAATGGCGGTCGGGCAAGGCGCTGCCCGAGAAACGGGAGCGTGCGGAGTTGCTGGCATTGGCGCTGGCGGCGCTGCTGTTCCGCGCCGGCGAGCAGGTGCGGGCGGTCGGGCTGCCGCGGGTGTTTTCCGGGCGCGGCGGCCTGGGGTCGCTTGCGGCCGCGCTGCCGGTGTCGTCGGAGGGGCTGCCGGAGCCGCGCCGGGTGCCGGCGCACAGCCAGGTGGTGCTGTTCGGCGATTTCCTGGCGCCGCTGGCCGACATCAGCGCGTGCCTGGAAGCCTTCGGCGCCTTGCCGGTGCGGCTTCACCTGGTGCAGGTGCTGGACCCGGCGGAACTATCGCTGCCGTATGAAGGCCGCGTGCGGTTCATCGGTTTGGAGCAGGAGGGTGAGGCGTTGATCCCGCGCGTGTCGGGCATACGTGCCGAATACGCGAACGCGCTCGACGCACAATTGGCCGGCCTGCGGTCCCTGTGCGCGGGCGCGGGCTTTTCGGTGTCGTTGCATCGCACCGACCATGCGCCGGAAACCGCGCTGCTGGCCTTGTTCATGGCGCTGGACGCGGGCGCACGCCGGCGATGATGTTCGCGACGCCCGCCTTGCTTTTGGCATTGCTGCTGTTGCCGGTGCTGTGGTGGCTGCTGCGGGCGACCCCGCCGGCGCCCAGGCTGCAGCGGTTTCCGGCGCTGCGCCTGCTGGCGGCGCTCCGCCCGCGGGAGGAGACGCCGGCCCGGACCCCGTGGTGGCTGCTCGCCCTGCGCCTGGCCGCGGCTTCGTTGATCATTGTGGGACTGGCCGGCCCTACGCTCGGCGGCGGCGGTGGCGCGTTGCCGGGGAGCGGCCCGCTGCTGCTGCTCATCGACACCGGGTTTGCGGCCGGGCCGGATTGGCCGGCACGGCTGGCCGCCGCCAACGGGCTGCTGGACCAGGCGTCGCGCCAGGGGCGGGACGTGTCGCTGCTGACCACCGGCGCCGCGATGCTTCCGTTGCGGGCCTCGGCGCCGCAGCCGGCCGCCTTGCTGCGTCCCCGCGTGGCGGCCCTCGCGCCGCTGCCCTGGGGCACCGACCGAAGCGCGGCCGCGGCGGCGATCCGGCTGCTGCCGTCCGGCCCGACCGCCTACATTGCCGATGGCGTGGGGGGTGCCGACGACGCCGCGTTCGGGGCGGCGCTGCGGGCACGCGGCCCAGTGACCGAGTTGCGGGGCACCTTGCCGGCGCGGATCCTGTCGGTCACATCGAGCCCGGCCGGGCTGACGGCCCATGTCGCGGCGACGCGGTCCCCCACGGCACGCACCGAGCAAATCATGGGCGAGACCGGTGACGGGCATGCGCTGGCCAGCGCGCCGGTCCGGCTGGGCGCGGGCGCGGCACAGGCTGACGCGCCGATGAGCCTGCCGTCCGAGCTGCGCAATCAGCTGGCGTCGCTGCGCATCGCCAAGGCGCCCGGCGCGGGCAGCGTGTTCCTGCTGGACGAGGCGGCCCGGCGGCGGCCGGTGGGCGTGCTGACGGCGTCCGGCGCGGAGACGCCCCTTCTCGGGGCTGACTTCTACGTCGAGCGCGCTTTGTCTCCGTATGCCGAAATCCGCCACGGCGACGTTGCGGCCTTGCTGGGGCGGCCGTTGTCCGTTCTGGTTGCGCCCGACCGGACGCTGTCCGGCGAGGATGGCGACCGCGTGGATGCGTGGGTGCGCCAGGGCGGTTACCTTGTGCGTTTTGCCGGTCCCGACATGGGGGCGGAGGCGCAGGATTTGCTGCCGGAGAAGCTGCTGGAGGGCGACCGGCAGCTTGGCGGCGCGCTGAGTTGGAGCCAGCCGCAGCTTCTGGCGCCGTTTCCGCCCGGGCCGTTCGCCGGCCTGCCGGTGAGCGACGAGGTGACCGTGAGCCGCCAGGTGCTGGCCGAACCCGGCGGCGTGCAGACGGCGCAGACCTGGGCCAGGCTGCGCGATGGCACCCCGCTGGTGACGGCGGCGGCGCATGGCGCCGGCGAAATCGTGCTGTTCCATGTGACCGCGAACGCGGACTGGTCGAACCTGCCGCTGTCCGGCCTGTTCGTGGATATGTTGCGGCGGATTGTGCAGCGCGCGGCGGGTGTGGCGGTGGCGGCCGATGGGCGCCCGTTGCCGCCGGCGCAGAGCCTGGACGGATTTGGCGTGCTGGGGCCGCCGCCGCCCGGCGCCCGGGCGCTGACGGCTTCCGACCTGGCCGGGGCGGTGCCCAGCCCGGCCCATCCGCCGGGGTTTTATGGGCTTGCACAGGATCGCCACGCCTTCAACCTTGGCGATCACATGAAATTGGCCCCGGCGGCTGCCATCCCAGGTGCTACGTTGCAGGCGCTCAACGGCGCCTCGGTGATCGTGCCGCTCGGCCCCGCTTGCCTGGCGCTGGCGCTGTTGCTGCTGTGCACCGACCTGCTGTTGACGTTGCGCCTGCGTGGCCTGCTGCGGCCGGCCGTGGCCGCAATTTTGCTGGCGGGTTTCATTCCGGTGGCGCACGCCCAGTCGCCCGCGCAGTCGCCCGCGCAGGGCGGGTCCGACGCGGTGCATGAAAGTCCCGCGCTGGCGACGCATCTGGCCTATATCGTCACCGGCGATCCGACGGTGGACAGTGTTTCGAAGTCGGGGCTTTCCGGCCTGTCGGACTATGTCAACGACCATACGGCGGCGGTGCTGGCGTCGCCCGCGCCGGTGGTGCCGGGCCATGACGATTTGAGTTTTTATCCCTTGCTGTACTGGCCGATTACGGCCGGGGTGACCGCCGCGCCCGCTTTTACGTCGGCGCTGAACGATTATATGCGGCATGGCGGCGTGGTTCTGATCGATACGCGTGGCGGCGGGGCCGACGGCGCTTTCGCGCCGGGGACGGACGCGGCGTTGAAGCGCGCCTCGCAGGGCCTGGATGTGCCGACGCTGGCGCCGCTCACCAACACCCATGTTCTGGCGCATGCCTTCTATCTGCTGAGCGAGTTTCCCGGCCGTTACGAGGGCGCGACGGTGTGGGTGCAGCAGGACCAGGACCGCAGCAACGACAGTGTAAGCCCGGTGATTATCGGCGCCAACGACTGGGCCGCCGCCTGGGCCACCGACGACGACGGAAGGCCGTTATTCGCCACGATCCCCGGCGGCCCCAGACAACGTCTGCTGGCCTATCGTTTCGGTGTAAATCTAGTGATGTATGCGCTGACCGGCAATTACAAAGGCGACCAGGTGCACGTCCCCGCGATCCTGCAACGCCTCGGCCAATGAGCAAAAGTTTTTTGGTTCTTTTTTTCAAAAAAGAACGCTTCCTTTTCTCTTGCGCCTCGATGAAGAAAACCATGCGCCTGAATATATTGTTTTATGTATTGGCCCTGACGCCAAATTTGGCAAACGCCGCCCCCGACCCATTCCTGTGGCTGGAGGATGTGAGCGGCACCCAGGCCATGGCCTGGGTGAAGCAGCAGGACAGGAATTCGCTGGGTGTGCTGCAGGCCGATGCGCGATACAAACCGTTCTTCGACCAGGCGCTGGCGCTGACGCAGGCGCGTGACCGGGTGCCGCTGCCTGCGCAGCTCAATGGCGGCATTTTCAATTTCTGGCAGGATGCGGATCATGTGCGCGGCATCTGGCGCCGTACCGATTTGCCGGATTATCGGACATCGGCGCCGCATTGGTCGGTTGTGCTGGATGTCGATGCGTTGGCGAAGGCGGAGCACGCCAACTGGGTTTTCAAGGGAGAAAACTGTGCGGAGCCGGCGGAGGCGCTCTGCCTCGTTTCGCTTTCCGACGGCGGCGAGGATGCCGAGGTGCAGCGCGAATTCGATGTGCGGCACCGCGCCTTCCGCCCCGGCGGCTTCGTGCTGCCGCGGGCGAAGTCGGTGGCCGATTGGGAGGATGAGAATACGTTGCTGGTGGCGACCGACTGGGGCCCGGGATCGCTGACCGCGAGCGGCTATCCGTTCATTGTCAAACGGCTGCATCGCGGTGAAAAACTGAGCGATGCGCAGGAGGTTTTCCGCGGCACCAAGGGGGATGTTTCGGTCGCGGTAACAGCGCTGACCGATGGGGAGGGCCACCACGAAATGATTGTTCAGGAGGGCCTGGATTTCTTCCGCTCGGCCTGGTTTCGCGTGACGCGGGCGGGTACGCAGCGGCTCGAACTGCCGGAGAAAGCGGAACTGGCTGGGCTGGTTGAGGGGCGGCTGGCGGTGAAGCTGGACCAGGGCTGGGCGCCGCGCACCGGACCCGCCATCCCGGCCGGCAGCCTGGTGGCGGTGGATCCGGATAAGCCGGCGCTGGCGCCTGAGCCGGTGTTCGTGCCGGGACCACGCCAGTCGCTGGACGAAGCGGCGGTTACGCGCAGCAAGATCGTCGCCGCGGTGTACGACAATGTGCGGGGACGGATCGTTTCATTTACGCGAGATCGGAACGGATGGCACGGCACGCGGCTGGCGCTGCCGGACGACGTTTCGGTAGGTGTTGTTTCCACCGAGTTGCGCAGCGAACAGGTTATTCTCAGCGTTACCGGATTTCTGACGCCGAGCAGCGTTTGGCTCGACGATCTGGCGGCGCCGGGGGCGCCGGCCGATCAGATAAAGCAATCGCCGGCGCGGTTCGATGCGTCGCGTGACGTGGTGGAGCAGTTTGAGGCGACATCCACGGACGGCACCAGGATACCTTATTTCGTGGTGCACCCGAAGGACATGAAGAACGACGGCAATAACCCAACGTTGCTGTATGCCTACGGCGGATTTCAGGTGAGCGAATTGCCGGCCTATTCCCCGGTGGTCGGCAGGCTGTGGCTGGAGAATGGCGGGGTGTACGTACTCGCCAACATTCGCGGCGGTGGCGAATTCGGACCGGCCTGGCACGAGGCGGCGTTGAAGACAAAACGCCAGATTGCGTATGATGATTTCGCGGCGGTGGCGAAGGATATCATGGCGCGCGGCATTACATCGTCGCGGCGGCTGGGCATTCAGGGCGGGTCGAACGGGGGGTTGCTGATGGGGGTTGAATTCACCCAGCACCCCGATTTGTGGCACGCGGTGGTGATCGAGGTGCCGTTGCTGGACATGCTGCGGTTCGAGAAGATCGCCGCTGGCGCCTCATGGGTTGGCGAGTATGGCAGCGTTGCGGTGGCTGACGAGGCGGCATTTCTGGCCAGGATTTCGCCGTATGCCAACTTGCGTGCGGGCGTGAAATATCCCGAGCCGTTCATTTATACCACGACGAAGGATGACCGGGTGGGGCCGCAGCACGCGCGCAAGTTCGCGGCGAAAATGGCGGCGATGGGGCTGCCTTACCTGTATTACGAGGCGATCGAGGGCGGGCATGGGGCCGGGGTGAACGCGCGGGAGATTGCCGTGGAGAAGGCGCTGGAGATGACGTACCTCAGCAAGATGTTGATGCCATGAGTTTCTACGGAGAAGGAAGGAAGCAGTTCTTTTTTGAAAAAAAGAACCAAAAAACTTTTGCTCATTCAGATCCCGAACCGGTCGTGGAGGCGTAAAAAGCAAAAGTCTTTTGGTTCTTTTCTTCAGAAAAGAACTGCTTCCTTCCTTCCTTCTCCCTTACGCCGTCCGATCCACCCCCACCCCCAACGTCGCCTGCGCCGCCGCCAGCCGCGCCACAGGCACGCGATACGGCGAGCAGCTCACATAATCCAGCCCAACCTGCTCGCAGAAACTGATGCTCGCGGGATCGCCGCCATGTTCGCCGCAAATGCCGAGTTTCAAATCCGGCTTGGTCTGGCGGCCACGTTCCACGGCGATGCGCACCAATGCGCCGACGCCCTCCGTATCGAGCGACACGAACGGATCCTTCGGCAGAATGCCCGCCTCCACATAATGCGGCAGGAATTTGCCCGCGTCGTCGCGCGACAGGCCAAATGTGGTTTGCGTGAGATCGTTGGTGCCGAAGCTGAAGAAATCGGCGACTTCCGCGATCTTGTCGGCCGTCAGCGCGGCGCGCGGCAGCTCGATCATGGTGCCGACGGTGTATTCCAAGGTGGTGCCTTCGGCCTTGAACACCTCCTGCGCCACACGGTCGACCTGGGCGCGGGTGATTTCGAGCTCGCGGCGG
>CAJCIS010000056.1 GCA_903970435.1 Acidobacteriota bacterium | reverse complement strand
CTCGCCGCCGCCCTGGGCACTTACGAGCCCACCGACCCCGAGCGCCACCAAAAGCGCCGCGCCACTTATCTCGCCTACACACGCACCCCGCTCGGCGGCCTGACGGAGGCCCACCTCATCCTTGTCCGCGACCGCCACACGCTGCCCGACGACGAACGCATCAGCATCGACATGATGCGCCAGGGCCTCGGCGCATTGTTAGGCGGCGAGATCCCCGAGGAAACCCTCCTTTTGTTAGACGCGCCCTTCCTGGACGCCCCCGCCATCGAGGCCCGCCTGGCCCCACCGCCGCTCCACGCGCCCAAACCCCTACCGCAAATAATGCAACCGCAACAACCTGTGCCCCAACCCGAGCCCGCCGGGGAACCCAACGCCTGGACCCATCCGGGCGAGGGCGAAAAACCCGGCAACTGGATCTTTTCCGCCGGCATCCCCACCAGCCACCGCCCCCCGCTCCTGACAGCCGTGCCGGGTAGGGCGGATCAGCGCAGCGCCATCCGCCAACTTTCGTAAGCCCCACAAGGCTCAAAACAATTGAACGCCATCGCCCCCTGCCCCGCGGACGAAGCCGCCGACCGCACCGAATTGATCCGGGAAACCACCGCCCGCATCGACCACGACCTCGCGGCCGACCCCGACCGCGCCGAAACCCTCTCCAACATCTTCTTCCGCATCTGCGAAGATCTCGAAATCGAAGTCGATCTGGCCCGCCTCCCCGACGAATTTCTCGGCATCGCGCAAGACACCCAAGACGACGACGACCCCGCAACCCGCGCCCCCGATCCGCGCGCAACCTCGCCGCCTCTCACACCCTAAAAAGCCCCATTGAGCCATCCCGGCATGATCCACAGCACCGGCGGTTCGCGATCCTCCGCCACAAGCCGGCCGCCGTGCGCCTCACGCCCGTCGCGTAGCAATTCCGCAATGAAGCGCGTCTCGGCCGCGTCGCCGAGCATCGACGCCGGGTCGCGCGGCAGGGCCGCGCACGCCTGCATCAGCCGCACCATGTCGTCCGGTGCGGTATCGTGATGGGCGCCGTGGCCGGGCGACCGCGGCACCTTCTGCCGCTTGGCCTGCCGCCGCGCGGTAATGGCGTGATCCACATACGCGATGTGAAACAGATAGAGCCCGCCAAACCGGTGCGGTGCATCGGCCAGGTGAAAGCCCGCCGACCAGGTCACCGGGCGCCTTGTCAAGGCGGGTTTGCAAAGGCTGGAAAATGGCCGTGTCCAGCGCCGCTGGGTTGTGATGGGCCGCGCGAAGTCGATGGCTGCTTCCCCGTCAACCTGCAGCATGTTCGTTCCGAAAGCGGTCAATACATCGGCCTCGGCGGCGGCGCTCAGAGCCACCAGGCTGTTGAAACGGCGCCGGTCGGCGACCAGCAATTCATCGACATCGGTGTAGGCGACAGCCTCATACCGATCGAGCAGATCGGCGCACACGCCCGAGACGAGATCGGCGCGCCACACCTCGTCCAGCGGCGACCGCTCCAGCCTGGCCACATTGAACGGGCCCGAGGCCTCCACCGAGCCGTCGTCCGACCCATGATCGATGACGTAACAATGCGCCGGCCCGACGGCGGCGCGGTAATGCGCGGCCCAGACCGGCAGGAAATCCGGCTCGTTATAGACCATGGTCACGACGGCAAGCGGCGATTTCACGCGCGAACAACCTTTCGCAATATCGGGAGAAAAAACCTTCTGCATGGTGCAAGTCGTACAGAGCAAAAGTTTTTTGGTTCTTTTTTTCAAAAAAGAACCGCTTCCTTCCGCCCTGACCCCGCTTGACACACCCCCACCCCGCCGTAATAGTACACCAAATGGTGAACTATGACCAAGGCGGTCTGGACCGCATCTTCGGCGCCCTCGGCGATCCCACCCGCCGGGCCATCCTTGCGCGGCTGGAGCAGCATGACGGCCTGGCCATTACCGAGCTTGCGGCGCCGTTTGCGGTCAAGCTGCCGGCGGTGATGAAGCATCTGCAGGTGCTGGGGGATGCCGGGCTGGTGACCCGCGCCAAGCAGGGCCGCACGGTGACGATCCGCCTCGCGCCCGACGCGCTGCGCGCCGCCAACCTCTGGCTGGCCCGCTACGAGCGGTTCTGGGCGCCTTCCCTGGACCGGCTGACCGCGCATGCCGAAGCCATGGAGCAGGAAGCGCGCGCCGGAGAAGCCGCGACGGGAAGCAAATGACCAGCCTCACCCTGATCCGCCGCATCGCTGCCCGGCCGTCGATCGTCTTCGAGGCGCTCAGCACCGAAGCGGGGGTCGCTGCCTGGTGGGGCCCGCACGACCTGCCGGTCGTTTCGGCGCACGTCGATGCGCGCATCGGCGGCGGCTACCGGGTTCGTTTCCGCACCCTCGATGGCGGCGAGCACGAAGCGCACGGCGAATTTCTCGACGTGTCACCGCCCACAAGGCTGATGATGACATGGGCGTATTCGTTCGGCGGCGAGCCGGAGGAGGATGGCCGCACGTCATTCATCGAATTCAAATTGCGCGCCATCGACGGCGGCTCGGAACTCACCTTCATCCAAAGCCGGCTGCGCAACGAGATGTCCCAGGCCAGTCACAAGGCCGGCTGGGAAGGTGCGCTGGACAAGCTGGTGGCGCAGCTCGGCCCGGCGCCAGGCTAGAGAGAAAGGACAAGCCATGCCCAGCAGGATCACGGTCTTGGCAGTGCTGGCGGCGCTGGGTGCCCCCATCCCGGCTACCGCCCAAGGCGCCGCCCGCGCGGCCTATCCCATCATGGCGCCGTTGGCGCATTATACGATGTCCAGCCAGGCCGAGGAGGAAGCTCTGGCGCGCAGCGCCGCACCGGCCTCGATCGCGCGGGACGCCGAAATCATGACGCTCGGGGAACATGGCTACATTTCCGCCGCCCACGGCGCCAACGGATTCGTCTGCATGGTGCAGCGATCCTGGGCCAACGGCGTGAAAGCGGACGAGTTCTGGAATCCCAGGTTGCGCGGTCCGATCTGCTTCAATGCGGCATCGGCACGTTCCGTGCTGCCGGCCTATCTGGAACGAACCCGGTGGGTGCTGGAAGGCGCCACCAGGGCCGAGATCGAACGCCGCGTTCGGGCCGCCGTCGCCGCCGGCCGCTACACGCTGCCGGAGACCGGATCGATGGCATTCATGCTGTCGAAAGGCGGCTACCTGGGTGATGCGGCCGCGGGGCCCTGGCATCCGCATCTGATGTTTTTTCAGCCGACGCGGGCGGGTGGCCCAAACTCCTGGGGCGCCAATCGCGACGGCGCGCCGTTGCTCGCCAGCAGCGACCCTGTCGAGCCCGTCACCACCTTTTTCATCCCGGTCGCCAAATGGTCCGACGGCACCCCGGACGTCGGCCCGAACGCCAAGCCGATGCACATGCAATGACCAAGCTGCACCCCGGCTAACGGAAAAAAGTTTTTTGGTTCTTTTTTTCAAAAAAGAACTGCTTCTTTTTATCTACCCCACTTTCGTAATCGCCCACTTAACCAGCTGAACCCCATCCGCAAACCCCGACAGCACCACCTGCTCGGTCCGCCGCGGCTCCGGGCCGCCGAGAAATATACTTTCCTCCAAAGAGAGCTTCCCCCCCTCCGCCCGCAGCCGCCACCCCCCCCCGTTGGCCGGCAGGCGCAGCAGCACGCCTTCGCCGTCCTGCTGCAAGTTGGCCGATACGGCCGGGTGCAGATGGAAGCGCACGGCAAAGCCCTGCCCGGTCGCCGCCTCCACCACGTCCTCGCCGCGGATGTCCTCGCCGCTTTCGGCGAGATAGAGGCGCCGGCGGTGGATGGCGCCGAACGGTTTTTTCCAGCCGTCGTGGCTTGCCTCCAGCCAGTGCGCGCCGTTGGCTTCCTGGCGTTCGGCGGTCACCCGTTCCGGCCGGCGGCCGAGGCCCACCGGGAGCAGCTCGGACGAGCTGGTATCGGCAATCACCAGGGTGGAGTGCGCCGCCGTGGTGCGGGCGGCGTCGGCCCAGGCGCCGCCACTGACCGGTGCGGGCCCGCAATTGACGATCATGCGGGTGCGGTTGACGGAGAGTTCGAAGCCGAGCGTGCCGGCGTGCGACAGCCGGTCGAAGCCCGGCGGAGGCGGCGCACCGGCGTCCACGATCAACACGGTGGCACCGGCCTGCAGGCGGTAGAACCCGGTGTCGGGCAGCGATGCGGGGCCGCTGCGGACAAAGCGGCCGGCCTGGTGCAGCGACTGGGTCAGCACCAGGTCCAGCAGCGGCGCCGGGACGTCGCGCGTGCCGTTGAACAGGGCCAATGCGCCGTCGCCGTGGCGCATCATGCGCAGGGTCGCGGCAAAGCTCTCGATGGCGGCGCCGAGCGCGTCGGGCACCGGCGCGCCGGCCAGCTGCAGCTGGGCGCGGATTTCGATCAGGTTGCGCAGCGCCTCCAACTGGGCCGCGGCACTGCGCTCGACATGGCCGCCGTCGGGCAGCACCTGGCGCGCCAGTTCCTGCGGCAGGAAGCGCAGCGCACGGGCCAGAAAGCCGACATGGTCGGGGAAGCTGATGGAGGCGGCAATCAGGCCCTTGAGCGCGGTCAGGGCGCGGCCGTCCATTTCCTCGGCGGGCAACACCGCGGCGAGCTGGCGCGCATCGGCCACCAGCCAGCGCAGCATGCGGGCGCGGAACGAATCGTCCGCCGAGGCGGCGAAGAAGTCGAAATGACTGAGCCACGCGGTGATCCGGGCGCCGGCCACGTCCGGCCGGTGGGCGATCGGCTCGCGGCCCCCTTCGATCCAGTCGGCGACCAGGGCGCGGGCGCGCATGCGGGCGGCGTCGGTGCCGATTTCGCGCAGGTCGCGCAGCCAGGTGAAGCCGTGCGCGTGGGCCCGCAGCGCGACGCTGCTGGCCGTATCCGTCCAGCCGCCCGGCTTGAGCGGGCGCACCGCGCCGTCGATGGTCAGCTCGCCTTTCAGCAGGCGCGCGCCGCGGGTGGCGTCGCCCGGCCAGGGGTCGCGCACCGAGACGGCGGGCGAGTCCGGCAGGTTCAGGTTCAGGCTGGGCAAACGGGCCAGGTGCCGGCGCAGGTCCCGTACCAGGCGAAACGTCACGCCGGGCCGTGCCGGATGGCCGCAATGGCCGCCTTGTAGTCCGGTGCGCCGAACACCGCGGTGCCGGCGACCAGGGTGTCGGCGCCGGCCGCGATGCAGCGCGGCGCCGTGGCGGGGTCCACCCCGCCGTCCACTTCGAGCCGGATGTCGCGGTTGCCGGAATCGATCAGCGATCGCACGGCGGCGATCTTGTCCAGTTGGCTGGCGATGAATTTCTGGCCGCCGAAGCCGGGGTTCACGCTCATCACCAGGATGATGTCCAGCATGTCGAGCATCGGTTCGACCATGGCCACCGGGGTGCCCGGGTTCAGCACCAGCCCCGTCTTGCAGCCGAGCGCCTGGATGGCTTGCAGGGTGCGGTGCGGGTGGGGGCCGGCCTCGGGGTGGACCATGATGTGGTCGGCCCCGGCGTCGGCAAAAGCGCCGAGCAGGTAGTCCACCGGGGCGATCATCAGGTGCACATCGAACGGCAATCTGGTGTGGCGGCGGAGCGCCTTCAGGACGGCCGGTCCGAAGCTGATGTTGGGCACGAAATGGCCGTCCATGATGTCGAGGTGCAGCCAGTCGGCGCCGGCGGCTTCGACGGCGGCGACTTCCTCGGCAAGGCGAGCGAAGTCGGCGGCGAGCAGGCTGGGGGCGATGACGGTTGGGAGTTTGGGCATTGGCGTTTCTTAGGGTGTACGTTGGCGTTGGCACAAGAAGTGAAGGAAGCAGTTCTTTTTTGAAAAAAAGAACCAAAAAACTTTTTTCTTATAAGTAAAAGTTTTTTGGTTCTTTTTTTCAAAAAAGAACGGCTTCCTTCTTCATTCTGGCAGCAAAAAACCCATCCATACCCCCGCGCGCCGCCCACATGCCGGGG
>CAJCIS010000055.1 GCA_903970435.1 Acidobacteriota bacterium | reverse complement strand
GAAGACTGTTCTTTTCTGAAGAAAAGAACCGCTTTGCCGCCAACCCCGCGTCGCCGGCGTATCAGAATTCGACCAGCATCGGCCCAAGCGGACGGCCGCCGAACAGGTGCACGTGGAAGTGCGGCACTTCCTGGTGGCCGTGGGCGCCCATATTGGCGAGAATCCGGTAGCCGGGCGCTTCGAGGTTCAATTGTTTCGCGACGGCGCCCACGGCCTTGAAGAATCCGCCGATTTGTTCCGGGCTCGCCTGTGCGGTGAAATCAGCGAGCGAGACATAGGGCAATTTCGGAATAATCAGGACGTGCACCGGCGCGCGCGGGTGGATGTCGTGGAACGCCAGCGCGTAGTCGTCCTCATAAATGCGGTTGCAGGGCAATTCCCCGCGCAGAATGCGCGCGAATATATTCTGCGGGTCGTAGGGGCCAAGGCCGGCGACGGGCATGTCCAGGTTCCAGTTTTCAATGTTCATTTCTGAAGAAAAGAACTGCTTTCTAGAGCGGCCTCAGCCTGACTGGAAAATCGTCGGATACCCGCCGGGCCGCTCTAGGTTGTTGTCTGCCGAGCCTTTGTATCAGCCTCAAGTCGGGCGTCTCCATCGGGCGATTCCAGTCCGGCTGAAAATGCTCCTAATCCTTTATTTTGTTTAGGGGATTTTGCGCGTTGTGACCACGCCCGCCAGCGCGCGGCGGGTGGCTTTTTCGGCAATGCCCGACACGCCCTCGCGGCGCTCCAGTTCAGCCCACACTTCCGACGGATGCACCCCGGCGGAAACCCACAGAACCAGAAGGTGGTAAAGCACATCAGCGCTTTCGCAAACCAGTGCGTTGCTGTCGCCGGCCACCGCCTCGATGATGCATTCCACCGCCTCCTCGCCGAATTTCTGCGCGACCTTGGCGGTGCCGCGCGACAGCAGGCGGGCCGAATGGCTGATGGCGGGGTCGGCCGCGCGGCGTTCCTGCACCACGTCCCACAGGCGGTCGATCACTTTCGGGGACACGCCGGTGGAGGCGGGCACCGCTTGCGCCGGCTGCTTGCCCGGCTTGGCTCGCGACTTCGTCGGTTTCTTTGGCACGCCGCTATCTGCCCTCAGGCGGCGCCTTGCTGCAAGCGCACAGGCAGCCCGGCGCCCGCCATGGCCGCCTTCACCTGCGGCACGGTAAACGTACCAAAATGAAAAACACTAGCTGCCAGCAGGCCCGTTGCCCCGGCGCGCGCGCCCTCGATGAAATGCGCCAGCGTGCCGACGCCGCCCGATGCCACCACCGGCAGGCGCACCGCGCCGCACACGGCGCGCAGCAGCTTAAGGTCGAATCCGGCGCCGGTGCCGTCGCGATCCATGCTGGTGAGCAGAATTTCCCCGGCGCCCCGTTCTTCCACGTCGCGCGCCCACGCCAACACGTCGCGCCCCGTGGGCGTGCGGCCGCCGTGGGTATAAACCTCCCACCCGCCGCCCGCCGACTCGCGCGCGTCGATGGCGACGACAATGCACTGGCTGCCAAATTTCCGCGCACCCTCGTTGACCAGGTCCGGGCGCGCGACGGCGGCCGAGTTGATGCTGCATTTGTCGGCGCCCGCGCGCAGCAGACGCCGCATGTCCTCGGTGCCGCGAATGCCGCCGCCCACCGTGAGCGGCAGAAAAATCTTCTCAGCGGTGCGGCTCACCACCTCGATGATGGTGTCGCGGTTTTCATGGCTCGCCGTAATGTCCAGAAAGGTGAGCTCGTCAGCGCCCGCCGCGTCATACAAGGCGGCCTGCTCCACCGGATCGCCGGCGTCGCGCAAATCAACGAAGTTGATGCCCTTGACGACCCGCCCGTCCTTGACATCAAGACACGGAATGATCCGTAGCTTCAACATGTCGCGGCCTCCGTAGGAAGGAAGGCCACGGGCTCTGCCCCTGGACCCCGTCACGCGAATGCGTGCTTCGCACGACGGGGACAAGTCCCCAGACCCCATTTCTTTAAGAAAGTCAGGGGATAAGGAGGGGGCACACGGTCCGTTCGTACGTTCCGAACGCCCCCCTCCTTATCCCCTGACCTCCTTAAGTAAAAGGTTCTAAGGACTTGTCCTTAGCGGGGGTCCAGGGGGCAGAGCCCCCGGCCTTCCTTCCTACGGAACGTCCGGCTGCGCGTCCGGGGCAAACGGGTCTTCCGGGATTTCGGCTTCGGCTTCCTCGGCGGCGGCGCGGCCTACGGCTTCGCCGCGGGTTTGCTTTTCGGCCTCCTCGGCGCTGCGGGCGACATTGACGGTCACGTCCAGCACGACTTCCGGGTGCAGCACGACATGGACCTTCGACAGGCCCAGCGTCTTGATCGGGTGGCCCAGAACGACCTGCTGGCGGCCGATGGACAGGCCGCCGGCGGAGACGACCTCGGCGATGTCGCGGCTGCTGACGGAGCCGTAAAGGCCGCCGGACTCGCCCGCCTGGCGGATGATCACCACGGATAGGCCGGCCATGCGCTCGGCGAGGCGTTCGGCTTCCTCGCGGCGCTTGATGTTTTCGGCGGCGAGGTGGGCTTTCTGTTCCTCGAACCTGGCGAGGTTGGCCTTGTTGGCGCGCAGGGCGCGCTTCTGCGGCAGCAGGAAGTTTCGCGCGTAGCCGGGCTTGACGTGCACCACGTCGCCCATCTGGCCGAGTTTATCGACGCGCTGGAGCAGGATGAGTTCAACTTGTGCCATGGCTTGTCTCCCTCAATTCACGACGTAGGGGAGCAGGGCGAGAAAGCGGGCGCGCTTGATCGCCTGGGCGAGCTCGCGCTGCTTCAGCGCCGAGACGGCGGTGATGCGGCTCGGCACGATCTTGCCGCGCTCGGAGAGGAAGCGGCTGAGCAGGCGCACGTCCTTGTAGTCGATCTTCGGCGCATTGGGGCCGGAGAACGGGCAGGATTTGCGGCGGCGAAAGAAGGGCCGGCGGGCACCCACCGCGGCGCGGCGGGCGGCTGGATTGACCTCTGAGGTGTCGGACATGGCGGCTTATTCCTCGATCACGTCGTCACGGTCGCGGGCGCGGAATTCCTCGCGATCGTCGTAGCTGCGGCGGGTGCGGCCGCTTTCGAAGCGGCCGGCGGGCTTGGGACCGCGGAAG
>CAJCIS010000054.1 GCA_903970435.1 Acidobacteriota bacterium | reverse complement strand
GCCTCGAACATCGTATGCCCGCGCATGCTGCACAGGCCCCAAGTGGGCTTGTGACCGAACACGCCGCAGAAATGCGCCGGCACGCGGATGGACCCGCCAATATCGCTGCCGATTTCCAGCCCGCTCAGACCCGCCGCAATGCTGGCGGCAGCGCCCCCGGAGGAACCACCCGGCGTGCAGGCAATGTTCCACGGATTGTTCGTGCTGCCGTAGACCGGGTTGTAGCTCTGCCAATCGGCCAGCGAAACGGGAACATTGGTCTTGCCGAACACGTTGGCGCCCGCCGCCTCGATGCGCCGTATCGCCAGCGCATCCACCGCCGCACGGTGATCGCGCCGGAAGGCATGACCCCACGTGGTGGCATGACCGGCGTAGTCGAAGCTCTCCTTGACCGTCATCGGCACGCCGAAGAGCGGATTGGCCTCGCCCGGACCGGCCTGATCCAGCGCGCGCGCCCTGGCGCGTGCGCGGCCGGCATCCCGCACGATGACGGCATTGAGAGCGGGGTTGAGCCGTTCCACGCGCGCAAGGTACGCGTCTAGCAACTCCAGACAGCCGATCTGCTTGCTGCGGGTCAGTTCGGCGAGTTGCCAGGCTGGTTGGAACGGGTTCATTTGGGTCCGCAGGCAAACAGAAGCAGTTCTTTTTTGAAAAAAAGAACCAAAAAACTTTTGCTCTAGGAAGGTGTTGTAATCGGCGGCGTTTTTGGCACGACGATCGGTGCAGCCGGCGGAGGGTCGGGCAGCTCGGGCGTTGCGGGAAGCGGTCCGCTCCGATCAACCAGCGCGTAACGAGTCATCACATCGTTCGCATCGAGTTCGATGACAAGCATCTTGTGCCGCACATCGGCGCCGTCGAAATGTGTCCACACATAGGTAATGTGCCCCCTGCTTTGCGGCACGAACGAAAATGCCGTGGACTGGCCGCTCGGCGGCCCCATCAGATTGATAATGTCGTCGCGCGTCGTGCGCCCCTCGTGCAGCTGCGCAAGCCGCGTATCATCGATCGGCGGGTTCGCGTCACCCGGAATGGTACTGTCCAGATCGTAAGCCGCCAGCCGCCCCTGGAAAAACACCAACGTGGCGAATTTTCCCACGGCGTGGCCGGACACGACCGGGCCGCCGTTGGAAATGCCGTACGCGTAACTCAGGATCGCCACACTGAAAGTTTTGCCAGGCGGCAACGGACCCGTGCGGCTGGTGGCGGTTCCCTGCAAGGCCAGGCGCTTGAAGGGTGGCCCGAGCAGAGTTTCCGCCTGTTGGTCGGTGGTTGTACGCAGGTGCAGCGCGGCGAAGGCGGCGCGCGGGAAATCCCGCCCGGCCGTTTGCACCGGCGCGCACGACACGGCGAGCAACATGGCCCCGCACAGGCTGATGAAAGAACCGATGGCGGCTCGGGCAAACATCAGGCCGGCGGGGTCAATTGCGTTGTCTCAACCTCCGAGGGCGGGATCGATCCAGCCGATATTGCCATCGACCCGGCGGTAGATGACGTTCAGTTCGCCGGTCCCGCTATTGCGAAACATCAGAACTTTCTGGTCGGCCAGGTCCATGCGCATCACCGCGTCACTGACGGTCAAACGCGCGATTTCGATGTGGGTTTCCGCAATTATGGTGGCGTGCTGGGGCACCGCGTGGCCGTTGGCGGTGCTGGTCTCCTCGGTCTCGGCGGCCAGCACGACGGTGCGGCCCTTTTGCGGGCGTTCGCGGCCGGCTTGCTCGCGATGGTGATCGTTGAGCCGGCGCCGATAACGACGGAGCCGGGTCGCGATGTGTTCCGCCGCATCATCGAACGCCGCATGGGCGTCCGCCGCCTCGCCCTCGCCGCGCAAGGTAAGACCGCGGCCGGCATGCAGGTTGATATCGCAGGTGAAAAAACTTCGCGCCCGGCTGAAGGTGACGTGTGCCTCCATCGCCTGATCAAAATATTTGTTGGCGATGCCGTCCAGGCTGTCGGCCACGCGCGTGCGCAGCGAGTCCGACAAATCCACCTGCTTGCCCGAGACGTTGATCTGCATGGAGCAAAATCCTCACACCTTCCCAGCCCCTTTCAGACCTCGGGACGCTCGGAAGCCGGGCGCGGGTCAGCCAAACGACAATCAGGCTGGCACGGCCTTCTCCCGCTTGCGCTGCACGGAGCTGGGGATGCGCAACGCCTCCCGATATTTGGCCACGGTCCGCCGGGCGATGTCCACGCCCTCCTTGCGTAGCACGGCAACAATGGCGTCATCGGAGAGTATGTCGTCGGCCGGCTCCGCCCCGACAAGGGTGCGTATCCGCTGACGCACCGACTCCGCGCTGTGACTCTCACCGTCCGAACCTGCGATGGCGTTGGTAAAGAAGTATTTTAGCTCGAAAATGCCGCGTGGGGTCGCGATGTATTTGTTCGCCGTGACGCGGCTGACGGTGCTTTCATGCAATGCCACCGTGTCGGCGATGTCGCGCAGGATCAGGGGCCGCAAATGGCTCACGCCATGGCGGAAAAACCCGTCCTGCCGCACCACGATTTCGGCCGAAACCTTCAGCACGGTTTGCGCCCGCTGCTGGAGCGATTTCACCAGCCAGTTCGCGGTCGCCAGCTTCTCGGCCAGGAAGGTTTTGTCCTCGCGTCCCACCTTGCGGCTCACGCGCGCGTAAAAGGCCTCGTTCACCAGCACGCGCGGCAGCGTCTCGGGGTTGAGCTCCAGCAACCAGTCGCCGCCCGGCGCCGCCCGCATCAGCACATCCGGGATGACGGGCGGCAGCGCATCGGCATCCCAGTTTGCACCCGGCTTGGGATCGAGCGCGCGGATTTCGGCGATCATGTCGGCGAGATCCTCGGAGTCCACGCCGCACAGCGCCATCAGCTTGCGGTGATCGCGGCGGGCCAGGGTCTCCAGATTGTCGAGCAACGCCGCCATGGCGGGATCCAGACGGTTCTTCTCGCGCAATTGGGCGGCCAGGCATTCGGCGAGCGTGCGGGCAAACAGGCCGGACGGGTCGAACACCATCATCCGGCCGCGCACCGCCTCCACGCACGCGAGATCGGTTCCGAGCGCGCGCGCAATGTCGGCCGGGTCGGCGGACAGACGCCCGGCTGGGTCGAGCATGGCGATCAGCGTGGCGCCGATCAGCCGGTCCTCGCGACGATCGAAGGTCAGCCGCATTTGCTCGCTGAGGTGCTCGCGCAAACTCGGCCTGGTCTGCAGCGTGTCCTCGAGATCGCGGTCGTCGGCCTCGAAGCTGCCAGACCCGCCGCCGGCCGGCATGCGAATGCCATCGGCCTGGCCGAACGCCTCATAGCCGTCATAATCGCCGTCGAGCGGGGCGGATTTTTCGTCCGGCAGCGTGGCGGCGCTGACCAGATCGGCCGTGTCGGCCGCCTCCGCCATCGGCACGTCGCGCTGATCCAGGGCGGGCCGTTCCGGGATCGCGTCGGAGCTCTCATCCCGCTCCAGCAGCGGGTTACGCTCCAGCTCCTCCTCGACCCAGGCCGTCACCTCCATGTTCGACAATTGCAGCAGCTTGATCGCCTGACGCAGCTGCGGCGTCATGACGAGCGATTGGGACTGCCGAAATTCTAGTCGCGGCCCAAGGGACATACGGTCAGGCGTACACCAGGAGTCTTAATCAAGGCCAGGGTGTCAGCCATCAGCTTTCAGCTTTCAGGTACGCTGGCCTCTGACAGCTGACAGCTGTTAGCTGGCATAGGCGTAGGGGCCGCCTTTTTGCAGTGCCAGCTGGTAGGCTGGGCGGGCGTGCAGGGCGGCCAGCCAGGCCTTCAGCTTGGGGCGATTGCCCAGCGTGTTGCGGCTGGCCGCGGCTTCCACCGGGAAACTCATCATCACGTCCGCGCCGGTCAGCTCGGGGCCGGCAAAATAGGTGCTGTGGCCGAGCTCGGCCTCCATGAGGTCGAGCTGCGCGTCGATGGTGGGGTTCAGGAAGCCGGTTTGCACCGTCTTGCCGATCATGCGGGCAATCGGCCGCACCAGCGCCGGCGCGCGCTTGGGAATTTCAGTGAAGAGCAGAGTCATGACCAGCGGCGGCATGGCGCTGCCTTCGGCGAAATGCAGCCAGTAGCGGTAGCGCAGCAGCTCCGGCGTGCCGGCGGCCGGGATCATGCGGCCCTGTCCATACAGCTCGATGATATATTCCACGATCGCGCCGGTTTCGGCGATCGTCAGGCTGGCATCGGTGATAACCGGGGACTTGCCGAGCGGATGCACGGCCCGCAGTTCGGGGGGCGCCAGCATGGTTTTGGCATCGCGCTGGTAGGCGCGGATTTCGTAGGGTGTTCCGAGTTCCTCGAGCAGCCACAGCACGCGCTGCGAGCGCGAATTGTTCAGGTGGTGTACGATGAGCATTGGGGCCCCCCAGCTTTGAAGTTCAGATTATGAAGTGCAAGCATGGGTAGACGAGACACGCCTGGGTTGAAAGACGCAGAGCACGAAGGTGCCAGCCGCCGCACCTTTGTCTCCCTGCCGTTGGCCCAATTGGTGCCGCCGATTACCCGCACGGCCTTTCGCGCCCGCTCCCCCGCCGGCGCCGACTTGATGGCGAACTGGGCCGCCATTGTCGGGCCGCGGCTTGCCGAACAGACCATGCCGCGCAAGCTGTCGCGCGGGCAATTGACGATCGCCTGCTCGGGGCCGGTCGGCATGGAGCTTCAGCACGCCGCCGCGGTGTTGATCGAACGCATTAATGTGCAGACCGGAACGCGCCTCGTGGAGCGCCTGCGCTTCGTGCAGGCGCAAGTTGCCGTGCGGCCACCTGCGATGGCGGATAGCCTGCCCGTGGTGGCGGAGCCACTGGAGGCGCTGCCGGCTGGGCCGTTGAACGAAGCGCTGGCGGCGCTTGGGGCAAGATTAAGGAAGTAGTTCTTTTTTGAAAAAAAGAACCAAAAAACTTTTATTAATTCGTTCCGACGTTACCAAACTGACAAAAGTTTTTTGGTTCTTTTTTTCAAAAAAGAACGACTTCCTTCCCCCACTACTTCGCCGGCTTCGCATCCGCCGGCGCCAGCGCTGACATCGCGACCACCGATGCCTTTGCCTCGTCCACGGAAAGATCCGCCTGCAGCGTCTCCACCGCCTGTTCCGGCTGCCCCGCAACCACCTGGGCGACGGCATAGTCCGCGCGCACTTTCGCGGGTACCGGACCGGCCTCGGTCGCATCGCGCAACATCAATTCCGCCTTGGCCGCCTGGCCCGACAGCGCCAGCGACAGCCCCATGTCCACGCGGGTCGATGTCAGATCGGGATTGGCAATCATCGCGGCGGTATAGGCGGCCTGCGCTTCCTTGTGGCGTTCCTGCAGGTCGAGCGCGACCCCGAGGTCGGTCAGCGCCGCGGCATCGTGGGGGTTGCTGGCGAGGACGGCGCGGAATTCGGCTTCGGCACCCTTGATATCGTCGCGCATCTTCAGTTTGCCGAGCCCCAGCCGAGCCGGCACATAGCTCGGGTTTGCCGCGATCGCCTGGCGATATTCCTTCTCCGCGGTGCGATGATTGCCGATTTGCATGTCGGCATCACCGGCCGCGACGAGTGCCGCGACATTGTTCGGATCCGACAGCAGCACGCCGTGCGCGATGCCGAGCGCGGTGGCTGCCTGGCCTTCCTGCAGCGCACCCCTCGCGGCGCGCAAGCTGGGCCGGTTCGCATCGGCGGTGTTGACGCCGTGTGGCGTGGTCATGCTGTTGGCCACCACACCGCACCCGCCCAGGCCCGCAACCGACAGCCCCGCGGCTGCAAGCATCGACGCGGCACGTGAAAAGCCTTGAATGGAACGTTGCATGGAAGGAGCCTCGCTTCGGGGGTGGAAGAATTAGTGACCTGGCTTGAACATCTGGCTAACGCGCACGGCGGCGGGACCGCCGACCACGATGAAGATGCACGGCAGAATGAAGAGAATCATCGGGAACGTCAGAAACACCGGCAATTTGGCCGCTTTTTCCTCGAATTTCGTCAGGCTGTCGGTGCGCATTTCACTGGCCAGCACGCGCAGCGCGTGGGTCAGCGGCGTGCCGAACTGCATGGTTTGTATGAGCGTCGCGGCAAATCGTTTCATCGTATCGAGCCCGGTGCGGTCGCCGAGCGCCGTCAGTGCCGCGCGGCGGTCGCTGCCGATGCGCAATTCGCTGGCGCACACCGCCAGTTCCTCGCTGACGGCCTTGTTGGCCGAGGCGAATTCGATCGCCACACGCTCGATCGCGTTCTCCAGCGCTAGACCGGCCTGGGCGCAAATCACAAGCATGTCCAGCGCGTCCGGCAGGCCTTGTTCCACCTTGCGCAAATGTGCCTTGCGCATTTGCCGCAAAACGAAATCCGGCGCCAGCAAGCCCGCCACCAGCGAAAATGCCATGACGGAATAGAAGGTGAGCGGCTGGACCTGCCCGTGGCCGACGGCGCCATACGCCAGCAGCGGCATCAGCACGACGCCGAGCACCTTGCAGCCCAGGAACAGACCCAGGCCGCGGCCGCCGCGCCATCCGGCCTGCGCCAAGGTCTGCTCGAATTCCGCCCGGGTTGCCGCCGGCAGCAGGCCGCTACGCGCCAGCGCCGACCCGAGTTTCGCGATCGCATCAACCGGCGAAGACGTCGTATCGCGCGATCCGTCGAGCACGACGGGCAGATTGGGATTATTGGCGTTCGACAGCCGCGCGCGGACCTTGTCCTGCTTGTCCAGCGCGCGCATCAGCAACAGCGATCCGCCAACGAAACCAGCTGCCAGCATGGCGAGAAGGGGCGGCGAAAAAGGCAAGCTGTTCACGACAGGCTCCGCTTCATAGAACGTTGCTGATCTTTAAGCACCGCCAGGTTCAACTCAGGCTGCGCTTGATGATCTGCTGCATGACCCAAAGTCCGAACATCAGCATGCCGCACGCCAGGCCCAGCAACTTTTCGCCCATCGGGTCGGTGAACAGCACACCAATATAGTCCGGGTTCATAACGAAAAGCATGGCACCCACCACGATGGGCAGCGCCGCCAGCACATAGATGCTGGTGCGAGCCTCGGCCGCCAGCGCGTGGCCGCGCTTGCGCGCGTTCTCGCGCTTGCGGATGGTATCGGCCAGGGTCTCCAGCGTTTCGGTCAACCCGCCGCCGGTCTGGCTTTGCAGCGCGAGCGCTGTCGCGAAGAACCGGTATTCCGAAATATCGTTACGCTCTGCCATTTCGAGCAGCGCGTTTTCCAGATCGAGACCGATCTGAACCTGGTCGGCGGCGCGGCCGAATTCCTCACGCGTCGGCGATTGTGCCTCGCGCCCCACGATGCGCACCGCCTCGGTCAGCGGCACACCGACGCGCACCGAGCGGGACACCATGGCGAGCGCATCGGGAAACTGGGTGAGCAGGGTTCGCGAAATCTTGGCCACCGACCAGCCGAGGAAGGTGCGGACCAGAAGAATATCGAACACCGGCACCAGGAACCAGCCGGCATGGCCCACCACCTTGGTGGCAATCAGGCCAGCGACCGACGCCGGCCCCAGCATGCACAGCACGATGGCCGGCAAACTCATGGGATATTGACTGCGCCTGACATCCTTCCAGTTGAACAGCTGGAAGATCGGGTTGCTCCTTGTGCTGCGCTGCTTGGCGCGCACCGCCAGGACGAGCGCCGGGCCGCCGGCCGATTTCGGCTTCAGGTACGGCCCGATCGTGTCGTCGCGCCGGGCCGACCACAATTCGCGCCGCTGCTGTTCGGTCACCAGCAGATAGCCGGTGATGCTGAACCCGATCAGGCAGACCAGGCCGCCGCCAAGTACCAATCCCGCGCTGTTGGACATTACCAGTTCGTCTCTTCCATTGCCGCGACCCACGCGCGATCCATGCCGAAATAAACCAGCCGCTCCCAGAAGCTGGGCCGGCCGCGTCCCATCTTGTAGGTGCCCGACAACCGCCCCTCGGGCGTCTCACCGGTGAATTCGAACTGGAACAGGTCGTTGAGGATGACGACGTCGCCTTCCAGGCCGCACACATCGGTCACCTGGGTCACCCGGCGGCCGCCGTCGCGATGTCGTTCCACTTGCAGGATAAGATCGACCGCGCTGACCACTTGCGTCTTGATGGCCTTCGACGGCAGGCCCATGTTGCCCATCTGCACCATGTTTTCGACGCGGGTCAGCGCGTCGCGTGTGTTGTTGGCGTGGATGGTCGACATCGACCCGTCATGGCCCGTGTTCATGGCCTGGAGCATGTCGAACGCCTCCATGCCGCGCACCTCGCCGACGATGATACGTTCCGGCCGCATGCGCAGCGCGTTCTTCACCAGGTCGCGCTGGTTGATTTCGCCCTTGCCCTCGAGGTTGGGCGGCCGCGTTTCCATGCGCACCACATGCGGCTGCTGCAATTGCAATTCGGCCGCGTCCTCGATGGTGATGACGCGCTCGGAGGGATCGATCATGCGGCTCAACGCGTTCAGCAATGTCGTCTTGCCCGAGCCGGTGCCGCCGGAGATGATGATGTTCAGCCGCGCCCGTCCGGCGATCTCCAGGCATCGCGCCACCTGCGGCGTCATGCTGCCGAGCGCCACGAGCCGGGCGAAGTCGATCTTCTTGCGGGTGAATTTTCGGATCGAAACGTAGGGCCCATCGAGTGCCAGCGGCGGAAACACGATATTGACGCGCGAGCCGTCCATCAGGCGCGCGTCCACCATGGGGCTCGATTCGTCGATACGCCGGCCGATCGCGGAGGCGATGCGCTGGCAGATATTGGCCACGTGCTGCGCGTCGCGGAATTTCACGTTCGACAACGTCACCCGGCCCTGGCGTTCGATGAACACACGCTCCGGACCGTTCACCATGATGTCGGCAATGCCGTCATCGTCGAGCAGCGGCTGGAGCGGGCCGAGGCCCAGCATGTCGTTGACGAGTTCGCCCGCCAGCTGGCGCTGTTCGCGCGCATTGAGCTGAATGCGCCGTTCGGTGGCGATTTCGGCCACCAGCCGTTCGATTTCGGGCCCCAGCCGTTCGGGCGTGAGCGCCGCGGCCGCCGCGGGGTCGAGCTGCTGGAGGGCCAGCATGCGCAACTCGGCCAGGCTGTCACTGGTGCTCGACTGGGTGAAGGTCTGCGCGGGCGGCGCCTGCTGCGGCACGTGCTGCGACGAGGTTGGCCGGTTTGGCGCCGGCGCCGATTGCGGCGGCGCCGGGGGATCGTCCTCGTTGCGTCGGCGGCCAAACATCGGCGTTGCGTTCATTGCTCACGTCTCCCGAGCATATCGCGCAATTTGCCAAGGCCGAACGGCCCGCTATTGGTGGGCAGAGGTATTTTAATTTGCGGTCCGCCTTCGCTCACGAAGGCGACTTCGCGCGCCAGATGCAGAATGCCGTTGCGGAATCCGCCGCTGCTGGCCGCCGCCGGGGTGCCGAGTGTCGCCGAGTTTCCCACCAGGCGCGGCTGATACGGAATGACGATGTCGATATTCATCTCCAGCGCCTCCTCGATCTGCGCCCGGGTCAGGCCGCCGGGCTGGCCCACCCGGTTCAGCACCAGAACGGCGCGCCGCACCTGTTCGGGGCCGGTCGGCAACGCCAGCAGGCGCAGCGTGTTGCGCATCGACGCAAGCGTCGGGTCGAGCACGAGCACGCGCTGATGCGCCAGCATCAGCAATTCGCGATAGAGCGGGATCGGCGCCGAGGAGACGTCGGCCACGACAAAATTATAGCGACGCCGCAGCGCGGCCAGCAGGGCGCGCCCGGCGCCTTCCGCCACCTCGGCGATTTCCGTGACTTTCTCGTCGCCCGCGAGCACCGAAAGCCGCTCGCTGACCGGCTGGGCGGAACGCTCGACGAAAAGTTCGTCGATGCGGCTCGGCGTTTCCAGCGCCAGCCGCAGGCCGGTGCCGGCGCGGCCGCCCAGCATCATCGCCGCCGAACCGGTGTAGATGTCGGGATCGAACAGAATAGTGTGCCGCTTGAGTTCCTCGCCGAGATAGAAACTCAGATTGGCCGCGATCGTCGTGGCGCCCACGCCGCCGCAGGCGCCGGTGACGGCCACGATGCGGCCGCCCTGCAACGCGCCCGAATTGATCGGGCGGGCCGCGCAGGCCGGCCCGAACATGCGCGCCACCATTTCCTTGGCGAGCGGCTTGTACAGATATTCCGCCACCCCCAGGTCGCGCGTCAGCGACCGGTAGAAATTCATGTCCGCGCGGTCGCCCACCACCAGCACACGGGTGGACGGTTCGACCACTTCGGACAGGTCGTGCAACGCCGCCAGCGGTGCGTCCTCGCCGCTGATATCCACGATCAGCACTTCCGGGCTGGGCATCTTGCGCAGCAACGCGGTCGCCTGCCGCACGGACGCGCGGCGCAGCTGGATGGACGGGACCAGTTCGCCGAGCCCGTCCTGCAGCGCGTTTTCGCTTTCCGCGTCCGTAATGAAAGCCAGCAGCGAGGCGCGATCGATATTCTTCGCGCCGGTGTCGACCTGCTGGGTGATCGAGGGAGTTGCCATTTCGCCTATTCCTGAGAGCCGCCCTGGCCTGTGACGGTGATATCAGATGTTCCCGCTTGCGGCAGCTTTTTTACTTTATTGTCGTGCAAGCGCTGGATCGCGGCCGCGGCCAACGTTCCATCGGTGGTACGCGAACCGGTGCCGTGCACCAGGTCGGCCGGGTTGGCCGCCATCATGGTGAGATCGGGACGGTTGACGTGCATCGGGTGCCACAGGCCGTCACGCTGCAGCGGATCGAACTGGTCGCAGGCGGAAAGGCCGAGCAGCGCCGCCGATCCGGCGGCCGCCAGGAGAAATTTGAGGGTCATAATGCGCTTCCTTATTCGGTCATGAACCCGGCGTCGGCCGGAATGTGCTGCATGGGCTTCATCGTGCCGGCATAGCCGGGCGCGGATTGACGCAAGAACAGGATGCGCTCGATGTCGGTTGGCGGACGCCAGCCGTCGGTGGGCAACCGGATCGCATTCGGATCGTTGACCGGCGCCACGATATACGGCGTCACCACGATCACGAGCTCGGTCTGGCTGCGCTGGAAACTATCCGAACGGAACAGCGCGCCCAGCACGGGTATGTCGCCCATGCCGGGAATGGAATTGCCGGTCAGTGTCGTCTGATCCGACAGCAGGCCGGCGATCACGAAACTCTGGCCGGAGCCGAGCTGCACCGTGGTGTCCGCACGCCGCACGATCAAGGCCGGAATGGACAGGCCGGTGCCGGAGCCGCCATTGCCGAAGAAGAAGGTCACGCCGTCCGCCTTGTCGAGCTGGCTGACCTCGGGGCGGACATGCAGAACGATATTATCCTTGTTCAGTACGGTCGGCACGAAACTCAGCGAAATACCGTATTGCTTGAAATCGACCGAAATGGTGTTGCTGGTATTGGTCGTGGCAACCGGGATCGGGAACTCGCCGCCGACCAGGAAGTTGGCGGGCTCGCCGCTCATCGTTGTCAGATTAGGTTCGGCCAGGATATGCACCAGCGAGTCGTCCGACAGCGCCTGAATGACGGTTTCGAGGTTCCAGCCATGCACCAGGTTCACCATGAACTGGCTCGGCGTAATCGTGCTGTCGGCCACCGGATTGTTGGTTTCGACACCGAATTGCGCGTGCTGGCCGAGCGCCGCGGGCAACAGCGTGTTGGTTCCGTTGACGTTACCGGCGGTCGCCCAGTTGACGCCCAGTTCGCGCACCAGCGTGCGGTCCATTTCCGCGACGCGCACGTGCAACGAGACCTGGGTGGAACTGTTCACCTTCAGATTGTTTTCCACCTTGCCGTCGCCGGGCAGTTCGCTCTTGGCGGCCTCGGCCGCGCGGGCCGCATCGGCCGGCGTCTGCACCGTGCCGGAGAGCGTAATGCCCTGCGGCGTTTCCTGCGCCTTGACCGAGGAGCGGCCCATATCGACACCCATCTGCCGGGCGCCGTACGCCGATGGCGTAACAGTCACCTGGAACTGGGCCACCGCCTCGCCTTTTTCGGTCAGCGCGGCCACCGTCGTGGTGCCGGGCGCCACACCCCAGACGAACAGGCTGTCCGGGCTTGCCGGCCGCACTTCAGCCACCTTGGGATCGGCGGTGAAGATGTTGGTCACGCCGGCCCGCAAATGCATCACCCTGCCGGTGCCGGCTTGAATGGTAATGCCGTTATGGGACTGGGCTTCAGCGGCGCGGGCGGTAGGGGCCCACTGGGTTGCCAGGGAGGATACGGATGCCAGCGCGGTCGCGGCCAGCAGGATGGGGGCTAGGGCTCGCATTAGTATTTGTATTCCTGTGAGTTGGTGGTTCCTTCGTAGACCTTCACCGTGGTGGCGGCGGGACCGTCGACGCTCTTGGCAGGTGTCAGCGCCATGGCGACGGTGTTGTCCCATGTCACCGGATGAGCGTTGCCGGGATCGGCACTTGGGGCCGCGTCCACCGGCCGCACGGCCAGCGAGAGCTTGCCCAGCCGTGCGGCGACATTGACCCGCTCGGCGTCCTCAGGCGTCACTTCCAAGGTCACGGTGCGCGACGCGGGCTCGTTGGCGCCGCTCTGATTGCCGCCCTGCACCAATTGCTGGTCGATGGCGATCACCCGCACGTCCTTCAGCACGGTCTCGGCGGCAATGCGCCGCAGGCCGGGATTTTTCGGATCCATCACTTCCTCGGTCAGGATCAAATCGACATGATCGCCCGGCCAGATCAGGCCGGCGGTGCCGGACACCGCATCCACGCCCACCGACGTCGCACGGCGGCCCGGTGTGAGCACGGCGGCCAGGAACCCGTGGTCGCCGGGACGCATCACGTCCGCCGGCAGCACCACCTGATGCTGCAACAGCGTCTGGCGGACCATGGCGCCGAACAGCTCGGCGCGGGCCTGCGGGCTATCCTTGCGTGCGCCGGCCGGGGCTTCGGATTCCGGCATTTCCCGCGCCTCGATATCATCGGGCTTCAGCAGGGTGCCGGCGCGCAGCGTGCTGGCCGCCGCGAGCACCACGACTTTGGGAATGACGGGCGCGGGGGCTGCCGGCGGGTGCAACGTCGACCACGCAACAAATGAGAACACCAGAACGCCGGCGCCCATGAATGCAAACAACAGCGTACGAAGCATGGCTTTTCCTCAGAACCTCAACAGGCTCTCAATTGAGCGACGTCGTTGTGACGACCGGCAGGTTGCATTATCCCGATTTTCATACGGCTTCGGCGAAAATTGCGACCGTTCTTCAACTTTACGTGTGTAGTGTTGCGATAAGGCCACCGGCGGCGATCGCCGCCGCATACGGCAACGGTCCACGCCGCGACAGGCGCCATTGCTCGCAGCGTAGAATTCTCGCAACGAAATGCGCGGGGCGCGGGCGGCCTGGACGTTTCACCACCATTCCGGCCAGCAAATAGAACAGCGCCAGTCCGCCGCCCGTCAAGGCGGTGCCGCTGACCATCAGTGGCACCAGCCATGGCGGCACGAACATTCCAGCGGCAGTCAGCAACTTTACGTCGCCGCCGCCCATCCAGCCTTGCCGCCATAGCATATACGTAATGACCAGGATGACCGCGGCGATACCGCCGCTCCATGGCAGCAGCCTGGGATTATCGAGCAACCGCCAGGCTATGCCGATCACCAGCAAGGCGATCGAGGCGCAGTCTGGCACGGTTCTGAATCCGACATCGTGCGCCGCGGCATACAGCAGCACGGCAATTCCACTTATTATCAGTGCATCGGTCAACAAATGGTGCACGCGAAGCCCCCCTATTGATCAACAAGCCGGCATGGCCAGGCCCTTTAGACAAAGCGGCACTGCAAGGCCGACGATGCGTACCCGGCGCGATCAAGGAAACGCCGGGGGGGAAAAACCGGCCGCAGCCGGTTATTTCCCGTCGTATCGACATTCTGGCCTGCCAGGGCTTCCCGATCATGCGGCGAAACCAAGGCAGCCTCTAACATTCCTTCTCCCTAACAAACGCCGGCAGCTTTCGAAGCCGGGCGGGCCAGGGCCCGGCCGCGCGGGGCCTGCATCCGGCATCGTAATGTTGCCGTTTGCAAACCGACCGCGCGACGCGGCCGCAACATCTTTGCCCGGGCGGCCACCACCGCCCGAGCTGCGTTCGACTTAGATCGAGCCGCCGATGCCAGAGAACAGGGTGGACAGCGTGGTGCCGAAGCTCTTGAAGATCGCGATCAGGGCGAGGCCCAGAACGCCGGCGATGATGCCATACTCGAGAGCCGTAACAGCGCGCTTGTCGTTCTTGAGGGCAACAACCTGGTTAATCAACTTGCTCATTTTACTCTCCAAAAAAGGGCGCATCCGCACCCGCCGATTACATGTTCAAAGAGCTTCGCGTTCCTCGCTCGGCCCTCACGCCTCCCCGACCGGTTGGCGTGCTTTTCTCGTAATGTCCTGTTAGGTCCCCGTCAATCTAAAAATACCGATTATTGGTGAATAAATCATGTTTATTTTGAGAATATCGACTCAGGCGGCACATTCAACAATCTTGGGTTGCAAGCCCTAAGAAATCGCTTTTTTTAGGTGAATCTGGTGGCGCGGCGGCCGTGTCTTTAGGCAGAAACATGCCAGGCGGCGCGGAAGCGTCTTTAAAATGAGCCTGGTCGCGTTGCGCTGGGAGGCGATGTTCAGACCCGCGGCCGGGCACCAGGCGCCTGTGCGCGCGCGCAGGGCGGCACCACAGGAAGGGCCGCGCCGTAACCCGCCGGGCGCCGCTGGAGCGGCCTCAGCCTGACTGGAAATTCGTCGGATGCAAGCCGGGCCGCTCGAGGTTGTTGTCTGCCGAGCCTTTGTATCAGCCTCACGCCGCGCGTCTGCATCGGGCGATTCCAGTCAGGCTGAAAATGCTCCAGGCGGCAGCGCATTGGCCAATATGGCTCACCGCCGTCAGCGGCGACCCACCCATCGCGGCCTTCGCGTCGCGCGCCAAAATACGGGCGGACGGCCGGGCCCGACGAGAAATCCGTTTGCGTCAGATACTGCCGCCAATGCCGGACAGAATCGCACTGATGGGCGTCGCAAGCTTGGCAAAGATGGCCAGGAGGGCGACCCCAAGCGCGCTGGCAATGATTGCATATTCCAGGGCGGTCACAGCGCGCCGGTCCATCCGGAAGGTGCGCATATGGCAAAGCAAATTGTTCATCCTCAACCTCTCAAGTAGCATCAGCCCCCATCGAGGCGGATCGCGAACGCTGCACCGGCATGGACGGATCGCAACCGGGCTCATAACGCAAAAGAGTTAACGTCCTTTTATTGATTTTGCAATGACGTTTTTGTGCGTTTCGTCGCGTTTATTTTACGCGCTTCGCGGGTGAGCGCAAGCCCTTCGTACCGCCAGCCCCAACAGCACCGGGCCGACGACCACACCAAATGGCACGTGCAAGGCCGCCACCACCGGATGGGCAGACATCAGGTTGGCCAGAATCATCAGTCCGAATAATGGCTTCTCCGCCGGCAGGAAGCCGCCCCGCCGCCCCGCCCGCACCAGCCAGGCCGCGGCCAGGCTCGCCATCACCAGGTCGTAAAACAGCGCAAACGGGGCAGCCACCACCACGCTCGCCGCGAGGCCCGCGCATTTTGTCTCGCGATCGCTACGGCGCCATAAAAAAGCGACGCAGGCCACCGACGCGAGCAACGCCACGCCCCATACCAGGCGGGCCGCTGTCGGCTGCAGGCCGAGAAACTGCGCGGCACCCGTGGGATCGACCCGGCCCGCCAGATTGACCTTGCCGCTGTCGATGGCGCCGCCGACGCTTTGGCGGGCCATGGCCAGGAACGATGTCCAGATGCCGCGGCCGAACATTGCCGTCGTGGCGGCGATGGCCGCCATCACCGTCGCGGCGGCACTTGCCAGTGCCCGCCACTGGCCGCCGCACAGCAACGCCACCGGGATCATCAGTCCCAGCTGCGGCTTGTAACACAAGGCGCCGAACGCCACGCCGGCAAGGATCGGCCGCGCCGGTAGCGCCAGCATGCCGGCCGCCATCAGGGCAGCGGACAGAAAGGAGTTCTGGCCCTCGCCGAGCACCCACCAGAAGCTCGGCACCGCCATCAGCGCGAGGGTCGCCGCCCGGCCGCCGCCGGCGACCCGGGTACCCGCCGCCAGCCAGGCGAGCGCCGTCACAAGCTGGAACAGATAGAAACTCGGCAGGTAGGGCAACCGCGCGAGCGGCGCCATGATCAGCAGGAAGGGTGGCGGGTTGAAGAAATACTCGTGCTTCACGCCGGGCGCGGTGGCGCGCTCCTCGGCGTCCTGCAGCCGCCGATCGTCGTAGGCGGCTTGCGCCTGGCCCGAATCCGCCAGGGCGCCGGCGGCATAGAAGCTCGCGTAATCCACGGTATTGGGCCCGACATGCATCAGCCAGCCGTGCGTGCCCGCAATCATGAAAATGAGGAGCATGGCTTGCAGCCCCGCCAGAAAGCCGGCCGCGCGCGCGACCTCCCGCGGTGTGCTCCAATCGAACAGGGTTTTCACGGCGCGGCCGGGGGATTGCGCCCCACCGCCGCGAGATCCCAGCCCGCGGTGGCGTCCGTGTGGGAGAATTCCGCCTTCATCCGCTCGGCCGGGAGCGGCGCGGCGACACCGCGCCGCCACACCATCCAGAACAGGCCGAACAGCACAACGGGCCCGAGCGGCAGGTGGGCGTTCGCCGTCAACACGCGTCCGACCAGGGGCCACAGGAAGGCCAGGCCGGCGACGGATTTCTCCCATGGCCGCCAGCCGGTCCTGGTTGCCTCATGCGCCAGCCATGCCAGCGGCACCCCGGTCACCGCCAGGTCATAGTCGAGCACATGCGGCGTGCAGAGCAGGCAGCCCGCCGCCAGGGCCGCGCCCTCGGCGCCGGCGCCGAGGGCGCGGCCCTGGCGGCGCCAGCACAGGAACGCCAGCATGCCCAGGATCCCGGCGGTCAAAACCGCTTGCGCCGCATAGGCGGTGCCGAGCGATGCACCGCAGATGCGTGCGGCGGTATAAAGGCTTTGCAGCTTGCCCCAATCCTCGGCGTGGTGTTCCAGCACCTCGCGCACCACCGGCATGGACGCCAGGAACGCGCGATAGGGGCCGGTGCCCAGAACCAGCCACGCCAAGACCGAGAAGCCCAGCGCCGTCAGTGCGGCACCGAAAAACGCTTTCCAGCGCCGCGCCGCGGCCAGCGCGATCGGCACGCCCAGCGCCAAATGCGGCTTGAACGCCAATCCGCCGAGCGCCACGCCAGCGAGCCAGGGGCGCCGCTCCAGCAGCAACACCGGCACGCCGAGGCAGAAGGCGCTGATGAAACCATTCTGTCCCGTGGCCGCGTTCAGCAGCAGGCCGGGAAATGCAAACACCGGCAGCCATCCCCACCGGTCCGGCAGAATGCGCCGCAGCACGAGGCCCAGCGCGACGCTCTGTCCGGCCACGAACGCCAGAAAGCCGGCCATGTAGGGCATGGCGGCGAACGGCAGGCATAGCAGCAGGAATGTCGGCGGGTAGAAAAACGCGAGCCGCACCGTGGGATCGAAGGTGGCCAGCGCGTGCTCGCGTGGACCCATGACATCCAGCGACCAGGCATCCGCCGCGTGTCCCGACAGCGCCAGCTTGCCGGCCACCCAGAAGGCCAGAAAGTCGGTGGGCCCCTGTTTGCCCGCCTCGACGGGCGCTTCGCCGGGATGGTGCCCCAGCAGCAGCGAGACGAAATGATAGGCCAGCGCCGCCCACATGCCGGCGGCCAGGATCCAGGCATAGCCGCGTGCCCGTTCGCGATGCAGCCAGGGCGCCTCCCGAAACGCGCGCAAAACCGCGCGGCCCACGCTTTTCCAGCTCATGCTGCGACCCCCCGCCCGCCGTCCGCGGCCCCCGGGCTCACGCCACGGCGCCAGATCATGATCAGGAGGCATAATATGAAAGGCGGGCCCAGCGGCACGCCGATATGGCGGCGGACGACAATGTTGGTCAGCGGCAGCAGATACACCAACACGGCGAGCGCCACCTCGCCGGTGCGAAATCCGGACCGCGCGCCCGTCGCCGCCATCCAGGCCAGCGGGGCGGCCAGCACCACCAGGTCGTAATCATATAGAAAGGGCGTCACCAGGAGGGAAGCTGCCGCCAGCGCGGCCATTTCCGGGCCCGCCCCCGTGCGGCGCCAGCCAACATGCGCCAGCAGCACCAGCGCCACACAAGCCAGGGCGGCCTGACCGGCGTAGCAAGCTGCCAGGCTGCCGCCGCCCAGCCGCAAATCGGCATAGAAACTCTGCATCATGTAGAGCTTGTCGTGCAGGTGCTCCAGATCGGCCCGTGCGGCCCCCGCGTTGGCCAGAAATCCCCGCCACGGCGCGGCGCCAAATGCCAGGAATGATGCAATGCACAATCCCGCCGCGGTGCCGGCGGCCGCCGCCGCCGCCCTGAACCGCCGCGCGGCGAGCAGCGCCACCGGCACGGCAAGCGCCATTTGCGGCTTGTAGACGAGCATGCCCAGGCAGGCCCCCGCCACCAGCGGGCGGGTTTGAAGAAAGATCATGGCGCCGGCGAAGCAGGACGCGGTCAGCCCGCCGTTCTGACCGGAGAGGGCATTCATCAGGAAACCGGGAAACGCCAGAATCGGCAGCACGGCCCAGGGCGCCGGATTGATGCGCCGCAGCGCCGTCCACAGAATGGCCGCCTGCCCGGCGAGGAATACCGCCATGGACCAGACGTAAGGCAGCCATCCCAACGGCAGGCATGCCAGCAGGAAGGGCGGCGGGTAATAGAAAGCGTAGTAGCCCGGCGCCATGTCGACATGAGCGCGCTCGAACGCCTCGATCACCGCGTTGTCGTAGAGCGCCCTTGTTTGCCCTTGCAGGGCTAGCCGCGCGGCGGCCCAGAAGGCGACGAAATCCTTGGCGGGCGGCTTGCCGCCCGATCTGTCCAGGCCCGCAAGGTCCAATGCGAACAGCACGAATACGGCGGCCACCAGCATGGCGAACAAGGTCGCGGCGAACTGCGCCCTTGCGGGAGTGACGAACCTGGGCAGGATGGGAATCCTTGAAGGGTAGGAAGGAAGTATTTCTTTTTTGAAAAAAAGAAACAAAAAACTTTTATCTGTGGACGCGCCTTTTAGGAGAGCAAAAGTTTTTTGGTTCTTTTTTTCAAAAAAGAACTACTTCCTAAACCCGAATGGATGCCCTTCAATCGTGGCTCCTGCGCACCAGCCTGCCGCTCTGGCTCGCGCACGGGGTCGACCGAACCGCAGGCGCCTTCCACGAAGCGCTGTCGTCCGACACTTATATATGTACGGCGGACTTCCGCCGGCTCAGGGTGACCGCCCGCCAAACCTACGTCTTCGCCCGCGCGCATGCGGCCGGCGTGCCCGGCGCCGATGAAGCCGCGGCCATCGGGGTGGACTTCCTGCTGCGCCGCGCCGCATTGCCGGAGGGGGGATACGCCACGCGCTTCGATCTGCACGGCAACCCCACCGACACCAGCCGGGACCTTTACGACCATGCGTTCGTACTCCTCGCCCTTGCCACCGCCGCGGCCGTGCTGCCGGCGTCCCCCTTGCGACGCGCGGCGCTGGACACGCACGCCTACATCGTCAACGCCTTCGCGCACGGTGCCGCGGGATTCAGGGAAGGTCTGCCCGGCTCACTGCCGCGCCGGCAGAATCCGCATATGCATTTACTGGAAGCCGCGCTGGCGGCGTACCGGGCGTTCGGCGACCCCGCTTTCCTGCACACCGCGCGCGGTCTCGTGCAACTCTGCCTCACCCGGTTCATCGATCCCGCATCCGGCGCGGTGCTCGAGTATTTCACGGACGACCTCGCGCCGCACGCGGTGAGCGGCGCAGTGGTGGCCGAACCGGGGCATTGTTGCGAGTGGGTCTGGCTGTTGGACGGCTACGCGGCGGCCGCGGGGCCCGATGTGCGGGTGCATGACGCGGCCGCCGCGCTGATGCGGTTTGTCGACCGGCATGGCAGCCACCCCCAAACCGGCGATCTGATCGATACGGTCAGCGCCAGCGGGGCGCCGCTGGCGCTGACCGCGCGGCTGTGGCCGCAAACCGAGCGCCTCAAGGCGGCCGTCGTGCGTCACGACACCAGCCTGGCCGGCCGGGAACACGCCGCCGCGCGCCTGGCGCGTTGGCTGTTGCCGGACGGCCTATGGGTGGAGCGCCGCGATGAGGATGGCCGCGACATCCCTGGACCGGCGCCCGCCAGCAGCCTGTATCATCTTACCTGCGCCCTGCTGCCTGACGCGCCGCGCCGTTGACGCGCGCGGCGCCCGTCCGCACATCCGGTGTTATGACAGCGCCCTTCGTCGATCCTTCCGAGCCCACGGCGGCGGCCGCCATCGCCGCGATCGGCGAGGATCTGGACGTGTTCGACGACTGGATGGACCGCTACCAGTTCATCATCGATCTCGGCCGCAAGCTGCCGGTCTTCCCGCCGGCGTGGATGGACGATCCACACCGGGTTCCCGGATGCCAAAGCAAGGTGTGGATGCAGGCGGAGGCGCATGATGGGCGCCTGTTTCTGGCCGGTGCGTCGGACGCGGCGATCGTCTCCGGCCTGGTGGCGCTGCTTCTGCGCGTTTATTCGGGCCGCACGCCCGCGGAAATCCTGGCTACCGACCCCGTGTTCCTGAAGGATCTGGGCCTGCTGGAGGCGCTGTCCACAAACCGCGGCAACGGGATCGCCAGCATGGCGCGTGCCATTCGGGAACGTGCCGCCCATGTCGCGACAAACGATGTCGCGGCAAACGGCGCGTAAGCGCGCGTTCCCGGGCGCGCCGCCTCGATGGCAATGACGGCGGGATGACGGAAGGCGTGGCGTCGTTAAATTGACGCGCCGCCCGCTCTTTTCTCGATAAAGTTCTTGCAAATTAAACTGAGGTTAAATTAAGCTTCGCTCACTTCGTCGTGAGGCGGCGGGAGTTTAGCCGTCTGTTTTTAGTCCGTGTTCAGATTTTGCTGCGAGGATCGATTTAGTTTTGTCGCGGTCAATAATGAGCCGCGGAAACATGCAGATTTCAGGTTGGGTTCCATGCGCGACACGTCCGAAAACCGGACTGTGCACGCAGACGCCGAACGCTTGCGCGCTCGGATTTCTGCCGCTGCCAAGTCCCTGCTCCGCAGCGCCGTAACGGGCCTGCTGCTCTACACCCAGGCAACCGCGGCCCCGCTGCTTCATTACGGCACGCGCAGCCTGCCGATCGATCCGTTATTTAACCTGCCGTACGATCCCTCGCAGGTTCATTTTGAATCAATTTCTATCTCCAGTGTCGGCGAATGCGCCCCGGTGCTCGGCTCGCTCGGGCATGACGGCCGCCCGGTCAGGCTGTTCGGGCAACTGCGCAGCTCCGGTGCCCGCGTGCTGATACTCGGCAACGAAGATCCGCGCGCGCCGCGCGGCCTGTCCGGTACCGTATTGGTCATGCGCGGCGGCAACTGCCGCACATCCGGCCCGCTGCTGGCCCTGCGGCGCACGCCCGTGGGCGATCCTGAATTAGATCCCGGCCTTTCGCCCAACGATGTTGCCAACCTGCTGAATGACGTCTTTGCCCGCTACGCACAGGCGTTCGGCGGCAAGACCGCCTTTCTCGGCTGGGCGGACCGGCTGACGCACGAAGCCGAGGAAGCCCAACGCGAACAACCGGACATGCCGTGTCCGTTGCTCTATACGAGACTGTTCACACCGCCGATGATGAACGTGCTGAACGCGTTTCGCGCCTCGTAGGAAGAAGGCCAGGTGGCAGAGCCCCCGGCCTGCTTCCTACAAATGCCCAAGATGCGGGCCGAATGTGTCGAACGGCGAATGCGTGTCGATTACAAAATGACTTGCCGCAGGGTCGTCCAGGTGCGCCGCGAAGCGGCCGGACGGCGCCGGTGCAGCGTCGCTCAATGTTCCGTCCTGCCAGTCGCCTAGGCTGATCATGTGACCGGCCGTTCCGGCGACGTTCACGGCAAACGTCTCGCTGGTGGAAAGTCCGGCCGTATCGGTTGCGGTCACCGACACCAGAAAGCTCTCCGGGCCGGCTGGAACAATGCCGGTAAAGTCCCGGGTCGCCGCGTTGAACGCCAGCCACGACGGCAGCTTCGCACCGTTCGCGCCGCTGGCGCTGTAGGTCAGCGCCTGACCCTGCGGGTCCTTGAACAGGGTTGACGGCAGCAGCAGATTTATCGTCTGTCCCTGGTGCCACGCCTGGTTTGCTGTCTTCGTAACGAGCACCGGCGGTTCCGGTGGCGGTACCACGATGTTCACCGTCAAGGTTTGCCAGTCGCCCCAGTAGGTGCCGTTGAACGCGCGTATTTCCAGCGTATCGGTGGCGGCGGTGGCACCGGCCAGCAGCGACAGCTTGGAAAGCGCCGAGGCGGTGACAGGGGTGCTGCTGCTGGCACCGTTCTGCGGCTTGCCGCTCAGCATGATCGTATCGCTACCGGCGCTATTATAAACTTGATAGCTGGTCACGGGTTTTCCGGCGGGGTCCGTGGCGGAAAATAGGCTGGAAAGCGTCAATGTGTGGCCGACATCGAGGGTGACACTGGCTGTCGTATCGGTCACCACGGGTGTATCGAGTGCGTAGATCACCACGCCGTTGGCGGCGACGCCGTTCCATTCCTGGCGCGCGGGATGAGGCGCCGTCACCAGCACGTCATTCTTCGAGCCATCGTTGGCCAGGTTGGTGATCTGGCCGCGTGCGTTCTCGTAGGTGATGTTGTCGACCAGCATGGCGGTGGCACCGCTGCCGGACACGCAAGTGGTGATATGGCCGCCGCCGCCGGGCGTGGCGAACGTCACCATATCGCCTTCGGAGACAAGATTTTCCCAATTTCCGCTGGCGCTGCTGGGGCCGTTGTAGATCACCGTCCATTCGCCATTCGGCTTGCCGGCCATGCCGATTTGGGTGCTTTGCACCGGCAGACCGGCCCCGGCTTCGGCGGCGATTGTGCTTGCGAGCACCCAGCAGCCCTCGTCGTTCCAGGCGTCGCCGACAAGGTTGAGCGCCGCCGCGGCCACCGCGTCCGGCGTCGCCTGCGCCGGCGGGTTGCCCGAAAAGTTCGGGTCGTTGGCGAACGTAACCGACCCGGCATAGCCCGCCGGATCTTGCAGCATCAAGGCATAGGCGTTGGCGGCGCAGGCATTGGCCAGCGCCTGGTTCGTTGTCGTGAACAGCGAAATGTTCGTCACATCGTTCTGGCTGCCGGAGCTGGTGTAATCGAGCTGGTTGAAGGCGCCGTAGGTCGCATTCACATATTGGCCGGTGGAGGATTGCCAGGTGAATACGATGCCAGCGCCGCGCCCGTCGCCGCCGATGGAGGATAGATCCAGCGTGTTGCCGTTGCCGGAGAAATCGCCGGTGCCGCCGGAAGCGGCGACGGTATATTCGTTGCGATCGAGCGCGTTCACCACCAGGTAGGCGGGATTGGTTGTGCCGGTGATGGTGAAGAACTGATCGAGCGGGTCGGTGGTGGTGGTGCCTATTGTGACCACGGCGCTTTGCGTTTCCTGAACGCCCATCGGGATCCCATCCTGCTACGGTGAGTCTCAGGATGGGTGAAAATGATTAAGGAAGGGTAAAGGCCGGGGCTCGCGCGACGCCGGCAGTCGGGTGGCGAATGGCAACAAAAGGTTATACCACTCCGCGTTGAGTTTGACACATCAAGGAAGGCGGGGGGCTTTGCCCCCTCGACCCTCGTCGTGCGCAGCACGCATTCGCGTGACGCCGGCGTCTTATGCGCTGCGCGGCACAAAACTTTTGTGCCGCGCAGCGCATAAGACGCCGGCGGCACGCCGGTCGGGGGTCCAGGGGGTGAAACCCCCTGGCCTTCTTCGAAGATTCAGTATCAAAGCGGATTGGTATCAGAGCATTTTCAGCCTGACTGGAATCGCCCGATGGAGACGCGCAGCTTGAGGCTGATACAAATTCTCTGCAAACAACAACCTGGACCGGCCCGGCTTGCATCCGACGATTTTCCAGTCAGGCTGAGGCCGCTCTGGAAGTCGTTCTGTTCTGAAGAAAAGAACCAAAAGACTTTTTCTCGTGGCGCGAGCCCGACTTGCTTAGATCGGGGTGTTTGTTTTTAGGGTAAAGACATTTTTTTCTCCCGGGAACCGCCGGGCCCTTACATCCGCCGCGTAGGCCGCGGCCGCGCGCGAAATCTCGACGCCCAATTCCGCGTATCGTTTCACAAACCTTGGCACAAAATCGTTGAAGGTGCCCAATATATCATCGATCACCAGCACCTGCCCGTCGCACGCGGCCGATGCGCCGATGCCGATCGTCGGTATTGAAATCGCCGCGGTAATCGCCGCCGCCACCGGCTCCAGGGTTCCCTCCACCACCACCGCGAACGCGCCAGCGGACGCCACCGCATGCGCATCCATGGTCACTCTCGCCGCTTCATCGTCGGTGCGGCCGGTCGCGCGAAATCCGCCGGCGACATTCACCGATTGCGGCATCAGCCCCACATGGCCGCATACCGGAATGCCGCGCTGGGTGAGAAAGCGGATCGTTTCGGCCATCTCGATGCCGCCCTCCAGCTTCACCGCCTGCGCGCCGGTCTCCGCCAGCACGCGCGCGGCATGCCGGAACGCCAGTTCGGGCGATTCCTGGTAGCTGCCGAACGGCAAATCCACCACGATGCAGGCGTGCCGCGCACCGCGCACCACCGCCGCGCCATGCGCAATCATCATCTCGAGCGTCACCGCCAAGGTGCTCGGCAATCCGTAAAGCACCATGCCGAGCGAATCGCCGACCAGCAGCACATCGCAGTGCGGATCGAGCAACTTCGCCATCGGCGTGGTGTAGGCGGTCAGCCACACCTGCGGCGTGCCCTTCATGCGGCGCAGCGCAGGAACCGTAACGGGTTTCTGCTCTCCTGCAACGCTCATGACAGCTGCGTCCGCGCGAGCGCGCGCAGCCCGATATCGGTTCGAAACATCTTATCCTCCCAGGTCACCGCCTCCACGGCACGATACGCCGCCGTCCGCGCGGCGGTCAGATCCGGCCCGGTGCCGCACACCGTCAACACCCGGCCGCCATTGGCCACCACAAGGCCGTTCTTTATGTCTGTACCGGCATGAAACACCGCGGCATGCGGCACCGCTGCCGCCGCTTCCAGGCCGCCGATCACGCTGCCTTTCTCGTAGGCAACGGGATAGCCGCGCGCCGCCAGAACGACGCTGACGGCGGCGAGCGGCGCCTGCTCGATCGAAATATGTTTCAGTTCGCCGTCGCAGGCGGCCAGCAAAGAAGTCAGCAGATCGGTGCGCAGGCGCGGCAGCAACGTCTGTGCCTCCGGATCGCCGAAGCGCACATTGTACTCGATCAATTTCGGCCCCGATTCCGTCAGCATCAGGCCGGCGAACAGAATGCCGCGAAACATCATTTCCCGGCGCGCCAGTTCCGCCAGCGCCGGCCGCACGAACATGTCCATCGCCTGCGCCTGCGCCGCCGCATCGAAGCCGGCCGGTGGCGACACCGCGCCCATGCCGCCGGTGTTGGGGCCGGTATCGCCATCGCCGAGGCGTTTGTGGTCCTGGGCCGCGCCGATCAGCACCGCGTCCGTGCCGTCGCACAGCGCGAACAGCGACACCTCGTCGCCCTCGAGGCACGCCTCGATCACCACGCTGGCGCCGGCGTCGCCCATTTCATGCGCGCGCATCATGGCGTGAATGGCCGCGTTCGCGTCTGCCTCGGTCTGCGCGACAACCACCCCCTTGCCGGCGGCCAGGCCGTCGGCCTTCACCACAATCGGCGCGCCGCGGCGCGCCACGAAGTCGAGCGCCGCCGCGGCGTCATCGAAACGCTCCCACGCCGCGGTCGGAATGCCGGCGGCGTCGCAGATCTCCTTGGCGAACGCCTTGCTTCCCTCCAATTGCGCGGCGGCCGCGCTGGGGCCGCAGCAGCGTATGCCCGCCACCGCCATCGCGTCGGCCAGGCCCGCAACCAGCGGCGCTTCCGGCCCGGGCACCACCAGGTCGATTTTTTGCGCCCGCGCGAACGCCACCAGCGCCGCCACGTCCAGTGCCCCGATCGGCACGTTCTCCGCGAGCGTCGCGGTGCCCGGATTGCCGGGCGCGACAAACAATTTTACCAGCAAGGGCGACGAAGCGATCGCCCAAGCCAGGGCGTGCTCTCGGCCACCACTGCCGACGATCAATACGCGCATCAACCGGTCCTACAGGTTCAGTCCGAAAGTAAGGGGTAGAAAGCAGTTCTTTTCTGAAGAAAAGAACCAAAAGACTTTTGCTCTGATGCAATCCTCGACCTACCGGCGTTGGCCCGAATCTGTCATGCAGGCGCTGATTTGCGGGACAGAATTCAATGTCGGACGCGCCCACCAATGCGCCGGAATTCAGCGTCAGCGAATTATCGGGCGCCATCAAGCGCACCCTCGAGACGGCCTTCGCACGTATTCGCGTGCGGGGCGAAATCACCGAGACTAAAACTTACCCCTCCGGCCACACCTATTTCTGCCTTAAGGATGAAGGCGGCAAAATCAAAGCGGTGATCTGGAAATCCGCCCAGGCCCGCGTCGGACTGAAACCCGAAAACGGCACCGAGGTGATCGCCACCGGCCGCATCAGCGCCTACGGCGACCGCAGCGAATACCAGCTCGTCGTCGAACGCCTCGACTATGCCGGCGAAGGCGCCCTGCTCGCCCGCATCGAGCTGCTGAAAAAGCGCCTCGCCGCCGAAGGCCTGTTCGACCCCGCCCGCAAGCGCCCGATTCCCACGCTGCCCGCAACGATCGGCGTCATCACCTCCCCCAAGGGCGCCGTCCTGCACGACATCCAGACCACGATCGCCCGCCGCTTCCCCCGCCCGATCCTGCTCTACCCCGTCCCGGTCCAGGGCGAGGGCGCGGCCGAGAAAATCGCCGCCGCCATCGCCGCCATGGACACCCTGCCGCGCGATGGCATCCCCCGTCCGGACGTGCTGATCGTCGCCCGCGGCGGCGGCAGTCTGGAAGATCTGATGGCGTTCAACGACGAAGCCGTCGTGCGCGCCGCCGCCGCCTGCAGCATCCCGCTGATCAGCGCCGTCGGGCA
>CAJCIS010000053.1 GCA_903970435.1 Acidobacteriota bacterium | reverse complement strand
GCACGGCGGCGGAAATTCTCGACGACGAAATCCGCGCCCGCCTGTGCAAGGACAAGCTCACGACCGCGGAATGGTTCGCCGTCATGCGGGCGGCGCACGCCACCGGGCTGCGCAGCACCGCCACCATCATGTTCGGCCATATCGAGCAACCGGTCCACTGGGCGCGTCATCTTCTGCGTGTGCGCGCGCACCAGAAACAATTCGGCGGGTTTACCGAATTCGTGCCACTCCCGTTCGTGGCGCCGGAAGCCCCGATTTTTCGCCAGGGGGAGGCCCGCATGGGGCCGACCTGGCGCGAAGCCATTCTGATGCACGCCGTGGCGCGCCTGGCGCTCCACCCGCTCATGACGAATATCCAGACATCCTGGGTCAAGATGGGGCCGCATGGCGCCGCCGCCGCGCTCGATGCGGGCGCCAACGATCTAGGCGGCACCTTGATGGATGAAAGCATCACCCGGGCCGCCGGCGCGGTGCATGGTCAGGAATTGCCGCCGTCCCGCATGGAGGACATCATCCGTGCCCAGGGCCGCACCCCGCGCCAGAGAACCACGCTTTACGGCACGGTTCCAGCGGAGCGCATCGCCGCCTCGTTCGACGCGGCGCCGCTGGCGGCGAAGGTGAATACGAAGTTGCGGCGCAAGGGGGAGGCATGGGGACATATTGAGCCTACCGGCGCTTAAGAAGAACAACCGCGGACCTCGCAAAGCCGCCCCGAACTCAAACAAACAAAAGTCTTTTGGTTCTTTTCTTCAGAAAAGAACATCCTTCCTGTCCTTCCTAATCTTTTCGACCGCCTCAATGCAAGCCCGCGCCAGGCCCGCGCGATCCTCTCGTGTCCGCATCAGCGTCTTCGCCACAAGTAGCCGCGCATCGTCCTTCGCCAATGCCGCGTCCACCTCGTCGATCAAGGTGACATCCACGAAGTCCCCGTAATAATCCGCGGTCACCCGCGCCGACGGCGCCAGCCCCAGTTCGCGCATCATCTTGGCCGCCGGGCCCTTGATCGCCTCCCCGCCAATGATCGGCGACACCGCAATGACCGGAACATCCGCATCGCGCAACATCGCGCGCAGGCCGCCCACAGCCAGGATTGGATCGATGCTGAGATACGGATTGCTCGGGCAAACAATCACGCCCGCCAATGCCGGATCACGCAAGGCCTGTTCCACCTGCGCACTCAACCGCGCGGTCTGCGCCCCCTCGAACCGGCAGCCGCGCGCCACCGGCGCACATCGAAGTTTTACAAAATAGGTTTGAAACGGCAACACCCCGGCGTCCGTTTCGACCATGGTGCGCACATCATCGTCCGTCACCGGCAGAATGCACACCGCGACGCCCAGGAGCTGCGCCAATGTGCGCGTCGCCGCCGTCAGCGTGGCACCTTCCTCCATCATCGTGCGCCGCAGCAGATGCAGCGCAATATCCTTGTCGCCCAGCAAGAACCAATCCGGGCCGCCCAGCCGTTTCACCTCATCCAGGACATGCCAGGTTTCCGCCGCGCGCCCCCACCCCTGGACGCCATGCGCCACACCGGCCAGTGTATAAAGAACCGTGTCCAGGTCAGGTGAAATCCGAAGCGACAGATGCGAGAAATCGTCCGCCACATTGACCACGAGCCGCAGCGCATCGGGCGGCAAAACCTGCGCCAGACCATCGGCAAGCTTCGCGCCGCCGACACCGCCGCACAACGCCACATATCGTCCGGCCGATGCTGTCATCATCGCGCGCTCCATGCTATAGAGTGGGGCAAGGAAGGACGTATTTCTTTTTTGAAAAAAAGAAACAAAAAACTTTTTCGACGGCGCTTCGGCCCCAGGGGTGACGCATCAAGTGCAACATCGCCTATCCTTGCACGCCCTGGCGGGAATCGACCGCATCCGCCCCGGCGATGATATTGCCCAAATCATTCTGCAAGCCGCCGCCGCGCAGCACCCGCTTTGCGAAAATGACGTCGTTGTCATCGCCCAGAAGATCGTCTCCAAATCCGAAGGCCGGCGCGTCCGGCTTGCCGGCGTCACGCCCTCCGGCCGCGCCCGCGAATTGGCGGAAATCGCCGGCAAGGATCCTCGAATCGTCGAACTTATCCTCGCGGAGTCGAGCAAAATACTGCGCTGCGTTCCCGGCATCATCATTGTGGAAGACAGGCGCGGCCTCGTCCTCGCCAATGCCGGCATCGATGCCTCCAATGTGGACCACCAAGACGGCGACTCCGTCCTGCTGCTGCCCGAAAACCCCGACCGCTCAGCCGAAATCCTCGCAACCCGCCTCACCGCCGCAACCGGCGCGCGTATCGGCGTCATCATCAACGACAGCATCGGCCGCGCCTGGCGCCGCGGAACCATCGGCACCGCCATCGGCGTCAGCGGACTGCCCGGCGTTCTCGACCTGCGCGGCACACGCGACCTCTACGGCCGCGCGCTTGTCTCCACCGAAATCGGCGCGGCCGACGAACTTGCCGCCGCCGCCTCCATCCTTATGGGCCAGGCCGCCGAAGGGCGCCCCATTGTCATTATCCGCGGCGCGCCCTACGCAAACCAGGACGGCACCGCGCAGGAATTGCAACGGCCGGCCGCTTCCGACCTCTTCCGATGACAACACGCCACCGCCCTATCATCGTTGCTCAACCATGACCCTCTGGTGCGTCATTCCCGTCAAACCGTTCGAGGACGCCAAGACCCGCCTCGCGCCCGAACTCTGCGCCGCGGCACGCCAGCAACTCGCCGCGGGCCTGTTCCGCCGCACCCTGCGCGTTGTTCGCGACTTCGCTGGCGCCAGCCCCGTCCTCGTCGTCACCCGCGCCACGGACATCATCGACCTCACCGTCGCCGGCGGTGCCCTGTCCATCCATGAAGGGCCTCGCGCCGACATGAATGCCGCGCTGGTCACCGCCGCGGCGCACGCCATCGCCCGCGGCGCCTCGGCAATCCTTGCAATCTCCGCCGATCTCCCGCTGCTCGATCGCGCCGGGCTTGTCGAAATGACTTCCCATCCCGCCGCTTCACTTGCGCCGGATCGCCATGGTACGGGCACCAACGCCGTTTTCTGGCCTGGCAACGAAATCGCGCCATACCGCTTCGGGCCGGACAGTTTCCGTCACCATGTGGCAGCCATGGCTGCACGTGGTGTGCGGCCTCGTGTCGTGCGCCGTTATGGCCTTGGGCTCGACATTGACGAATTTGCTGACATAAGCTGCCTGGAGGCGAAGGAAGGGCGGAAGGAAGTATTTCTTTTTTGAAAAAAAGAAACAAAAAACTTTTGCTATTGGTGGCAATGGGGAGCGAGTTTCATGGAGCGTCGGTTTGAGGGGCGGGTGGCGGTCATTACGGGCGCGGGACGCGGGTTGGGGCGTGAATATGCGATTCTTCTGGCGTCCAAGGGGGCTGCGATCGTTGTGAACGATCCAGGTGCCAGCGTTAAAGGGGATGGCAATGATGCGGGGCCGGCCGAGACGGTGGCCGCGGAAATCCGCGCCGCGGGGGGGCAGGCGGTGGCTTGCCTGGAATCAGTGGCAACGCCCGAGGGCGGTCGGGCGATTATTCAGGCCGCACTCGATCATTTCGGCCGCATCGACATCCTCATCCACAACGCCGGCAATGTCCGCTATGGCGCGCTCGATGAAATTACCCAGGCGGATTTCGACGCGGTGGTCGCCGTTCATCTGCTGGGCGCGTTTCACGTCGTGCGGCCGGCGTTTCCCGTCATGTGCGCGGCCGGCTACGGGCGCGTCGTTCTGACCTCGTCCATCGGCGGCCTGTATGGCAATCGCCGCGTGGTGAATTATGGGGTCTCCAAAGCCGGAATGATCGGCCTGAACAATATCATTGCGCTCGAGGGAGCCGACCGCGGGGTCAAGAGCAATATCATCCTGCCGGGCGCGGTTACAAGGATGGCGGACGGGTTGGACACATCGCAATATCCGCCCATGGGGCCGGAGCTGGTGTCGCCTGTGGTGGGATGGCTGGCGCACGAATCCTGCTCCATCTCAGGCGAGATGCTCGTCTCGATGGGGGGCCGCGTGGCGCGGGCATTCATTGCTGAAACGCAAGGCGTATATAGGCCATCGTGGACGATCGATGACGTGGCCGACAGGCTAGACGAAATTCGTGACACGGCCGACATGTGGATTTTACCCCCCGTGCCCAGCGGCTATATCGACCACCTCCGCCGCAGCTTCGCCATGGCAAAAGGAAGCTGACAGATAAAAGTTTTTTGGTTCTTTCTTTCAAAAAAGAACTATTCTTTTTTTGTCGAAGAAGGAAAGCCAATGACAAAAACAGCGTTGGTAACCGGGGCCGCGGCAGGAATCGGCAAGGCGTGCAGCCAGCGGCTTGCGCGCGACGGCATTGCCGTGGGCGTGCTCGACCTCAATCTCGCAGGCTGCGAGGAGGTCGTCTCCGGCATCGAGGCGGCCGGCGGCAGGGCGATCGCATTGCAGGCCAGCATTGCCGATCGGGGGCAGGTGTCGGCGGCCGTCGAAAAGCTGCGCGCGGCGTTCGGGCCGGTGACCATTTTGATCAACAATGCCGGCATTTCGAATTTCATCGCTTTCGAGGATCTCGTCGAGAGAGACTGGGAAAAAATGCTGGAGATCAACGTCATTGGCACTTTCATCGTCACCCAGGTGGTGCTGCCGGACATGAAGGCAGCCGGCTGGGGACGGGTGGTCAATATCTCCTCGTCGAGCGCGCAAAGCGGCAGCCTGGAACAGGTGCATTATGCCGCATCGAAAGGCGCCGTGATTTCCATGACGCGCTCCCTGGCGCAGGCGCTTGGGCCGATGGGCATTACGGTCAACAACATCCCGCCCGGTTCGATCATGAACACCATCATGTCGGAGGCCAATCGCAGCCGGTTCCAGATCTCTCCCGCGCAGCTGGCGCAATCGTTGCCGGTGCGGCGCCTCGGCGCGCCGGACGATATTGCCAGCGCGTGCGCCTGGCTGGTCTCCGAAGACAGCGGCTACGTTACGGGCCAGACAATCGGCGTGAATGGCGGGCGTGTGCTTTCCTAGGGGATGAGGATGTTAAGCTTCGTTTCCGGCATGGGAGCCCCGCATTTCGCTTGCCTCCCACGGTGGCAGGAATTCTCCGCCGGCGAGGCATTTTTCTGAGGCAAAGACCTGTTTTCTTTGAGGCCATCATGGACACTGACCGCAGCGCCCGCCTGTATCGGCTGCTCGACCGGCAGGACATTCTGGACTGTCTGGTAAGGTTCAGCCGCGGCATGGACCGGCTCGATCGCGCATTGTTTCTCTCCGCCTTTCATGCGGACGCGGTGATTGCCGCGGGTGATTTCGTCGGCGATCCGGTGGAGCTCTACGATTGGGCCGCTTCGCTGCACGAGCAAGGGCAGGTGGCGACGCACCACAACCTGCTCAACCACAGTTGCGACATCGAGGGCGGCACCGCGCATACCGAAACGTACTACATGTTCGCCGGCCGCAACCGCGACGAGAGCAACTGGATTGCCGGCGGCCGTTATATCGACCGTCTGGAACGGCGCGACGGCGAATGGCGCATTGCCATCAGAACCAACGCGATCGAATGGTCGGGGATGCTACCCACGATGCCGCTTCCTTTCGCCGAGGTCCCCGACCTGCACGGCAACGGAGCGCCCTCCCGCAGCAAGTCCGACCCCTCCTACTTGCGCCCGCTGATCAACCGTCGCGAGCGGCAAACCAAATAGCAAAAGTTTTTTGTTTCTTTTTTTCAAAAAAGAAATACTTCCTTCCTTCTTTCATTTCAGTCCTGTTTGAGCATCCCGCGCCCCTTGCCGGATATACGCCCAAAGCCCTTTGACCTGCGCGTCGTTCAGCATGGCAAATCGCGGCATGCCGTGTTCGATCAGCGCGCCCCCTTGGACCACGGAACGGAATGCGGCCGGATCGAGTGCGATGCGTGATTCGCGCAAGTCCGGTGCCGGCCCGCCGGCGGACACCAGGTCGCGCCCGTGGCAGGCGCCGCAGGCGAGATAAATGGCCTGGCCCATGGCGACATCCATCGGGTTCAGCACCAGGTGCGGATCGTCCACCGGCTTTACGGTGCGATCCGGCGGCGGCGAGGGCGGCATTTTCGCGTGACCGTCGAGGGCGAAGGTCAGCAGCCGCCGCGGCGCATCATATTTCCAGCCCACATTCGAAAGTTCGCTGCTCATGGCGGCCGCGCCGCCATAGCCGGCCAGGATGGATACGTATTGAATGCCGCCTGCCAAATAGCTCGCGGGCGCCGCGATAATGCCCATGCCGGCATCGAATTTCCACACGCGGTGTCCGGTCGCGGCGTCGTAGGCCGCGAATGTTCCGTCCGCGGTGCCCTGGAACACCAGCCCGCCGGCGGTGGCCAGCACGCCGCCGTTCCAGATCGTGGCGTGCGGATCGTTCCAGCGCGGCTGTTGGGTTGCCGGATCCCACGCGAGCAGCGCGCCGGTCCCATCGGCCGGGTCGGCCTTGACATCGGAGATCGATACGCCTCCGACAAAGACCCCGCCCGGCACCGGGCCGCGCCGCGAAAAACGGGTGCCTATCTGCATGGTCGGGATATAGACGAGGCCGGTTTTCGGGCTGAAGGCCATCGGCTGCCAGCTGTGCGCACCGGTCGGGCTCGGCCAAATCACGGCGTCACCTTTGTCGTAACGTATGCCCGCCGCCTCCACCGGGCGGCCGGTCTTCATGTCGATATGGTCGGCCCAGGTCGCCTTCCCGAACTTGGCCGCCGAAATGGGCTTTCCCGTGTTCCGGTCGATGACATAGAAAAATCCGTTCTTCGGCGCCTGCATCAGCACCTTGCGTGTCGCGCCGCCGATGTTCAGGTCGGCCAGTATGATGCCCTGGGTTGCGTCGAAATCCCAAGAATCGCGCGGATTGACCTGGTAATGCCAGACATAGGCGCCGGTTTTGGCGTCCAGCGCCACGATCGAGGCGGTATAAAGATTGTCGCCGCCGCCGGGGCTGCGCACATTCGGGTCATAGGGCCCGGCATTGCCGGTACCGATATAAAAACGGTGTAGTTCGGAATCGAAACTGATGCTGTCCCATACGCCGCCGCCGGTGCCGCCTTGCCAGTATTTTCCGCGCCAGGTTGCGGCGGCACGTTCCATCGCGGCGTCACCCTTGTTCTGCTCGGGTGCGCCGGGCGCGGTGTAGAAGCGCCAGACCTGGCGGCCGGTGGCGGCGTCGTAGGCAGTGACGTAGCCACGCAGGCCCATGTCCGCGCCGCCATTGCCGATGACCACAAGCCCATCGCCCACGCGCGGCGCACCGGTGACGGTTTGGAACGAATTGGCCGCGACCGTCTCGGCGGTCCACAGGACGAAGCCGGTTTTCGCATCCAGCGCGAACAGCCGCCCGTCCAGCGCCGCGGCGAACACGCGGCCGTCGGCATAGGCCGCGCCACGGTTGGCGGCGAAACTGAAATTCATTTTGAAGGGATTATGCTTCCACGTCTGCGGATCGAATTTCCACAGCAATTTGCCGCGCGCGGCGTCCACCGCATAAACCGTTGCGTACGAGCCGGTGAAATACAGCACGCCGCCGACTGCGAGCGGCGTCGCCTCCAGGCTCGTCTCACCCGGCAGATCGAGCGACCACGCAAGCCCCAGCCTGGCGACGGTGTTCACATCGATGCTGCCCAGCCGGCTATATCCGCTTTCGTCCGTGCCGCCGCCGTGAGCACCCCAATTTGCATCCGCGCCCTGGGCCTTGGCGAAGTTCGCGAGAGCGACCCATAAAATGAACGATATCATAAACTTACAAAAGGAAGGATGTTCTTTTTTGAAAAAAAGAACCAAAAAACTTTTATCCGTATGCCGGCACACCGGTTCGAACCATGGCCGATCGGTCAGGGATTGCAGTAAGAGCAAAAGTCTTTTCTTCAGAAAAGAACATGCTTCTGTTGCCCGCGTCGGGGTTGTTTGCATGGACCGGCCCATCTATGATATACAATGGATCATAAGTTTCTCCATGGCGTGCCGTCAACCGCGCCGGTTCTGGATGCCCGCATGGTGCGGACTCGCGCTGCCTTGCGTGACGCGCTGCTCGCGCTGCTGGACGAAAAATCGTTCGACGACATCAGCATCCGCGAAATCGCCGCCCGGTCCGGCACAGGTTACGCGACGTTCTTCCGCCATTATGAGACGAAATCGGCCCTGCTGAACGATATCGCCGCCGCGGAGATCGCGGCACTGATCGGCCTTTGCATGCCCATTCTGTGGGGGGCCGATTCACGCGCGGCCGCCCGCACGCTCTGCGACTACGTCGAGTCGCGCTCCATGCTCTGGTCGGCTCTGCTGACCGGCGGTGCCGCGGGCACGATGCGCGGGGAGTTCATTCGCCAGGCGGGCCTGATCCCGCCCGGCGACGTCAAGCCGGACAGTTGGCTGCCGGCCGATTTGCGCGTGGTTTACGGCGTCAGCGCGACGGTCGAGATACTCGCCTGGTGGCTGTCGCGCCGCGATACGTATTCCAGCGAACAGATCGCCGAAATTCTCGACCGCCTTGTCATTACGCCGTCCTTGACGCCCGACTGAGTAAATCAAGCGAAATCAATGTATTAAGTAGGAAGGACGTTCTTTTCTGAAGAAAAGAACCAAAAGACTTTTGCCCCTGCGCCTGCACAGAGGTTCGGGGCATGGCCGATACGTTGGGGATTGCATCAAGAGCAAAAGTCTTTTGGTTCTTTTCTTCAGAAAAGAACTGCTTTCTTTTCGACTCATCTTTTTCCAGGCACCAAGGAACTTTCCCCAGCGTTCCATCCCGGCCGCGCCGCCATGAAGCGGCTGTTGCGCAGCAGCGCGGCCGAGACCAGCGAGACGATCACGCCGACGGGAAAGATTTCGGCGAAGGTCATCGGCCAGCGATAGAGCGGATTGGCATACTGAACCTTGAACTGCTCCATTTCGGCGCGGAAGCGCTCCAGTGCCGGGCCCGAGACGCCCTTGGCCTGCTGCTCGGCAATCATGGCGCGGGCGTAGGCGCCGGCGAAATCGGCGTGGGCGAGGGCGCACGAAACTTCCCACGCCATCACATAGATCACCCCGGCGACGACGCTGATGCCGAGACCCAGCATCAGGGCCGGCCAGAACCTGATGACGCCGCCCAGGTCGATGTCGCGGTGGCGCTTGATGGCGAGGAAGATCGCGCTGAGGGCGATCAGCATGGTCAGGTAGCCGACCAGCATGCCATACTGCATCATCGCCTGGCCGCTCATGGTAAGCGTCAGGATCGACAGCGGCACGCCGACGCCGGCGCCGGCGATCACGCCGTAGAGCAGGATGTATCGCAGCATGTCAGGCCTCCCCCGGTGCTCAGGTTGCGGCCTGATCGAACCTGATGCAACGGCGGAAATCCATCGCCCAAACGGGTGATTCGGCAGAAATCACGTGTTCCTGGGGTTCAACCGATGATGCCGAGGTCGCGGGCGCGCCGGACGGCGTCGGTGCGCCGCGCGGCGCCGAGCTTTTCGTAAAGCCGGGCGAGGTGGGTTTTCACCGTGTTGGGCGACACCTCCAGCCGGCGGGCGATCTCCTTGTTGGAGCGGCCGGCGGCCAGCTCGTTCAGCACCACGAGCTCTCGCGGGCTGATGCCGAGCGAGGCGACCGCGTTCGGATTGCCTTCGAACGGCACGGGCTTGGGTGCCGCGAACAGTCGCATGCCGAGGAAGATTCCGAGCGCCAGGAAAGCCGCCGCGATCAGGCCGGTGTAGATCTCCCCCGGCCGTGACCGCGCCAACCGGTCGTAGTCGAGCCACTGGAGCGCCAGCGCGCCCGCCGCCAGGGCGGCGCCGTAGGCCGCGATGCGCTTCCAGATGCGTTGAATCATGGTGTGCAACGCCGAATGGCCCCCGCCGTCGGATTTGCCGACACCTCCTCCAAGAAGCTGAGGCGGATTTTGCAGCGTAAAAGTTTTTTGTTTCTTTTTTTCAAAAAAGAAATACTTCCTTCTTCCTACCTAACCTTGCTCCATAAACGTTTCATCCTCCACATGCGGCACCGCTTCCACCGCATCGTTGCCATAAACGCGGCGCAAGCGGCGGATGGTGAAATGGGCCTGCGCGAGGCGGCGGTAATGGTCGAGGAAGGCGGCGTTCAGCGCGGCGCCGGCCAGCGCGCCGGCCAGCGGGACGGCCTGGGCGGCGAATTTTTCGCCCAGCACGGCGCCCCAGACGGTGGCGGCGCGGGCCAGAAGGCCGCGGGCGGCGGTACCTTCGAGCAGGAAGCGGGAGGAGAAATAGCCGGCCTCGTCGCCGGCGCGCAGCGAGAACACGGCCAGGCACGCGGCGCGGGATTCCTCGGTGGCGAGGTCCTCGCCGGAGTCCTGGGCGACTCGGACGATTTCGCGCAGGATCATCATGGTGGTGAAGGTGGCGTCGGGCAGGAAGCCGGCGAAACCGGCCAGGCCGAAGCCAAAGCCGCTGGCGGCGACCAACGGCGCGCTGGCGCGGGGCGGCGGGCCGGGAACGTTGAGGCCGAGCACCACCACATCGTAGGCGCGGGTGAGGGCCTTTTGGGCGATATCGGTGAGAAAACCGCTGTCCATGTTGGGCATGAGGTTGCCGAGCAGGCGGGCGCCGGCGCCCCCGGCGGTGCGGCCCAGCAGGTCGGCGGCGCGCACCACCAGGTTGCCGGGGTTTTGCAGGGTGCGGCGGGCCGCGGTGAGTTCGGCTTGCGCTTCGTCGTCCAGAGGCAGTGTGGCTGAAACCACCATGAGGTTAACTCCGTCCATTGCTCCCCGTGTACCCCGCTATCCACAGGGCGGCCACTCTCGGCCATGGGGTGTAACGCGCGTATGAAGAAAACGTGACCAACATCGATCCCCCGCTGCTGGGCCTGTCCCAGCGCATGCCCCCCAGCAATATCGCCGCCGAACAAGCCTTGCTCGGCGCGCTGCTGGCCAACAACAAGGCCTATGAGCGGGTGAGCGATTATCTCGCCCCCGAGCATTTTGCCGATCCGATCAATGGGCGGATATTCCAGTCGATCGCCCGGCGGATCGACGCGCAGCAGATCGCCGATCCGATTACGTTACGTGCCGAGTTCGAACATGCCGGCGTGCTGGAGGAGGTGGGCGGCACGGCGTATCTGGCGCAGTTGGTGAGCGCCATGGTGGGCATTATCAATGCGGGCGATTATGGCCGCGTCATTTATGACGCGTGGGTGCGGCGGCAACTGATCGACATTGGCGAGACGGTCGTCAACAACGCGTTTGGTGCCGAGCCGGAACTGGACGGCACGCAGCAGATCGGCAGCGCCGAGGAACAGCTTTTTCAGTTGGCGACGCAGGGGCGCAGCGACGACCGGATGGTGTCGTTCGAATTTGCCCTGACCGCGGCGATCAAGGCGGCCGAGCTGGCATTCCAGCGGGTGGGCCATGTTTCGGGCCTGTCCACCGGATTGCGCGATCTGGACAGCAAGACGGGCGGGCTGCATCCGTCCGATCTGCTGATCCTGGCCGGGCGGCCGGGCATGGGCAAGACGGCGCTGGCGACCAAGATCGCGTTCGGCGCGTCGCGCGCGATCATGGCGGAAATGGCGGCCAGGCCGGGCAACAAGAAGCCCGGGTCGGTGGTGATTTTCTCGCTGGAAATGAGCTCGCAGCAATTGGCGACGCGCCTGCTGTCGGAAGAAAGCCGGGTGCAGAGCGACCGCATTCGCAAGGGCGAAATCAACGAGCGGGATTTCGACCGGTTCGTGGGCGTGGCAAAGGAATTGCAAACACTGCCGCTGTTCATCGACGATACGCCGGCGATTACCATGACCGCATTGCGCACGCGGTGCCGGCGGATGTCGCGCACGCGGGGGTTGTCGCTGGTGGTAATCGATTATCTGCAATTGATGCGTCCGTCGCCCGGCACGCGGGCGGAAAACCGGGTGCTGGAAATCAGTGCGATTACGCAGGGGCTGAAGGCGCTGGCCAAGGAGCTGGAGGCGCCGGTGCTGGCGCTGTCGCAATTGTCGCGGTCGGTGGAGAGCCGCGAGGACAAGCGGCCGCAGCTTTCGGATTTGCGGGAGTCGGGGTCGATAGAGCAGGACGCGGATGCGGTGATGTTCGTGTATCGCGATGAATATTACTTGCAGCAGCGGGCGCCCAAGCAGATGGCGTTCGACAACGAGGAGAAATTCCAGAGCGCGCTGGAGAAATGGCAGCGTGATCTGGAGGCGGTGCACAACAAGGCGGAGTTGCTGCTGGAAAAGCAACGGCATGGGCCGACGGGGAAGATTGATCTGTTCTTCGAGGGGGAATTCACCCGGTTTGCCGATCTGGACACGGTGCATGGGGGGGACGATTAAGGAAAGGAAGTCGTTCTTTTTTGAAAAAAAGAACCAAAAAACTTTTGCTCTCCAAGTGCGAAGCCATAATCAAAAGTTTTTTGGTTCTTTTTTTCAAAAAAGAACTACTTCCTTTCTGGCCTTTCTTTCTCTGGCCGGACACCCATGCAAGAACTGCTCACCCTCCAGGAAATGGCCGAAGCCGACAGCCTCACCATCGAGGCGGGCATCTCCGGCCCCAGCTTGATGGAGAAT
>CAJCIS010000052.1 GCA_903970435.1 Acidobacteriota bacterium | reverse complement strand
GGGCCGCCGCCGGCCGCCAAGGCGATGGTCGACCGTCCAACACCGCCGCGATGGCGCTTGCAGGCCGCGCTCATCGTTACGGTGGCGGCCATGGCACTGTTAGCAGCCGGCGTGGCAAGCTGGCGCCCCCGTCCCGCCGAGTTTCAGGCGACAGCACCGCCTTTCGCACCGCCACAGCATTCGATTGCGGTGCTGGCGTTCAGCAACTTGAGTGGCGACCCGACGCAAGAATATTTTTCCGACGGGTTGTCGGAAGAGTTGATCGATTCGCTAAGCCGTGTCAACGACTTACATGTTGCTGCGCGGCTATCGGCATTCTCTTTCAAGAACAAATTTCCAACCATCGACGACGTGGCGCGCAAGCTCAACGTCGGCCACATATTGGAAGGTAGCGTGCGCCGGGATGGCAAACGGCTGCGCGTCACGGCGGAGTTGGTGGACGGGCTGACCGGCTACGAGCTGTGGTCGCACTCATACGACCGCGCGGAGAACGACGTGTTCGAGGTGCAGGATGAATTGGCCCAGGCGGTGGTGGCGGCACTCCAGGTGAAGCTGACCGGCGGCGACATTGGAAAACTGACGCTGGGGGGCACCCACAATCCAGAGGCGCTGGACGCTTATCTGCGGGCCATGGCTTCGCTGGAGGGTCCGGACGAATCGACCGAGACCGGCCAGCGCATGATGGCAGCTTTCGACGAGGCAGTACAGCTGGACCCGAACTTTGCGCGGGCGCAAGCGCACCGCGCCATCGCATTCTGGCACATCGCTTCGGTAACCGAGCACCCCGACATCGACACGATAAGACACTTGAAGGAGGCGGCGTTACGGGGTGCGCAGCGCGCGGTGGCGCAGGCGCCCGATTTGGCGGAGGCCCATCTTGCACTGGGCTTGGCCCTCGACAACGCACTTCCCGACTTCGCTCACCAGGAGGCGGAGTTCGTGCGGGCCCGCGCGCTGTCGCCAGGCAGCAGCGAGGTGGCACGTTATTACGGCCGGTTCGAGGTGCTGGCCGGCCATACCGAAGCGGGTGTGCAGGCGGCGGAAGAAGCCGTGGCGCTCGATCCGCTGACCGCGAAAACCTATTATTCGCTTGCCTGGACAGATTATCTGGCCGGGCGTTGGCAAGCTGCCTTGAAGGCACTGGATCATGCGCAGCAGCTCGGCATGGCGCAAACCGTCTATATCGCTGCGTTACGGGGCCAAATTGCCTTGATGCAGGGTGATCCGGTGACGGCGCGAGCGGTTTGCTCGGGTAAGGTCAGTTGGGAGATCGATGTGTGTCTGGCGGTGGCAAACCACAGGCTGGGCCGGCTTGACGAGGCGTCTGCCGATATGGCGCGCCTGCGGCAAACGCTAGGCAATACAGGGGCCTACAATTACGCCCAGGTTCTTGCGCAATGGGGCCAGGCAGATGAGGCATTGCAGTGGCTGGACATAGCCCTCGGGCTGCACGATACCGGGCTTATCCTGCTCAAGGCGGATCCACTGCTTTGGCCGCTGCGACAACTTCCGAAGTTTCGGACATTGGAGAGCCGCCTAGGCTTCCCGCCCTGAAATTCATACCCATTTCCCGTTACGAGAACCAAAAGACTCTTGCCCGTTGACGGTGGCGGCATGTGGCCTGTCATGGCCGATGAGTTGCCCGGGCGAGAGAGCAAAAGTTTTTTGGTTCTTTTTTTCAAAAAAGAACACCTTCCTTACTTATCTTAATTAATTACCTGGCCATTCGGCCTATCGAGCGCCGCCGCCAGCCTGGTGAGCTCGGCTACGCTGCGCACAGCCATTTTGCGCATCAGATTGGCACGATGCATTTTCACCGTCACTTCGCTGAGGTCCAGCCGCGCGGCGATCTGCTTGTTCATCAGGCCGGCAGTGACCAGGGCGAGAATGCCGGTCTCGCGCGGTGTGAGCGAAGCAACGCGGGCTTTCAGAGCGGCCCGTTTCTGCGCGTCCTCGCGCTGCTGCCGGTCACGCTCCAGCGCTGTCATGACGGCGTCCAGCAAATCCTGCTCGCGGAGCGGCTTCGTGAGAAAATCGACCGCGCCGGCCTTCATGGCCAGCACCGACATTTTGATGTCGCCATGCGCGGTCATGAATATGATGGGTGTCTGGATTTGCTGCGCCAACAGCCGGGCCTGCAATTCAAGGCCGCCGAAACCGCGCAGCCGCACATCGCTGACCAGGCACCGTACGGATGTGGCAGCCCCCTGTGCCAGCAGGCTTTCGGGCTCCGCGAACGGAACGGTGCGCAGGCCGACAGAGTGAAGAAGGGCGCAGAGCTGCGCGCGTAAGGCCGCATCGCCATCGACAATGGCGACGTCCGCCGGGGGCAGTCGGAGCGGGACGGTCGACGTGGCTACAGGCCTTGCGGTGCGGGCGCGGTGCTCGGGCGCCACCGGGCGCGCGCCGGCAAGGACGCAAGCCGCCGGGAAGCCCCGCTCTGCGGCATAGGTGTGACCGAACGGCTCAAGCAGCAGTTTTGCGCACAAATCCAGGTCCTCCGAGGGTGGGGCGTCGCCCAGGTGCCGTGCCGCAAACCTGAAGGCCAATGGCGAGCGCGGCCAAATAAAAAATCGGGAAAATAAAAGAACTCGTTTGATTCCAGACCTTTGGCCGGCGGGAGGGACGCTACCGAAAAAGCCGGGAAACGGCGGGAATTTGGTCTTTTGCACCGGGGTGGAATTTGCGCCGCGGCGTTCGCCCGCTTACCTCCAGGGGCCCCGTTTGCGAACGCTGGCAACGCGTTTCTGAAATGACGCGGCTAAATTCGAAAGACGCCAAGGCCCAGGCGAATGACGCTGCATGCGGGTTTTCGCATCGCCATGCGCCGGGCGATCGGAGCCCGACCGCGCTCCTTCCGCCGGTGGACGAGCGCCGCCCAGGCTACCAGCGGCGTGGAGGCCACACGATGCATAGCGAACCACTCATCTATGAGGCGGACGGTCGGGAAATGCGGGGGCGGCTGTATTTCCGCCCCGGCACGCAAGCGCAAGCCGGCGTGCTTGTGTTTCCCGAGGCGTTTGGCCTGGGCGAGCCTACACACAGCCGCGCCGCCCGGCTGGCGGCACTCGGTTACGTGGCGCTGGCGTGCGACCTGCATGGCGAGGCGCGCGTGGTGGATGACCTGGACTCCGCGCTGGCGCTGCTCCAGCCGCTGTTCGATGATACAAGCCGCATGCGGGCGCGTGGGCTGCCCGCACTCCAGGCCCTGACCGCCCGCGGCGAGGTGGATGCGACGCGCGTCGCCGCGATCGGATTCTGCTTTCCGATGCCGCTTGAGCTGGCCCGCGCTGGCGCCGCCTTAAAGGCGGTGGTGGGTTTCCACACGGAGCTGAACACCACGGCACCGCGCAGTGATGCGCGTGCGATCAAGGCGCGGGTGCTGGTGTGCGTCGGCGCGGACGATCCGTTCATCCCGCCGGCACATCGCGCGGACTTCGAAACCGAGATGCGCGATGCCGGCGTGGATTGGCAGATGCATCTGTATGGCGGCACGGCGCACAGCTTCACCAATCCGGACGCCGCCAAACGCGGGCGGCCGGATGCGATACGCTACAGTGCCGCCGCGGATGCCCGATCGTGGGCCGCGATGCTGGGGCTATTCGACGAGACACTCGCCGCACCAGCCGGCGCATGACGGCTGCGTGGCCGCTTTTCTGCGTCGCTGACCGGTTGCCGTGCGATTGCAGAACGGACTGTGGCAATCGGGAAGCCAAGACCGATGGGCCGAACCTACGATGGCTATCGGATCGCGCAGTGCCGAAAGCTGCATCGAACGGTGCCATTTGCGAAGCAATGTAGGACAACGAGGTAGGAGGACGTAACAATGCGAAAATTTGCGCGAACCCTAGCGTTTGTCGGCGTGCTTGGCTTTGCGCCAACTGCCTTGCGCGACGCGCAAGCGGCGGCGCGACGCACGACAACCATTGTGCTGGTGCACGGCGCATTCGCGGAATCTGCGAGCTGGGACGGCGTCATTACCGATCTTTTTGCGCATGGCTATCACGTGGTGGCGGCAGCAATTCCGATGCGCGGGCTAGCGAGCGATGCCGCCGTTGTTTCAGGGCTTGTCAATTCCATTGATGGCCCGGTGCTACTCGTTGGACATTCCTACGGTGGCGCCGTCATTACGGATATACCGAACAATAAGGGTAACGTCATCGGCCTGGTTTACGTCGCAGGGCTGGCACCCGCTAACGGCGAGAGCGCTTCCGACCTGACGAAGCGCTTTCCCGGCAGCACGCTCGGTCGTGCGCTTGCAGCGCCCGTTATCCTCGCCGATGGAAGCAAGGACCTCTACATTCAGCAGAGCAAGTTCAATTCGCAATTTGCGGCTGACGTGCCAGCCTGGCGAGCGACGCAGATGGCGGCCACGCAACGGCCTATTGCCGCCGCCGCGCTTGCCGAGCCGTCCGGGCCGCCGTCTTGGAAAAGTTTGCCCTCTTGGTTCATCTATGGATCGGCGGACAAAAACATTCCACCTGCTGTGCAACCCTTCATGGCGGCACGCGCAGCCGCTCGAAAAGTCGTGGAGGTGCAGGGCGCTTCGCATTCCGTCATGGTGTCCCACCCGCACGAGGTTGCCATGCTCATAGAACAGGCAGCTTCGGCCCGCTGATTACCGGGACACGTTCGGAATGTCACCCTATTCACCGGTTACGTCGACAAACGCAATATATGCTGTTGACGCTACAGCCTCGCCAAAGCAGGCTAGTGGCATCCCGCGCGCGTCTACTGAAGTATCGGTGATGCGCGCCGCTGCTGTCGTTTCCGTCTCGTTCGCCTCGCTGTGGCTGCTTGGCGCAGCGCCAGCGCCCACGGCCGTGGCGGTTGATGACGCATCGCCGATCTATGGCGTGACCATTCCGCATGGCTATCGGCAATGGGAAATGATCGCGCCATCGCAGGAAGCCGGAAATCTCGATGAACTCAGGGTTATCCTGGGCAACAGCCTGGCAGCCTCGGCGTACCGAGCGAATGTGCGGCCGTTTCCGGATGGCACAATTCTCGTTAAACTGGCTTGGAAGCGCGTGGCGTCATCGGTGTTCGAGGGTGCTTTCGTTCCGGCTACGGCGACCACCGTGCAGGTGATGGTGAAGGACTCTGCCCGTTATTCGGCCAGCGGTGGTTGGGGATTTGGCCGGTTCATCGGCGGCAAGGCAGTGGATGCCGCCCAACATCAGCATTGCTTCGCCTGCCATGCAGCCAGGGTTAGAGCGAGCGACTTTGTATTCACCAAACTGGTGCAATGATAGAAAGGCATGCGGTGTGATGGGCAGACTGCAAGGCAAGGTTGCCGTTGTAACGGGCGGCAGCAGCGGGATCGGACTGGCAACGGCGCGACGGTTCGCTCACGAGGGCGCGCACGTATTCATTGCTGGCAGGCGCAAGGCAGAGCTAGATTCAGCGCTGCACGCGATCGGCGGCAATTCGGTAATCGTTCAAGCCGACGTATCGAATTTGGCCGATCTTGACCGGCTGTATGACACCGTTGGCGAGAAAGTGGGCGCGATAGATGTGCTGTTCGCGAATGCGGGCGGTGGTTCGTTCAGTCCCCTGCAAGACGTGACTGAGTCACATTACGATGGCATATTCGCCGCGAATGTGAAAGGCACTCTGTTCACAGTACAAAAAGCATTGCCGTTTCTGCGTGATGGCGCATCGATCATACTGACGGGCTCTATTTCGGCATTCATGGGTATGCCGGCATTTAGTGTTTACAGTGCCAGCAAGGCAGCCATTCGGAGCTTTGCCCGTAGCTGGATGCTTGATTTGGCGCAGCGGCGTATCCGGGTCAACGTGCTTGTGCCTGGTGCTACATCGACGCCCGGCTGGCACGGGCTTGCGTCGTCGGACGAGGAGGGCCGGGAAATGCAGCGCCAGACGGCGGCCGCTACGCCTGCAGGCCGGCTCGGCGACCCGGACGAAATTGCTTACGCCGCTCTTTTTCTAGCGTCGGACGAGAGCAGTTTTGTCAATGGCAGTGAGCTCGTGGTCGATGGCGGCGCCTCCCAAATTTGAGGTCAGCAACGAGGCAACCGCTCATCACCCTGAAACGGCGTGTGCGCCCCGCGGGATGCCAGTCGCCAACGATGTCCCGGCCATATCTGAATCCCGCCGCGGCACCGGTCGCACCGGCCTAACGACAGACCGCGGCTGCTGCTTCGGCTACGAGCTGATCTTGGGCGCCGCTACCGCCGCTGATACCCACCGCACCCACGATTTGACCGTTGACCTTGAGCGGAATGCCGCCGGCAAAGATCATGACACGATCGTGATTCGACACGTGAATGCCAAAGAATTGATCGCCGGGCTGACTGTTCTGGCCGAGCTCCCGCGTCGAAATATCAAACGCCTTCGCAGTAAACGCCTTGTTGATGGCGATATCGATGCTGCCTAGCCAGGCGCCATCCATGCGGATGAATGCGCGTAGATTAGTTCCGGCGTCGACTACAGCAATGTTCATCGGCTGCCCGATTTCCTTCGCTTTGGCTTCCGCTGCCGCTATAACCTTGTGAGCTTTTTCAAGCGTTATCATGTATCGCGATCCATCAATGGTCTTCATTGTTCGTTTTGCCGCCCACCACGCATGTTTGGAACACGCGTCATGGGGCGCTGTCGGCACCCGCTAGCTGCGCGGCACTTCGCGATCCAGAAACCTGTGGATCAGCGGCTCCATGACATCTAGCTGGTCCTCGAGGGCGAAGTGGCCGGTATTCAACAAATGCAATTCAGCATTTGGAATGTCACGCAGATATGGGGTGGCTCCGTCGGCCGGAAAAATTTTGTCGTTCTTGCCCCACACAATCAGGGTCGGCGGCTTCCGCTCCCGGAAGAATTGCTGAAACTTGGGATAGAGCGGTACGTTGCTACCATAGTCGTGGAACAGATCGAGCTGGATATCCTTGTTGCCCGGGCGATCAAGCAGCACCTGGTCGTGCAGCCAGTTGTCAGGATCGATGCGGGCCACGTCGGTGACGCCATCAGTATATTGGAATTTCGTTGTGGCCGGTGCCACCAGGAAGTTCAACGCGTCCCGATGCGCCTGCGATCCATCGGCCCAGTAGGCCTTGATCGGGTCCCAAAATGCCTTCAGGCCTTCCGCGTAAGCGTTACCGTTTTGCACGACGAGCGCTGTGATCCGTTCAGGGTGCTTCAACGCCAGGCGATAGCCTACCGGCGCGCCGTAATCCATGACGTATAGAGCGTATCGCGTTGCGTGATGCTGCTCGAGTAGTCCATCCATGAGATCCGCGTAATGCGCGAATGAATAGGTGAACATGGTATGGTCAGGTGCTGCGCTATCGCCGAAGCCTGGATAATCCGGTGCTATCACGTGATAACTGTCGGCGAGTAACGGCATCAGGTTGCGGAACATATGCGATGATGTTGGGAACCCATGCAGCAGCACAACCAAAGGGGCGTTCGCCGGGCCCGCTTCCCGGTAGAATATGTCCACGCCATCGACCTTCTCCGTATGGTAATATACGGTAGCAGGTGCCGCGGCATTCTGGTGCGACGAAGCGCCAAGCCTGGGCGATTTCGCATCAGCTGGCGCGTTGAGAAGCACGAGAGCGCAGGTGAGCCCGATTTTAAGCTGCTGGACTACGGCTGGAGTGCGCGACATGGCTGCTATCCTCTTTTCCCTGTGGATTGGCCACCGGAAATCACGGGTGCAATCCCAACAACCCCGGTTGGACCTCGGCTATAAGGCGCCCGCTCGAAATGATCTTTCATCAATCGGGTATGCTTTTTCAGGACGCACGAACGGGCGCCCGAAGCGCGGCAACGCCTCTCGTTGCTCGACCTTGAACACTGATTCGATCTTGGTGAAGCCGGAGATTGTTCGCCGATGATAGAGATCAGATCCCAAAATTCCGGCCAAAGACGAGGCAATGCTGTCGGGGTCGATCGCATCATCGCCCATGCCGACACCGTCATCCATAACCGAAAGCACCGCGACGCCTGGTGAGACAAGCCGAATGGTAACGACAATACGGCCGCGGCGGCGGCCATCAAACGCGTGCAAAATGGCGTTGACGACCAATTCGTGGGTTAGTAGCGCGAGAGCACGCCGTTTTTGTCCCGGGAGGCGCACCTCGCTAATATCGGTCTCGACGTCCAGATCCCCGACTCCCGGCCCAAAAAGAGCGACAAGGCCGGAGACGATGTCGCGCAGCGTCTTGGCGCAATTTTCGGCTTTTGCCGAGGCAGGATGCGTAAGAGCATAGATGTTTCGGGCGAGATCAATGGCCAAGTTCCGCTCCAGCACGCGCGTCAGACGGTCAATCCGGCGCCGTGATCGATGCAGCACCAGGAAGAGTTTCAGGGTCGCGTGTGCGCGATGCAGCGCTTCCGTCGCCCAGATGGAGCAGATTTCGTGAGCCGTGTCCTCGTGGCTAAACGTTGCCGCGGCAAGTAGCGGACCAATCGCCTCGTCCGAGCGTACAGAAAGGGCACGCGAGAATTGCGCCATATTGGTAAGAAGTGATGGTTCCGCCTCGGGGCCCGCCGTCGGCGTTGTGACATCGCGCGCGACCATTGGCGTTCCGTCCACCAGGCTCGGCGTCGTCCGCCCGACACGACGATGGATATGGCTCATGCTGACCTCCCGCTATCCCTTGGCCTGCTTCGGGGCCACCGGAAGGCATTAGGCCGGGCCGAAGATGCGCGTATTTTCAGTGGCGGCCGGTAATTGCTCGAACGAACGGTGCAACGCGAAGTGGAATCTGTGTGAGTAAATGGAACAAATAAACCTTGGTTTGCCGGTAAATGGCGTGGCGGGATAGTGTGATCCGTCAAGGCTGGCGCGTGGCGCGATAGGCAAAGCGCGAGATTGCCCAGGTCAGCGAGAATAATATAATCATAGCAATACCGAGTTGATTGAAATGGCCATTGAGCGAAGCGATCGTCTGCCTGAGGCCGCCCGCGACGATCGTCGCGCCTGGCCATAAACCGGCTGCTTCAATGCTACCAACGCCAATTGCCGCAGCCGCCGATATCAGCGTGATTGCCATGTTATATCGCAACTTGCGACCTGGGTCGGCCATCGCCCACCCGTACGCACCTAGCATCATGACGCCGTCGGTGGTGTCCACAAGCGTCATGCCGGCGGCAAATAGTACGGGCAGCACGAGGAGGGCGTGCAAGGGGACCGCATGCGCCGCCTGTGTCGCCGAGACTGCAAACATGGCCACTTCGGTTGCCGTATCGAAACCGAGTCCGAATAGGAAGCCTATCAGAAGCATCTGCCAGTCATGAGCAACCAATCGGAAAAGTGGGCGGCAAAGCCGCGATACAATACCTGCGCCGCGTAGGGGGGCATCCACACGAGGCACGCTATCCGTTGCGCCGCGCGACGCGCGATACTGAGCAAAGACGGACAAGAGGGTGACGGTATTCATGGCGGCAAGGCCAAATAAAAATAGTGTTGACACGCCCGTGCTGATTATGCCGCCGGCGGCTTGCAGGCCGCGAATATCACCGACGCTGACAGCCATGCGGGCAACCGCAGCGGCAACCAGGATTACGAGCGTGGAATGGCCAAGCGCGAAGAAAAATCCGACTGAGGCGGGACGTTGTCCATCCTGCATGAGCTTGCGGGTGACGTTGTCGATGGCGGCAATGTGATCCGCGTCAACCGCATGCCGCAAGCCGAGCCCATATACAAGCAACGCCACGCCAATAAGGCTTGGCTGGGCCCGAAATGCGGCAAGCGCCCAAACCCAGGAACCGGCATTGAGCGCCCCTACAACGGCATAGAGACGAACCAGGCGTGTTTGCAATCCGCCACCCCTGGATGTGAAGCCGAATGAGCCAGCCGCCGCGTGGACGGGCTTGAGCGCGCGCTTAGCGTCCATCACCCTTAGACGCCTTCATAAACCAACTTGGTAAAGAGCGCGGGGCCGATAACGAACTGCCCCCATTTCGCGTCGAACGGCGCGGTCGGCCGTGCCGCTACGATTTCGCCGAGCGTCCTGCCTTGCCGTTTGAGGGTAGCCACGTTCTCCCTTATCGCCACGAGCATATCCCGGAAATTCTTCAGCTCTGTGCGGTTGCTCACCGGCCCGCCGTGGCCCGGTATAATGATGGTATCCTTGGTGCATAGTTTCAGGTTGGCATCGGCCGCACGAATTTGTCCATCTATGCTGCCGCCGGTGGAGTAGTCGATGAACGGGTAGATACCATCCCAGAACGTGTCGCCCGTATGCACTATGTCGAGCTCGGCAAGATGAACCGAAATATCGCTGTCCGTGTGCGCGGGACCGTAATATTGGAGTTCGATCGGGGTGTTGTTGAGCTTCATGCCGTAGCTGTCGGCAAACACCGTGCCCGGCAAGGCATCGTGCGGGAGCGGCGCGAAGTCATAGTCCCAATCCTCGACCCGCTGAAGAGTCGCGAGATGCTTGCGGGTATTTTCGTGCCCGACGATGCGAGGACCAAGCAAGTATAGCCATTGATTACCGTTGGCATGATCGAAATGCCAGTGTGTGTTGATGAGGTGGGTGAGCGGCTCTGGCCCGAGCATCGCCAGGGCAGCCGCCATGTGCGGCTGCGACACCGCGATGCCCGCATCGATCATCACTTTGCCATCACGCCCGGACAACACGGCGACATTACCGCCAGAGCCTTCCAGCACGGCCACATTGCCGCGCAAACGATGCACCACAATCGGTGCCGTCGCGGCATCTGCCTTGATCAATTGCACAATCCCTTGCGCTGCCGCGAATGCCTGACGAGGCGTGAGCCAGCCTCCGGCAACCATTGCGGGCGCCGATAGACAGCACAGGCAGAAGCCCCGGCGCGACAGCATCTGGTTACGGTGCCTGGTCATGTGATCCTCCGTGGCGCTCGCGGCGCCTGTTCATGCGGGGGTTGGCTGCCCCACTGATCGGCCAGAAGTTTATTGCAGAAACGCAAGTAGCTCATCGTTCACCCGGTCCTTCAGGGTGGTGCACATGCCGTGCGGCGCACCGGGATAGACCTTTAACGTCGCGCCCTTGATCAGCTTGGCTGACATCAATGCGGAGGCGCCGATCGGCACGATCTGATCATCGTCGCCGTGCAGGACCAGCGTGGGAATATCGAAGCGGGCAAGATCGCCGGTGAGATCCGTTTCGGAAAACGCCTTGATGCAGAAATACGAAGCCGGGAACCCGGCCCGCATGCCCTGCCGCCAGAAGTCGTTCCGTACGCCCTCGGATATCTTGGCTCCGTCGCGGTTATAGCCGTAGAAGGGGAGGGAGAGATCCTTCCAGAATTGCGAACGGTCCGCCTGCACCGCGGCGCGAAGCTGGTCGAAAACCTCGATCGGCAGGCCGCCCGGGTTTTCGGCTGTTTTCAGCATCAGCGGGGGAATGGCGCCGATCAGAACGGCTTTGGCGACGCGGCCTGTGCCGTGCCGCCCGATATAGCGGGCGACCTCGCCGCCGCCGGTCGAGTGGCCGACATGCACGGCATCCTTGAGGTCCAGCGCTCTCACCAGGGCAGCCAGATCATCGGCATAGGTGTCGAGATCGTTGCCGGCCCATGGCTGGCTCGAACGGCCGTGGCCGCGGCGGTCATGCGCAATGCAGCGGTAGCCGCGCGATGCGAGGAAAAACATCTGGTCTTCGAAGGCGTCCGCGCTCAGCGGCCAGCCGTGGCTGAACACAACCGGTTGCCCGATACCCCAGTCATTATAGTAAATCGTTGTGCCATCATCTGTAGTAATAGTGCTCATTTGGTTGCTCCGATGATCTTTCGATAGGCTTGGCGTTGATTTGTCAGTGAACCTACCGCGCGCCGCGGGCTTCGACCGCCTGCATTTTTTCAGCAAGCTCGGCCGGGGTCAGGATACCTTTCTGGAACAGGATATTGGCGAAGGCCAAGATCCAGCGCTCATAGTATGACAGCGCCGCATTGATCCCGGTACCGAGCGCTGCCACACCGTGGCGCTTTTCCTCGGTATTGATGATCTTGTGGAAATCAAGCACATCAGCCAAAGCGTGACAGCGTTTTTCCCATGCGGCGAGCGGGTGCTCGGTGCGCGCAATCGCCGGCCCACCTTGGCCTCCGATATCGTTCGGCAAACGCTGCACCAGGATTTCCGGACCGGTCATGGGTTCTGCTCCGAGATTGGTGCGGCGATCGTGGCGACGCCGATCATGGCATCGCGAGTCACCAGGCCAGCGAGTTGTTCCTCCGTGTAATGATCCGTGCCCGGTGGGCGCCGTGGCAGAACGAGGAAGCGCAGAATAGATGTCGAGTCTGTCACGCGCACCTCAACGTCGTCGGGAATTATCGTGCCGAATTCCGCCAATACTTTCCGCGGCTCCGACACGGCGCGGGCGCGGTACGGCTTGAGTTTGTACCATTCCGGCGGCAGTCCCAGGATCGGCCGCGGATAGCACGAGCACAGCGTGCACACGACCAAGTTGTGGACCTTCTCCGTGTTTTCGAGAACGATCAACCGCGTGTTGTCGTAAAAGGTGATGCCGAGTTCCTCGCAGGTCTTACGACCGTCCGCGCGCAGGCGGCCACGGAAATCGGCATCAACCCAAGCTCGGGCGATGATTTTCGCGCCCAGGGCAGGCGTACGGGAGTCAAGCACGTCGATCTGCCGATGGATCTCCGCTTCAGTGATCAATTGACGTTCGATCAGAAGTTCACGTACTGATATCTCCATGATTTCAAAGTAGCCGGGCGTTTCGGCAGCATCTTCATGCGTATGCGCGTGCGGTATGGCACTGGCATGATCGTGGGCGGCGTGTTCGACTTCCGACGTCATGGTTTATATGCGCTCCAGCCAGGTTTCGAAGACTTCGATCAGGAGGGCGTCGCCAGGAGCACCGGCGTAGCCGACCCATAGTGCTGCCATCGACACAGTGATGCGGTAATAATGGCGTTCGCGCCCGGCATTACGGCCAAAGCCCTCGGCCTCATTATCGAGGGCTGGCTTAATGACCGACTGCACCACGCCGCTCTTGCCGCGCAGATAAATCGGCACGCGGTAATGACCGATCGGCTTGCGGGTCAGAACCCGTACTTTGTCACCCGTCTGATAGAGCGCCGATTCGCCCGTCGCTAGAACGATGCCGGGTAATGTTTCCAGCACTGCGCCCTCCGTAATTTCCATGCAGCTGGTTGTACGTAACCGATTGCGCTACGGTCTTTCGCGTTGGATCGAATTTCTTCCGAAGCGCACGACGTAGATTTGTGCGCTGGCGCGGGTTGGTGTTTACGCAACCGGCATCTGGCACTGCACTCGAAACGCTTAAGCCGCTGGCCCCTCTGCCTCACTCATCTGCCGCCAGCGGTGCGGCGTGATACCTAAGACACGCTTAAATACAGTTGTAAAATGAGCTTGTGATTGAAACCCAACTTCTAATGCAATAGCAACGATTGGCATCTGCGACCCTGACAAGAGTCGTTGTGCGATTTCAATGCGCCGCCGTACTACGTAGTCGTGCGGCCGCAACCCGGTCGCCTTACGGAACAACGCGGCAAAATGCATTCGGCTTAGGCCCGCCGCCTGTGAAAGACAATCCAGCGAAAGCGCGCTGTCGATATTTTGATCGATGAACGACGTTACACGCTTCAGTCGCCATGCCTGCAACGCCCCCCCATGTCGAGCGGCCATATTCGCGTCGGCGACATTACGAATTCGTTCCAGACGCTCCATCAATTTGGCGTGAAATGCGATCGTGTACACGCCTCGCAACACGTCATTTGCCTCGTCAGGCGGGAGCAGGGAGCGGACGAGTGGCGCAAGCACGGCGTGATCCCAGCTAGTACGGTCGTCAGTTTCGACGTCTGCCGAAGGAATCATGATCGGCATCGCGGTGTGTCCAGAACTGCTGCGTACCGTCTGTAATGTCATGGTCGAAGTCCTCGTCACGCTGTGATGCGTAAGCTGGCACGACACACCGGCCGCGTGAAAATGTGCGGAAGGTAAATCAGCGGGTCCATGAGAATATCCCACCTATACCAAAGGAGGTAGGATGCGGCTGCGGCCGGCAAGATTTCGCCAAGTCGATGGGCCTTCAAACAGGGCAGAATGACGGGGCCTGAGGAGATAAAGGGGAGGAAGTGCGCGTCCGGCACGGCCTCGGCACCGACAGTGAAGTCGCAGCCAATGAACTCGCCGCAAACTTAAACGCACGCCTCGCCGACAGGAACTATTGGGCGATCACCGCGCGAAGTGACGCCGAACGGGAGTTCGGCCAGCGCGTGGCAAGGATATTCTGCCACGATATGGAGCCTGAAAGTTACGACTTCAAATCTCTGAAGCGGTTCTCGCGGCATATCGCGGCGGTGCCGACAGCGAAGTCCTTCGCAAATGGCTCATGCACGTGAACCAGCGTTTTCGCTTTAAATATAGTCTCGGGAACGGACCGCGCCTTTCGTCGGAACGTGCCGATGCTGCCGACGATGACGAGGATGAGGTGGCCGAAATTGATCAGGTCGCACTCCCTGGGTTGGACCCAGCGGATGCCAAAATCGATCTTGATGAGACGAATGCACTTGTCACCACAATCATGACGGAGATTCGCGCCCTCGCTCGGCGCCACGGTGACCAAATGAAAGCGGACCTGGGGGAGGTCGCGGAAGAGGATCAGCGGGTCGTGGATGAGCTGTGCGAGGCGAATCGCGACCGGGCGCGAAGGGAGGATGAAGCCTTCCACGGCGTGAGCGACAGACTGATGGATGAGATGGCACTCCGATTTGCCGTCCTGGATAGCCTTAAGCACTTGTTTTCATGAACGGGCTTGGCGGGCCAAGGCCGACGAAGATGAGCACTATGACGACGCCATAGAACTCTGATGGCTATGCAATGGGCCAATGTTGGTATGCCGCCACCCAGTCGAAGAAAGCGTCGGCCTTGACATGTAGGGCACATGCTTTCATCAATTCGACATGAACGCGATGATCCAAATTCGTAATGTGCCAGAGGCGCTCCACCGTGAACTTAAGTCACGCGCGGCCCTGGCTGGCATGTCCCTTTCGGACTACCTCCTCAACGAGATCCGTCAGGTCGCAGAGCGGCCAACGCTCGATCAGCTGCGTGCACGCCTCGCCAGCCGCGCGCCCATCACACCATCGCTCGCACCGGCCGAAGCCGTCCGGGCTGAGCGCGACACCCATTGATTGTCGTTGACGCGTCGGCCGTCATCGAGGTGCTTTTGCGCACGCCGGCGGCAAGTGCGGTGGAACGCTACCTGTTCGCGCCGGGGCAAACATTGCATGCGCCGCACTTGCTTGACATCGAAGTGGCGCAGGTCATCCGCAAATATGCTGCAAGAGGCGAGATAGACGGCGCGCGTGGGCGTGTGGCACTCGCCGACCTCGCCGCATTCCGCATGCACCGATACCCCCACGATTTTCTGCTGTCGCGGGTTTGGGAGTTGCGGAACAATATCACAGCGAATGATGCGGTCTATGTAGCCTTAGCCGAAGCGCTGGACGCCGCGCTGCTCACACGAGACCACCGTCTGGCAAGCGCCGCCGGCCATCATGCACAGGTGGAATTGGTGTGAAGCCCTCTCGGGGAGCTGAATTCAAGGCAAAAGGCACACCCCACGATGAGCATGGTGTGGCGCGCTGTAGCGAAGTCTGGCGGGGCACGATCGACGATGATGAGCACTATGTCTACGCCATCGTACTCTGACGGCGTCGGCATCCGACCGGCCTGCCCGTCATAGACCCAGCTTGCCCTGCCGACTCGATGTGTATATATAGAGAGCGGTTTACACATTCGACAGGGGTGGCGATGCGGACCAACATCGACATCGACGACGCATTGCTGTCCCAGGCCATGGTCGCTGCCGGCCTATCGACCAAACGCGCCACGGTGGAGGAAAGCTTGCGGCTTCTGGTTCGTGTCCACGAGCAGGGCCGGGCGCTGGCAGACATCAACGGATTGGGATGGGAAGGCGATCTGGACGAAATGCGCCAAGGGCGGCCTCGAGGGCGTATGTCGCGCCGGTCATGATCCTCGTCGATAGCTCCGTGTGGATATCGCATCTGCGCGGTCTTCGAACATCGGCGACCGCCAAACTTGAGGCCGAAGCAAGCCGCCAACCACTCCTGATCGGCGACCTCATTTTGCTCGAGGTCCTTCAAGGCGCCCGCAATGAGGAACATGCCGAGCGAATTGAGCGTGCACTACGCCGGTATTCTCTTGTGCAGCTCCTGGGCCCGGACCTCGCCTCCCGGGCCGCCCGCAATTATCGCACTTTGAGGGGGCTGGGCATTACGATCCGCAAAACGGCCGACATTATCATCGGCACTTTCTGTATCGAGAATCACCACGTCCTGCTCCACGACGACCGTGATTTTGCGCCTATGGAGCAACATCTCGGCCTCATGGTGGCTTAACAAGCCGCCATGCGCTGAGGCTGCCAGCGGATAGAACCTCGCTTTGTGGCGTAAGTTGGCGGAGAGGGTGGGAGGACCGGCAAGTCCTTCTAAACTCAACGAATCCGCCGCCCGGAACGGGGTCACGATAGCACTTTGGACCTCTCAGATGGAACGGGTTTTGGTGCTGGCGGCCCGGCGCGGGTGGGTTTCGAACCTTGGGTTCGATGGAGAGGGTGTCTTCCTTTCTGTTATCAGAATGCATTGATAAACAACACTTTTTATAATTTCGAATTGTGTAATCCCCTAATCTATCCCCTATTCATTTGCCGGCTAGAAGCGAAGAAACGCGAAGTCACTAGCGTGATGCGCAGCGTGGTTCGCGGCCCGGAAAGTCTGAGCAGCCGGGTAAGCTCACATTCCAAATGAATTCCATGTCCTGTGGTTGGCCTGCTGGGCCGTCCACATTAGCGTAAATAATCGCCACCACGTCCGCTTGGAATGTAAAATTCACGTAGCCGGTCCAACCTTTCGCGCCATAGGCATAATTGCTGATAAAATGCAGCGCGCCATCTGGGAAAGGGCGGCCGGCGGCGTTCATTGCCCGCAGCACCGCGCCTCTGGAGGCTCCTCGCATTGACAGCAAGAATTTTTCGGTAAGCGGGGTGCATGACACATCCCCTCGATCGGTGTCATCTCGCCCATGCCCCCAACAGGCGGCATTGTTTGCGTTGGCCGCCTGCCCGCTTAGAATGGACGCAACGAGAGCCAAGGCCGGCGGTATCTTGGTCGCTTTCAATTCAATTTTTCCCGATTGCCTAGACTTCGCTTACACGCGCCAACAGATTTCCCACCGTTGACGAATACCACGCGCCACCCCGTGCGGTGCGGATACCACGGGCATTAAGAGCCTCGGCGATAGCACGCAAAGTGGTGGCGCCGCTCGCCTGTATTTGGCGCACCACTGGCAGCACGTTCGCGGCGAAGGCATCGGCGCCGGCCTTGTTGGCGGTGGCGCTCTTGGCGCGGGCTTCGTTCAGGTTTGTGCGGTTGCCCAGCTTGGCGCCCTGGGCCTTCTTTGCGGCCAGGGCGGCGCGGGTGCGGTCGCTGATAAGGTGGCGCTCTTTTTCGGCCAGGGCGGCATAAATATGAAGCATGAAGGGGTCCGCGTCGGCGCCAAGCTCGGCGACGATGAACGGCACCCGCTGGGCCATCAGGCCAGAGATAAAAGCAACGTCGCGAGAGAGGCGGCACAACTTGGCAACCACCACCGCAGCCTTGCCCTTGCGGGCTTGGGCCAGGGCGGCGGCAAGAACCGGCCGGCGGTCCAGGGCATCGGTGCCCTTGCCGGTTTCGACTTCCACATGCTCGGCGACCACCTCGCACCCCTCGGCCTCGGCGAAGCGGGCGATGGCGGCGCGCTGGGCTTCGATGCCCAGGCCGGACTTGCCTTGCTGGCCAGTGCTTACCCGGATGTAGCTGACAACTTGGCGCATCGGACTTCCCTTCAACCTCGCTCGCACAAACTATATACGGTCGTTTGTCGTTTGTGCAAGAGTCAACGTGCAACGGAAGGATGGCAAACATTTGCGGCGCTTGCCGGTGCGCTCCCGCCGGAATAGCGTTGCGAAACATTGATGGGGCTGACAATGAAAACAGCGCTCGCAGAGGGCGGCACGCTGGCGCGCCCTCTGCTTTTCGGTAGAGCCGGAATTGCTCTATTATGCGCCGCTTACGTGATGTGCTTCGCGTCAGCTAGTGCCGCCCCTTCGGCAGCGGTGAAGGACATGAATACTAAGGTCAATAAAGATTTCACGGCTTGCCTAATTGCGGAGGCAAGGAAGCACCCGGACTACACGTCCTCGGACGGGGGACATTCAGCGATGAAGCTGTTGCTCCCCTGTGATGCGTCTTGGACGGCCTGGGTATCTAATTGCCAAGCCACCGGCGGTGGGAGCGACGGCGATTGCACCGTAAAATCGGGCGCGTTGGCTCAGCTTGCATTGCTAGCGTTGGGTCAATGAACCTGTAACAGACCATGCAAACATTGCAGGCGCCATTTCATCCGTCACCAGAGCCGGCCAAAGAGCATTTGACCTTCCGTATAAGTGCCGACATCATAGCACGGATGCCCTCGGCTACAGCCGTCCGCTCTCCGTGGCGATAATTACCATGCTTGGGGCCTAGCGGCGCTCCGCCACGAGCGCCGTGGAAGTAGCACACTGTCCAGCCTTTCACGGCAGGGGCCCGGCAGGATGCATGCGTCCGCTTGGATGTGGCGGTGCATCGCGGCGCTAGGTTCATGAGGTTAACGGCATTATTTTCCGGCATCCCCACCCCCTACCGCCCGGCCCGCGACAGTACCGACTATGGCCTTCCCCCCATCGTTTACGTGCAAATGCTGCACCGTCATCCGCTGTTCGCCACCCGTGCGGTAATGTTTCAATGTCTCCATTTGGATAGCGAATGTGCGGGCAAGCTTGTTGAAGGCGCGCTCCGCACTGTCAATCTGCGGTATGTTTTCACAGTGCGCCAACCGACGCGCGGTGGTGATGGTCGCCAAATGAACGGCTGCCATTTGCGTTGCCAGCATTGCCTCTACTTCGTCCTTCGGCTCAATTCCCTTGACAATGGCGAGCACAAAATTAAGCGCCGTCTCACTGGGCTCTCGCCCTTGCGCGCTTACATTCACAAGTTGGTTTATTAAGCCGTCATAGAAGGCCAAATTGGACGTTCCCAAAGCACGAAATAGGAGCGCTAACCCAACACCTTGTTGTGGGTGGTCAATATCGATACGAGGTAATTTTCCGTCACTTACAACCTTCAGTCCTGGGCTCGGGAGCCTTTTGGCTTTCGCGGCGAGGTGGGCCTGAAGCGCAGCCTTTTCGGCGGGCGTGGCTTCGTAGGTCTTTTTCGGGTCGGAGGCCGGCTTTACTGCATTCGTCTCCGTCATAGCGGCTGTCCCGGTTCTTGAGTTACTGACTCTAAATATGGGTCGCGCGGCGCATCCGGCTGGCGCACCGGCGCGCGCGCGCGTCCGGGTATTAAACTCATTTGAACCCCCACCGGCTACGATCCGCTACCGCGAGCAGTCCTGCCACCATAACGGCTTGTTTCCGATCCAATCGCTCGCGCTCGGCGGTGCCCAGCGGTTGCAAGGGCGGCTCATTGGCGATGGCGCTGCGCTCTGCCAACAGGTCCAAAATCTCTCCCTTTGCGCCGGCCAGATCATGCAGCAGTGCCAACGGTGGCGGTGCGGCGGCAACCAGCCTCAGCCGGTCCCCATCGGCCTCCATCGTCACCCCAGCGGCGCTGGCATGGGCCAGGATGCCGGCGGCAGTCATATCCATCCTATCCACAGGTGGCACGTCCCGGCGGCCGGCCCAATGTCCCGTTGCGTCTCCGCACTGTCCCGCAGCCGGTGGCACGGGTCCGGCGCGGTATCGGGGGGATTGTCCCGCCCGTTGTCCCGCTGCTTGTCCCGCTCAATTACCAGCTTTGCCAGGGCTTTAAGGCTCGGTGTCCCGCTACCTGTCCCGCCCGTTGTCCCGCTATTATCCGTTGCGGGGGCGGCCTGTCCCGCTGTCCCGCTACAGGGGCGTGGGACAGCGGGACAGTTCGCATTCGGAAGGTTATCCATGGCCGGCAGCGTCCATCAGGCCAAGTTCCCGCGCCTTCGCCTGCAACCGACTAACCCGGCTCTTTGACCAGCCGTCGCCAAGTTCTGCGGCAATGTCGCGCGCGCTCATGCCGTCACCCGTCATGGCCACCACCCGCGCCATGTCGGCGTCTGCCAGGTCTCGGGTCGTCCAGCCGCCGGGACCCAGCTTCGCTTCGAATGGCTTAGCGTCACTCCCATGGAACCCGCGCGATTTTTCATAGTGAAGCTGAAAGCGCGCGCCCTCGGCGGGGTCGTAGTCATCCGGCCGGCGGAGTGCGATCACAGTGTCAAGCACATCCTCTCGGCGGCTTGTGCCTCGTTGCGCACCACCTTTGCCGGCATGGTGAATAAACACCACCGAACGCCCGGCGCGGCGTTGCCACAACGCCCATTGCTGCACTGGCAACCAGCTTTCAGCCTCGTTTTCCCGACCCGTGCGGGCGAGCGTGCTGATATTGTCCACGAACACCACCTCGGCGTCCCCCAGCGCCGAATCCAGCCGGGCTTGGTCGCTGTCCCGGCTTAGGTCCAGGTCCCCCTCTTGCAGGTCCAAGGCCAAAAGGCGGAGCGTATCGGGCGCTGCCTCGACTTCGGATCGTGCGACGATTGCGGCCAGCCGCTCCTGCAACACCCCGGCCGGCATTTCCCCGTCGATTACCAGCACTCGGCGGGCTTTTGGCGCGCGCCAGCCCAGGAACGTGCCGCCGCTGGCAATGGCGTAGGCAATCCCAAGTGTCAGGTGCGTTTTCCCTATACCGCGCGGGCCATAGATCATTGCCAACCCCTTCGTCGGCAACCATGGAGTCATTATCAGTTCGCGCGGCGGGAATGTTGAGGATAACAGTTCTGCGGCAGTCACGATGTGCAGCGCCGGGCCGGTGTCGCCCTTCGCTTCGTCCTTCTTTGCAGCTTCTTTGACGTAAATATCCAGCAGAACGCGGTCAATATCATTGAAACGATCCCGCCAGCGGGCATCTTGTTTAGAGTTTTCGACTTCGCGCATGGCGTCACCGATGCGTTGCCGGGTCTCCATCATCGGCACGCCAGCAATCGCCCATTTTCCGGCAAGCCGCGCCATGGCGGCGTGGTAGCTCCGCCCCCCACGAATGGCGGCCAGCAATTCGGCCTCGTTAACCGGTCCGCCATGCGCTGCGCCCGTATCGGTATCGTCCGTGTTCGGCTTGCCCAGCCAAATTTCGTCAAGGTCATCGTGCAAATCGATAGGCTGGCCTTCGATAATCTCGCAAGCATGGGCGGGGTTGTCCCCCGCTCGGCCAAAGTAATATGCCTGGGAAAGCGTCCAGCTTTCGCCCGCGAATATGCCGCCAAACAGGCCATTAAGGCGCCCAAGAAACGCCGCGCGCTTCTCCGGCGGATAGGGTGCCGAAAAGGGGCATACCACCCGCCAGCGCGGCTTGTGTCGCGTGTGCCTTGGCGATGTATAGGCCAGCGCGAGAATGTCAGCCTTGGTCAACCTTTCCACCGCATCCTCAAACGATACCGCCTCGGCGTCGTAGTCCGCTTCTAATCCATAAACTTGAAGCACGTTGGCATCGTGTCGGAGGCTGTTCTTTAGGGTGCGCTTACTGCCGAATGTTGCCAATTTTAGCCATGGCAACTCTCGTTTTTGCGGTGCGGCGGTCTCCAAGATTTCCTGCCGCAGTTCCGAGAGTGTTCGCCACGCCTCTCGCTTTTCGCTAGCAGCGGAGTCAGAAAAATAGGTTACGGCTACACTGTCCGGCGGGATCATCGGCCCGCCTCCTGCTCTCGCAATTCGGCCGCCCGACAGGCCAAGTGTTCGGCATACGCGATTCGCCCTAGAAAAAGGGCAGCGTCGGCGGCGCGGTCTAGCGCGCTCGCCAAGGCGAACGTGTCAGTGCTGGCCACAATCGGCAAGGCAAAGTCGAAAAGAAGTTGAGGCATGGAAAAATCTCCATGCCGGGCCGCAAAGGGCTGGAAACCTTTGGACAAATCGCTTATCTTGTTTGCGCTCGCCAAAGCACTCACAAAGCGTTCCGCCGCCGGTTTCCGCATCGCGGGCCGGCGGTTTTTATGCGGCCTCACGGCCTGTGGTGATGTTCGCTTTCGGCAGGCTCGCGACATATTGGCGCAGGCTGTCGCCCGTAATGAGAGTACGGGTTCCGGCCTTCCTTGCGTCCAAGGCGCCTGTTCCGATCAATTCATATAGCTTGGTTGTGCCCAGGCCGAGAATGCGGCGGACGTCGTCAATTCGGTAGGCTAGAGGGTCGTGGTTCATATCGGCATGTCCTGCGGGTTGCGGTGTGCACGCAGACAATCGCCAGTTTATTATGAACTATTCCAGGCCCCTACTTTGCCTTACCTTTGTTCCGGCCCAAACTTTGGGGGTTAGTTAGGCCCTGAGTTAGGCGGACATCTGATTTTGCAAACCGTTTTCTCAGGCTCCGCTCATCGTTTAGGCCAGTTCGATCAAGGAGAATCTCCGTTGCATCCTTGGGGCTTAGACCGTTCTCCCTGAGTGTGTCATATAAGCTCGCCTCAAACCCGGTCATCTTGCGCGAGCGGTAGTCAAATAGCATGCTCTTGCCTTGCCGACCGGCGAGTCCTAAGGCCAACGGAATGAGCGCCGCTGCGGTGGTTGCGTCCACTGAGTTGCGTGGTGGGCCGTCTAGTCTCGGTAATTCCTCGCGAATATCGTCACCCTTCGCAAGGCTTTCCAGTTCTTGCGAAGCAGAAAGGAAGTATTTGCAGCACCAAACCGGCAGTTCTAAGTTGGCCCTTGGTCCAGGATTACCCGAGTAGAACGACAGCGGCACTTTATAAGCGCAATAGAGCGCGAGAACCCTCCACGCATACATTGGATTGTGGGTTTTTTCATATAAGGTTTCGTAGTATAATACTTCGTCTTTCCAGCGACTCTCGACGATCGCAATTTGCTCACGTTCTGGCGTTACTCCGATGTCCGCGACTTCATGGTCTGCCATTAAGCTGTAACCATCGGATTGCGCTTCCCCTATGACCCCTATGAGTCCTATGCCCTATGCACTCTAAGCGGCGGGTGTTTTTGGACCCGGCGCGGTGCAGTAGGCACCCCAATCATTCATCAACTTGCGCCGCTTTTCAAATAAATCGCCGCGCCTGTAAGCGGCTTCAACCTTGTCCCCAACAGCATGGGCCAGGGCCATCTCCACAACCTCGGACGGGTGGCCAGTGCTTTCGGCCGCCCAATCGCGGAACGTGGAACGGAAACCGTGCGCCGTCAGATCGGCCCGCTTCATCCGGCGCAGGGTCATCAGCAGGGCCATGTTGGACAGCGCCTTGCCTTCGCGCTGGCCTGTAAACACGTGCTTGCCGGTGCGTATCGTAGCCAGCTTGCGTAGCAGCGCCACGGCCGGGGCCGAAAGCGGCACACGATGCTCGCGCCGGGCTTTCATCCGGCCGGCCGGGATCGTCCACAAAGCCGCGTCCAGATCGATCTCGGCCCAGGTGGCGCCCAGCACTTCGTTCGTGCGTCCGGCCGTCAGGATGGCCAGTTCCAGGGCGCGGGCGCCCAGGCCATCGGCGGCTTGCAGGCGTAGGAAGAATGGCGGCAGCTCCGTGAAGGGCAGGGCGGCGTGGTGCTCCACCGGGGCCACCTTGCTGCGTGCAGGTAGCAGTTCGGCAAGATGCCCACGCCACCGCGCCGGGTTCTCCCCTAATCGCAATCCTTTGACGCTGGCGGC
>CAJCIS010000051.1 GCA_903970435.1 Acidobacteriota bacterium | reverse complement strand
GACGCCGAAATCGAGCGCATCGAGGCGGAGATGAGCTAGCCTACTATAAGCCAGGCGTTTAACACGCTTGTGCGTCGCAGCACAAAAAGCTTGCCACCCGCCGTCAGGCCAGCTAGACAAGTCTGAGCAGCGCTGGCTTTGGCCGCGCCGCTTTTTGGACGTTTCCTCCCTAAACTTGGCGGCCTAAATGGCCGCCATTTTTTTGAGGCTGCACGAAGCGACGCCAAGGGGCTCTGCCCCCTGGACCCAAGCTAAGGGCAAGTCACTAGTGGTTAAAATCCAAGGGAAGAGTCCTTGGATTTTAACCACTAGCCTTTGTTTTTGTGGGCCGATTCACCTGACGCTCGGGTAGTGAGCGTCAGGATCGGACCAATAGGGGCCAGGGAGCAGCGCCCCCTGGCCACTTCGCATCTACCAGTTATTCACCAGGTTCGTGACGTTGATCGATCCGATGCCGGTGGCGAAATCCCAGCCGGTGCCTGTGCCGTAGGCTTTGAGGTAGCTGCTGTCGCTGGTGGACAGCACGCCGTTCTTGCCGCTGGGCAGGTAGCAATTATGCGTGCCGGTGCAGTTCACATCCATGTCGCCCAACGTGACGTCATAGAAGATGCAGCTGCTGCCGACGGTGTTGCCGTTGCTGGAGTTGCACGAGCTGCTGCCGCCGCTGCCATATTCGGTTGCGGCGAGCTTGTAATAGACGGGGTTGGGGTTGCCCTGCTTGGCGGCCTGCTTCTGGTTGACCAGGGCCTGCACGCCGGCGAGGATTGGCGAGGCGAACGAGGTGCCGCCGGCGCCCGACCAGCCGCTCGGCGCGCCGGTGCATTTGGCGCCGCCGTCATTCACGTCGGAGTCGCAATAGATATAATAGTGACCCCACACGCCGTTTGCCGCGAACAGCGACACGTCCGGCAGGTCGCGCACGCCGTCGCCGGGGTTGCCGACCACGGATTGCCATGATGGTTTGGCGTACCCCTTGCAACTGCCGCTGACCACGCCCGAGGTGGACGGGGTGCCGGTGGCACAGCCGCTGGGGCCGCCGCTGCCGCTGGCGGTGGTGAGGAAATCTTCCTTGCCCACCGAACTGTTGCAGAAGCCGCCGGAACCGTAGGTGGTGCTGTAGCCTTCGGCGGTGGCGATCAGCACGCTGGCGCAGGAATCGTTCCAGGGAATTTCGGGAATGTAGGATTTTGCGGATTCGTAATAGGAACCGTTGGTGCTGTTCCAGTAGGTGCTGTTGGTGCCGGCATAGGTGTCGCCGAAATCATTGCCGCCGACCGCCACGTCATAGGGCGTGGAGGCAAAGCCGCTGACACCGATGCCGTGCGTGGCTTTGGTTTCGTCGGCGTCGCAACTTGCCGCGCCCTCGTCGCCGGCGGAGACGAACACCGAAGTGCCCTCGGTGACGGCCTGTTCGTAGGTGGAATTATAGGCGGCATTCGCGGAGGCGCCGTTTTCGGCCTCGCATTCGCCGTAGCTGATGCTGACGATGGCCGGCGGGCTGGCGCTATTGACCAGGTTTTCCAGGGCGAGCAGGCCGCCGAAGGTGGTGGTGTCCTTGCAGGATGCGAGCTCGATGGCGGCACTGGGGGCCGAGGCGCTGGCCCATTCCGCATCCAGTTCGGCCTCGCCTTCGTTGCCGCTGACCGTTCCGGGATTGCTGCAGGCGCTGGCGCCGGTGGGGTGCACCTGGGTGAAGGAACCGGAGGTGTAGCCGGAGAGGCCGAAGGTGGAACGGAACGTGGTCCAGTCCGCGGTGCTGTAGACGTTGGTGTCCTCGATCACCACGACGGTCTGGCCCTGGCCGGAAATGCCGGCGCTGAATAGCGGGTTCAGATTGTAGATGGTTGCGAGATCGGCGGGCACGACGGTCTGGAAGGTTTCGCCGCCGCTGGTGAAGGTATAGGCGGCGCGATGCTTGAAGTTGGTGTGGGGCCGGAAATCATGCATCGACACGACGCCATCGATGACACCGGCCAGTGCCTGCGGCACGCGCGGGTCGCTCATGTTGGCGACATGGGGTGTGCCATGCACGTCCAGATTGTGAATTTCGGTGTGGAACGCCGCGCGGATCTGCGCGGCGGTGCCGGAGAAATCGACGATCATGCGGCCGGTTTGCACGCCGTTCACCTGGAAGCCGTGGCTGGAAAGCCAGCCGGTGACGGCTTGCACGTCGTGCGAAGCGGGACCGAAACGCTCGCCGAATTGTTCCGGTGTGAGCCATTGGTGGAATTGGGGCGAGGACGGATCCTGCAGCGCGTCGATGAAATGGACCAGGGCCGCCTGGGTTTCGGGCGGGCGCTTCAGAAGCAGCTGCATGTGGTTCATCATGAAATCGTCGGGCACCGCGCCGCGATCGTTTCGAAGGCGGGCTTCCGGCCGCGTATTGCCGGCCAATGTCACGGTTTTTGCGTCATTGATGCTTGTTGTGACCAGCAGCGGGGTCGCCGACGCGGTGCCGGCGGCGGCGCACAGGCCGATAAACGCGAGCCGGGCTGTGAAATTAAGCCTGTTTCTCATGAAGTCCTCCGGTTTGTTGGGGCTCACGACGGTCCCTGTGCTTTGGGTGGTTGTCAACCCCCCGGCAGATTTGGAAATAGTTCGTAAAAGTTTTCTTGGTTCTTTTTTAAAGAAGACCTGCTTGCTTGGTTTTTTCATTGGTTGAACGAAGCAACCCAGTAAGCCACCCCAGCAGACCCCGCAAATGCCACGCCCGCCCACACAAGGCCGCGCAGCCGCGGCGGCGTAACCGACGCAGGCAGCCGCGCCACGCCGCTCAGCATCGGCAGCACCAGGTTCCGCCGCCGCACCAGCCCATAAGCGGCGATCGCCACCACGTGCAGCGCCGCCAGTGCCAGCAAGATATTGACGTTGCGTTGATGCAGGCCGGTGAGGAACTTGCGTGTCGGCCGCGCCACGAATGGGCCGAACGGCCCCTGGGTGCCGATGTCGTCGTCGGCGAAAAGGCCGGTGGCCACCTGCGCGCAGAGCACCACGAGCATTGCCAGCACCGCCCAGCCGCCGGCGGGATTATGGCCGGCTGTTTCGTTCGGCGCGTCGGCGGTAAAATATCGCCAAATCGCCCTTGGTCCGCGCAGGAAGCGGGCAAACCGCGCCGTGTCGCTGCCGGCCACGCCCCATACCAGCCGGAACAGCAGCAAAGCGAGGATGCACTCGCCCGATCTTATGTGCCAATCCAGTTCGTCGAGCTGCGCGGTGACGTAGCTGGTCACCAGCAGGATCACGAGGGCCCAGTGGAACAGGCGGGTGGGGATATCCCACACGCGCACCGGCCGGGTCTCCGCGCGGGCCGCGCCGGCCGTTCCGGCTTCGTTATCCATGGCGGAGTTGACGGCGTCGGGCGGGGGCGGTCATGCCGCCTGAATGCATGAGCAGCTTGCCAGAATCTACCATCTCGCGCGGCGCATGGTGGTCGCGCCGCTGTGGCGCGCGCCGGTGGTCGCGTTTGCGGCGGGGCTGCTGGCGCGGCTGCTGGGGCCGGCACGGGCCGGACTGGGCGCGGCGTTGGCTGTGCTGGCGGGGTGGCTGGCGCTGGTGCTGCCACTCAATCCGTTTACCGCGGCGGGTCCTGTGGCGCGGCTGCCGGGCGCCGCGGTTCTGCTGGCGGTCTACATGCAAGCGGGACGGGGACAGGGTCGGGCGCGCGGTGCGGTGCCGGGGTGGGTGGGGCTGCCGCTGTATGCGGTTGCGGCTTCGTGGTGGCTGCGCGGCGCGCCGCTCGACGGGCCAGGGATTGCCAATCTGGTGCCGGTGATCCTGGGCCTGGCCGGCGCCGCGGTGGTCGCCGGGCGTGTTGCCGCGCGGGACGCGGGCACGACGACGATTGCCGCCGCCGCCGCGCTGGCCGCCGCGCTGGAATTGTCCGGCGCCGCGCCGCACTGGTCGCGTGCCGCCCTGGCGCCGGCGGCCGCGGGGCTGGGGATGCTGGGCCTGGGCGAGGCGGTGGCACCTCTGGCGCAGGCGATCGTGCTGGTCGCGGTCGCCGCGGTGGCCGCGTCCAACCGGGGACGGTTCGTGCCGGTGGATCTGGCGGCCGCGGCGCCGTTCCTGGTGTGGGTGTTGGCGCCACGCCTGCTGCCGCGCCTCAACCGCGCGGGGCCGGCGCTGGCGGCAGGCCTGGCGGCGGTGTGCGGCGTGGGCCTGGTATGGGGTGCGATGACCCTGCTGAACCACCGCTGACCGCGTGGCCAAGCGCGGCAGCCCCCGCAACCCCGGCGCCGACCCGCGGCGCCTGCCGACCGGCCTGGATTTGCGCGCGATTTCCATCGTGGAGGGCGTGCGGGCGGGTCTGGCGGCGGCGGTTCCGGTCGCGGCTGGCGCGTGGCTCAGCCAGCCGATTCTGTCGCTGGCGGCGCTGGGCGCCCTGCTCACCTGCATTTGCGACCCGTCGGGCCCGATGCGCCGGCGGCTGCCGGTTCTGCTGGCGTTCATCGTGGCGGGCGGTGCGTTTCTCAGCCTGTTCCAGTGGCTGCGGCTGGCGGGGATCACGCCTGTGGTGGCGGCGGCGGCGCCTTCCCTGTTCGCCTGCGCCTATCTGCGCGTGTGGGGGCAGCCGCTGCAGGCGCTGGGCAATCTGCTGGCGGTGGTGCTGCTGCTAGGCACCGACGACCCGCTGATTCTGCGGCAGTCGGCGCTGAATGGCGCGGTATTCGTCGGCGGCGGGCTGTGGGCGTTGCTGCTCACTTTGACGATCTGGCGCATCTATCCGTATGGGCCGGCGCGGCGGGCGGTGGCCGATGTGTGGATCGACCTGGCCAAGCTGACCCGCGCGGTGGCGCGGCTGTGCGAGACCGGGGCGGCGGCGGACGCGTGGGAGCATGCCGCGCGGGCAGATCGTGGCGCGGTGCGCGAGGCGATCGAGCGGGCGCGCGTGACGCTGATGGAGACGGTGGCGGCGCGCGGCCCGGCGAGCGGCCCGGCGGCGCAGAACCTGCTGCGCCTGGAGGCGGCGGACCAGGTTTTTGGCGCGCTGATTGGGCTCACCGACATGCTGGAACAGTTGCCCACGCGCGCACGGCACGTGCCGATGCTGCGGCGCCTGCGCGCGCTGCTGACGGTGATGGCGCGCGCGACCGAGCGGGAGCGGCTGGATCGGCAGTCGCGTTTCGATACGACATTGAACCGGGTGACCGCGGATCTGTGTGCCGATCCCACGCTCGCCGCCTTCGCCGGCATCATTGCGGACAGGCTACGTGTCGCCACCAAATATGTTGACCCGGCGCAATATTTGCCGGGCAGCGGTCCGCAGGGTGAAACCGGAGTGCCGTTTCGGGATCGTTTCATGGGCCCGCTGCGCGCCAATTTGACCTGGCGCAGCGCCACGCTGCGTCATGCGGCGCGCATCGCCGTGGTGGTGACGCCGACTTTGGCGGCCACGCTGATCTGGCACGGCGCCTATACGCATTGGGTGACCATTACGCTGGTGCTGGTGATGCAGCCGTTCTTCGCCAACACCTGGCAGCGGACATTGGAACGCGTGGCCGGCACATTGCTGGGCGGGCTGATTGCCGCGGTGCTGTCGGCCTTGATGCGGTCGCGCCTGCATGTCGCGGGGCTGCTGCCGGTGCTCGGCGCGCTGGCGCTGGCGGTGCGGCAGGTGAGCTACGCGGTGTATATTGCGGTGTACACGCCGACGGTCATTCTGCTGGTGGAAAATATCCATCCGGGCGGCAGCCCGTGGCATATCGCGCTGGCGCGGGCCGGCTTCACCATTCTGGGCGGGCTGTTGGCGGTGGCGGCGAACGTCCTGCTGTGGCCCAGCTGGGAACCGGACCGGGTGCGTGCCGACCTCGATGCCGCGATTGCCGCGCATGCCGCCTTTGCCGCCGCGGTGCTGAATCCGGCACCGGGGATCGATGCCGAAGCGGCGCGGCGCGCCGCGGGACTTGCGAGCAATAACCTGGAAGCCTCGCTGGCGCGGGCCATGCAGGAACCGAAACGAGGGCAGCGCGAGGCGCTGAATACCGTGCTGGTGGCCGATGCGACCCTGCGCCGCATTGCGGGACGGTTGATTGCCATTTCGCTTGCGGGGCCGGGGCGAGGCGGGGCGTTGGGGAATTGGGTGGTGGCGGCGTTGGGCGCGATTTCGAAGCGGGGGGCGCTACCGGCGCGGCCGGTGGGGGCGGGGCACGATATGCTGGAGCGGTTGGCGCGGCAGGTGGCGGTGCTGCCGGAGATTTTGGTGCGGTTGGAAGAAACAGGGCCAGGGGCTCTGCCCCCGGCGAGCCCGTTTCAAAAGGCGCCCTGACGGCCATCTGACGCGGATTTCCTGCGCGCCGGTGCTTACGGCCGCGTAGGCCGCTCCGCGCGCGCACCGGGGGGCCCTCACCTTCCCACCGCTTCGCGGCGGGCCCCTTCCTCTCCCGTAAGGACGGGAGAGGAGATTTTCGACGTTCGTGAATCCGATTGAAAAAGGTAAAAGTTTTTTGGTTCTTTTTTTCAAAGAAGAACTGCTTTCTTTCCTTGCCTTCCCAGCCGCAAGTTGGTGGGTTGCGAAGAGCAATCCACCCTACAGATTTTGGTGCGGCGTAGGCCGCTCCGCTCGCGGACCGGGGGGCCCTCACCTTCCCACCGCTTCGCGGCGGGCCCCTTCCTCTCCCGTAAGGACGGGAGAGGAGATTTTCGACGTTCGTGA
>CAJCIS010000050.1 GCA_903970435.1 Acidobacteriota bacterium | reverse complement strand
GCGAGATACATGGCCACCTGCCGCGGCCGGGCCACGGCGCGCGCGCGGCGGGCGCTGACCATGTCGCCGATGCGCATGTTGTAATGTTCCGCAACCCGCCGCTGGATTTCATCGATCGTTACACGCTTGTCATGCGCCTTCAGGATGTCGTGCAGAACCTCCTGCGCGGTCTCCAGCGTGATCGGGCGGTTGAAGAGGTGCGCGTGCGCGATGAGGCGATTGAGCGATCCTTCCAGCTCGCGCACGTTGGTGGTGATCTTGTGGGCGAGGAATTCCAGCACGCGGCCGGGCACCTCGGCCTGCGCGCGGGTGGCCTTGGCCTCCAGGATACTGATGCGCAATTCGTAGGTGGTTGCGTGAAGGTCGGCCACCATTCCGCAGCCGAGACGGGTGCGCAGGCGGTCTTCCAGGCCCGACAGGTCGGAGGGCGATTTGTCGGCGCTGACGACGATCTGCTTGCCGGCATCGACGAGGGCGTTGAAGGTATGGAAGAATTCTTCCTGCGTGTTGTCCTTGCCGATCAGGAATTGCAGGTCGTCGATCATGAGAACGTCGACCGAACGCAGATGATCCTTGAACTCGATCGTCTGTTGCGAGCGGATGGCCGCGATGAAGCGGTACATGAATTTTTCCGCCGACATGTAAGCGACGGTGGCGGGCGGCGCGCCACGACGCGTCAGTTCAAGGCCTACGGCATGCATCAGGTGAGTCTTGCCCAGGCCGACGCCGCCATAGAGGAAAAGCGGATTGAACTCCTTGCAGCCTGGATTCTCGGCGACGCGGCGTGCACATGCGTAGGCAAATTCGTTTGGTTTTCCAACGACAAAGCTGTCGAAGGTAAATCGCGGGTCGAGCGGCGCAGTCATTTCCTCGGCCACGCGCACGACCGCGTGGCTGGGCGGGCGGGCGGCGGGCGGGATCGGCGCGGGCGGCGGCGCCAGGCTTTCGGCCAATCCTCCGAAGGCACGATCTTCGACGGCAATCGCTTCCGCGCTTCGGCCCTTGCCGACGCGGATCTCCACACGGCGGATCGCGGGATTGGCGTGCTGCCAGAGCAGGGTTATCTTTTCGCCATAGTGGCTGCGCACCCAGTCGCGGAGAAATCGAGTCGGCAACAGAACGGTTACTTCGTCGCCATCGATGGCGGCGAGCGTCATCTGACGCAGCCAGCTGCGATATTCGACGTCACCTACATCCTGCTGCAGGCGGCTGCGGATGCGCATCCATTGTGCATTCGCCTCGGTATCGGTGTTGACCGGGCCGGGCTTTCCCGCCGGTTTGGCGCCCTCTCTTGCGTCGGTATCCGCATGTTCAGTGATCCATGTGCTGCTCGAGCTCAAGTGGCGGATCCCCAAAGTTTTCTGCCTTCGTCATCAACTCAGTCGACCACGTCAGGCAAAGTTTATGCGGTGCAGAACCGGCGCAAAAACCGGCGGCATGGTCTGTGTTCGATATTTCAGGCGTTGCCGGAATTAACCAGCCCGTAATTCGTAAGTCAGAATGCCAGGATTGGCAAACAGAATCTCGAAGAGATTTAATCGGTAAAGTATTGATCTTGAAGTTTACTGAAAAGCGGATGGGTTCGGAGCTTGGATGCTTCCGCCGCTTCAGTTCAGCCTGCACGCCGGCGCCCGGCAAACAGGAGGCCCCGCAAGCGCACCGCAGGCGCCGCCGGGTATAGTGCGGACCTACCCGCCGCGCGAAGGCGGCGCGGGTCCCTCGCCGTTCAGGTCGCCGCGAGCTGCTTGATGCGAGCCGTCATGCGCGAGATTTTCCGCGCGACGGTGTTCTTGTGAACCACGCCCTTGCCGGCGGCGCGCTGCATTTCCGGCTGCGCTTCGCGCAAGGCGGCATTTGCCGCGCCGCGGTCGCCGCTTTCAATCGCCGTCTCCACCTTCTTCATGAAGGTGCGCATGCGGGACTTGCGCGCGCTATTGCGGGCGGTGCGGACGATATTCTGCCGGATGCGCTTGCGCGCCGAGTCGGTGTTCGCCATGGGGTCTAGGTCAATCTCGCGGTTCGCAATCACATGGTTTCCGGGCGGCGGCATGCACCGCCACGCCGGAGGAGGCAGGGTTCTAGGAGCGCACCCGGGGTGAGTCAAGCAAAAGCGCCACTGGATTGCAAGTTGATGACAGAGCCGGAATGCAAGGACCAGGCGACTTATCTCTGCATGCGCGTGCAGTAGAATGTACTGCGAGCGGATTGAACGATGCGTTTTATGCCCGGGCACGCGGCGCCGCCGGGGCAGTGCTCGCAGGGTTGCCCGGTGCGTCCATACACTTTCCACGCGTGCTGGAAGTAGCCAAGTTCGCCGCTGGGTTGAACGTAATCGCGCAGGGACGAGCCGCCGGCCGCAATCGCCTCGGTGAGCGTGGCGCGGATGGCCGGCACCAGGCGCTGCGCCCGCGCGCCGGCGACGCTGGCCGCCAGCCGGAGCGGCGAAATGCGGGCGCGGAACAGCGCCTCGCACACGTAGATGTTGCCCAGGCCGGCCACCACGCCCTGGTCCAGCAAGGCGGACTTGATTGGCGTACGGCGCCCGTCCAACGCGGCCGACAGCGCGGCTGCATCAAAACCGGGTTCGAGCGGCTCGGGCCCCAGATCGGCCAGCAGGCGGTGGGTGTTTTCCGCGGCGGTGGGGACCAGGTCGAGCGAGCCGAAACGGCGCGGATCGACGAAGGCGATGCGGACATCCTGGTCGGTGGTCAGCACCAGATGCTCGTGCAGGACGGGGAGGGCGGCGAGAAGCGGCGCTCCTGCGAGGATGTTCATCCGGCCCGACATGCCGAGATGCAGGATCACGCTGTCGCCGCCCGACAGGCGCATCAGGATGTATTTGCCGCGCCGCCGGAGATTTTCGACCCGCGCGCCGGTGAGCCTGGCCGCGAAGCCCGCGGGCACGGCCCAGCGCAGGTCCGGCCGGCGCAGCTCGGCCTTGCGGATCACGCGGCCCTCCAGCCGGGCCGCCAGCCCACGCATCACTGTCTCGACTTCTGGGAGTTCCGGCATCGGGTCGAATGAGGCTATACACCTGGGGTGATGAACAACCAAAGCCAGGCCGCCGCACCCCAGCCCCCGACGGGGGGCGCGGCCCCCGACACCGATTTCGGCTTCCGGCGCGTGACTCAGGCCGAGAAGAAGCCGCTGGTACGCGCGGTGTTCGACAGCGTGGCGCCGCGCTACGATCTGATGAACGATATCATGTCATTGGGCGTCCATCGCGTGTGGAAGCGCATTTTCGTCACGCGTTTGCGGCCGGCGCCCAACCGCGCGCTGCTGGATCTGGCGTCCGGCACCGGCGACATCGCGCAGGCCTGGCGACGCCTGGACGGCGGCCCGGTGCTAGCGACCGACATCAATGCGGCAATGCTCGCGGTGGGCCGCGACCGGGCGACCGGCCGGGGCATGGTCGCCGGCTTTACCTATGTGGTGGCCGATGCCGAGATGCTGCCGCTGCCCTCGGGTTGCATGGACGTGGTTTCGATGGCCTTTGGTCTGCGCAACTGCACCGACAAGGCAGCCGTGCTGCGCGAGGCGCATCGTGTGCTGAAACCCGGCGGCCGCTTCTTCTGCCTGGAATTTTCGCGGCTGCAGATCGCCGTGCTGGAAAAGTTTTACGAGCGCTGGTCATTCAACGTGCTGCCCCTTGCCGGGCGGCTGGTGGCCGGCGATTCGGAGAGCTACCGCTACCTCGCCGAGAGCATCCGCATGTTCCCGGATCAGGAGACGCTGGCCGGCATGATGCAGGACGCTGGCCTGGCGCAGGTGCGGTTTGAAAACCTATCCGGCGGGATCGCGGCGATCCACTCCGGATGGCGGCTCTGATTCAGTCGTCGGTCGTCGGTCGTCAGTCGTCGGAGGGGCGGCTTGTGCTGCTCATCGTGAGTGGCGGGATTGCGGCGTACAAGGCGTTGGAACTGGTGCGGCTGATGCGCAAGGTAGGCATCGGCGTTCGCTGTGTGCTGACCGAGGCGGGGGCGCGGTTCGTGACGCCGCTTTCGCTGCAGGCG
>CAJCIS010000049.1 GCA_903970435.1 Acidobacteriota bacterium | reverse complement strand
TCATGATCGGCGCGCCCGACATGGCGTTTCCGCGGCTGAACAATATCAGCTTCTGGCTGCTGATCCCGGCCTTCATCCTGATCATGACCGGCCTGGTGATGAACGAGAGCGGCAGCGGATGGACGCTGTATCCGCCGCTGTCGAACGCCACGTACGAAACCGGCCCGGGGATGGATTTCACCCTGTTCGCGCTGCATCTGGCCGGCCTGTCGTCGCTGCTGGGGGCGATGAATTTCATCACCACCATTTTCAACATGCGCGCCCCCGGCATGACCTTGCACAAGATGCCGCTGTTCATCTGGGCAATGCTGGTCACCACGTTCCTGCTGCTGCTGTCGCTGCCGGTGCTGGCAGGCGCCATTACCATGCTGATCTTCGACCGCAATTTCGGCACCTCGTTCTTCGACCCCGCCGGCGGCGGCGATCCGGTGCTGTGGCAGCATCTATTCTGGTTCTTCGGCCATCCGGAAGTGTACATCCTGATCCTGCCGGGATTCGGCATTATCAGCCACGTCATTTCCACCTTCAGCAAGAAGCCGGTGTTCGGCTATCTCGGCATGGCCTACGCCATGGTGGCGATCGGCGTGGTGGGGTTCGTGGTGTGGGCGCACCACATGTTCGTCTCCGGCATCAGCGTCGACACGCGGGCTTATTTCATGACCGCGACGATGGTCATTGCGGTGCCTACGGGCATCAAGATCTTCTCGTGGATCGCCACGATGTGGGGCGGTTCGATCGACATGAAAACGCCCATGCTGTGGGCGGTGGGCTTCATCTTCCTGTTCACCGTCGGCGGCGTGACCGGCGTGGTGCTGGCCAATGCCAGCATCGACCAGGCGCTGCACAACACCTATTACGTGGTGGCGCATTTCCACTACGTGCTCAGCCTGGGCGCGGTGTTCAGCATCTTTGCCGGCTGGTACTACTGGATCGGCAAGATGAGCGGCCACCAATATTCCGAGTTCTGGGGCAAGCTGCATTTCTGGGCCACGTTCATCGGCGTGAACCTGACCTTCTTCCCGATGCACTTCCTGGGTGCTGCGGGCATGCCGCGCCGCTACCCCGACTATCCGGCCGCCTTCGCCGAGTGGAATTATGTCAGCTCGATCGGCGCCTTCATCGGCGGCCTGTCGGTGGTGTTCTTCCTCATCGGCGTCTGGCGCACGTTCGCGAACAAGACAGTGCTGGCCGACAATTATTGGGGTGAGGGCGCCACGACCTTGGAATGGAGCGTGTCGTCGCCACCGCCGCACCACACCTATGAAGAGCTGCCGGTAATCAGATGAGGGTCATCGGCTGATGGCAACGACTCTGGCCACCGCGGGGCCGGCCGTTTGCGCCGCCGCCGCCACCGCGGATTGGCGGGACTGGCTCAAGCTGATGAAACCGCGGGTGGTGAGCCTGGTGGTGTTCACCGGCGCCATAGGCCTGGCGATCGCACCGGGGCACCTCAATCCCGTGCTGGCATGCGCAGCGGTACTGTGTATCGCGGTGGCGGCCGGCGCGGCCGGGTGCCTGAACATGTGGTGGGAACGCGATATCGACGCGCTGATGCGGCGCACCATGCGGCGGCCTATTCCCATGGGACGCATCGAGCCGGCCGACGCGCTGGCATTTGGCGTCGCGCTCTCGGTCGGCGCGGTGCTGGTGATGGCGCTGGCGACCAATATCTGTGCCGCCTCGGTGCTGGCGATATCCATTGCGTTTTACGTGTTCATCTACACGATCTGGCTGAAGCGGCGCACCCCGCAGAACATCGTCATCGGCGGCGCCGCCGGCGCGTTTCCGCCTGTCATCGGCTGGGCCGCCGTCACCGGCAGCATCGATGTGATGCCGATCCTGATGTTCCTGCTGGTGTTCTTTTGGACGCCGCCACATTTCTGGTCGTTGTCATTATACGCCTGCAAGGATTACGATCACGCGGGCGTGCCGATGCTGCCGGTTGTTGCAGGCGCAAAAGTGACGCGCCGGCAGATTTTCGGCTACACGCTGCTGATGTCGGGGGTGGCCGTTCTGCCCTGGGCGCTGGGCTACGCAGGCCGCATCTATGGGCTGACGGCGTGTGCCTGTTCGCTGATATTCTGCGTGCTCGCCGGGCTGGTGCTGTTCGACCGGCAGGACGCATCGGGACGCAGCCTCACCGGCGATGCGCCGGCGCGGCGGGCATTCGGTTATTCGTTGCTTTATCTTGCTGTTTTGTTCACGGCGCTGGGCGTGGACCGGGTGGTTGGTTGAGGATGGATGAATTCCCGGCACGGCCCACCGCCGCCGAAGCCGCGGTGCTGATCAAGCGGCAGCGCGGGCGGAACATTGCGTTGATCGTGGCCTTGGCGTGCCTGGCAGCTTTATTTTTTGCCATCACGGTTGCAAAGTTGTCCAAGGCGTAAGGAAGATGTTCTGTTCTGAAGAAACGAACCAAAAGACTTTTTTCATTGCGCCGGCACTAAGTTTGGAGGACTGACCGACACGTCAGGGATTGCTTCAGGAGCAAAAGTCTTTTGGTTCTTTTCTTCAGAAAAGAACGACTTCCGAGGAGAGTGACGGCAATGGACACAGTACCGCACGGCGGCAGCGTCGTCGCAAAATCGGGGCTCAAGCAGCCCTACCACCTGGTGGACCCAAGTCCATGGCCCATCGTCGGCGCCGCGGGGGCCGGCTTGCTGCTGAGCGGCATTGTGTTCGCCGCGCATTTCGGCGGTCCCGGCCAGGCGCGGATTTATGATCTGCCGATGGTCGGCGGCTTGCTGCTGGTTCTGCTCACCATGTTCAAATGGTGGAGCAACGTGCTGCACGAAAGTGCCACGCCCGGCATGCACAGTCCGGTGGTGCGGCTGGGCCTGCGCTACGGCATGACCCTGTTCATCACCAGCGAAGTGATGTTCTTCGTTGGGTTTTTCTGGGCCTTCTTCAACTTCGCCATTTTCCCCGAGCATGTTGCCGGCGTTCTGAACCCGACCTGGCCGCCGCCTGGGATCCACACCTTCGATCCGTTCCGCATTCCCTTCCTCAACACCATGATCCTGCTGCTGTCGGGCGTCACGGTGACGTGGGCGCATCACGCGCTGATCGAGAATGACCGCAAGAACCTGTTGTTCGCGCTCGGGCTGACGATCCTGCTGGGCATGTCATTCACCACGCTGCAGGCGGTCGAATATTCCGAAGCGCCGTTCAAGTTCGCCGGCGGCGGCATCTATCCGTCGGTGTTCTTTCTGGCCACCGGCTTTCACGGCTTCCACGTCATTATCGGAACGACATTCCTCGCCGTATGCTGGTTCAGGGCCCGCGCCGGCGGATTTACCCCGACCCGTCATTTTGGATTCGAAGCGGCCGCCTGGTACTGGCATTTCGTCGACGTGGTCTGGCTGTTCCTGTTCTGCTTCATCTATGTGTGGGGCGCCGGGCCGCCGGCGGTCGAGTAGCCTTTAGGGGGCCGTATGGCGGCCGATCAGGTCAGTGTTGTCACCGCGACGCTGACCTGCCGCTGCCCACGCTGCGGCAGGGGGAAATTGTTTTCCGGCCTGATCCAGTTGCGCCCCGCCTGCGCCGCCTGCGGTCTGGATTTCTCCAAAATGGATGTCGGCGACGGGTTCGTGGTGCCGATCCTGATGGTGCTTGGTTTCGTCGTCGTCGGCGGCGCGATCTGGTTCGATTTCACCTTCACGCCGCCGCTTTGGGTGCATGCGCTGATCTGGCCGCCGGTGACGCTGATCCTGGCGGTGCTCATGACGCGCTATTTGAAAAGTTTCTTGGCCGTGCAGCAATATCATGTGCGCCGCGCGGAAATGGGGCTGTGAATCAGTTGTCAGTTGTCCGTCGTCAGTTGTCAGAAAGAAAGATTCGGTCGGCGTTTTTGGCAACGGCCGTGGCACTTTGCATTCTGATTTCGCTTGGTGTCTGGCAGGTGCGGCGGTTGCACTGGAAGCAAGGTCTGCTCGCGGAAATCGACCACGCCGAGCAATCGCCGCCGGTGCCGCTCGCCGGCACGCCGCCGCGCTTCACGAAAGTTTTTGCGCACGGCACCTGGCTGCCGCAGGTCGCGCTGTATGGCTCGTTCGTGCAACAGGCGCCGGACGGCACCACGCGGCTCGGCGCCGAACGGCTGCAACTTTTGCAACGACCGGATGGGCCGCCGCTGCTGGTGGATCTCGGCTGGGTGCCCACCGAAGGCACGGCGCCCCCGGCCGCCACCGGGTCCGCGACTGTCGAAGGCTACGCGCGCGCGCCGGAGCATCCGCATTGGTTTTCGCCAGATAACGACCCTGCGGCGCATCGTTTCTATACGCTCGATCCGGCGGTGATCGGCGCCGCACTCCGGCAGGGCAACGTTGCGCCCTTTACCCTGGTGGCGATGGGCAGGCCGACCGATACGCCACCGATTCCGGCAACCGCCCTGCCGCGGCCGCCGAACAATCATTTGCAATATGCGCTCACCTGGTTTGGACTTGCGGCGGCGCTGGTGGGGGTGTTTGTTGTGTGGGTGAGAGAAAGCCGGGAAAGCGGGAAAGCAGTTCTTTTCTGAAGAAAAGAACCAAAAGACTTTTTTCTGTGCGCCTGCACAAAGGTTCGAGACATGGCCGATAAGTCGTGGATTGCACCAGGAGCAAAAGTCTTTTGGTTCTTTTCTTCAGAAAAGAACTGCTTTCTTACTTAAGGTCATAATCGTTTGATTGAGCCTGAACTCATTGCAGACATAGATTTCGATCGCCCATTGCCATGTCTTATCGAAGGCTGGTGCGCGCCGGAAGCGCAGTTCTCCTGGACCATCGGTCAACAAAGCCGCATCAGCCTGCCATGTCCCCCCGGCGCGGCGCCCTACACGCTGATCATCCAGGGCCATCCCTACCGGCACCCACCTGAACTTTGCCGCCAGCGACTGGATGTTCAGGTCAATGGCAAAGTCCTCGCATCGCTGGAGGTGGATGAGCTGTTCACCCACCGCATCCGCATTCCACAGGGTGTGATTGCGAAGGGCCGCGCCAATATTGTGTTTATCCATCCCGACAGCGACAGCCCCGCATGCCACGGCGCCACCGACACCCGCATTCTCGGTATTCGTTTCTGGCGCATCTTATTGTTTCGAATAAGATCCAAAAGCCCGGCCGCCGGGAAGATCGACAAGCCGCGGACTGCGCGCGCGGCGGTGACCCAGCAACTGAATGCGCTGGCCAGGCACGTTCCTTTGACCAGCGGAGAGGTTTCGCTATGCGAACGCCTCGCCGGCGGCATGGAAAACGCGGCCGGCGCCGCGCTGGACCTGGTATTCCGAAAACTGTTCCTGGAATGCCTGTCGCATGGCTATATCATTGCGGCCTCCGAATTGGCCAGGCGGGCAGCCGGCATGACCGAACTGGCACTGGAATATGACGGCACCGCCGGCATCGACATATCGATTGTTCGCTTCACGAAAGGCGCGGCCGGCACGTGCGTGTTTGGCCTTTCGCCAGCGCTGCGCGGCATGGCGGCCGCGCACGCCGATATGAGCGCGCCCACGGTATTGTGGCGATTTCTGGCGATCCTGCCACTATTTGCGCGCTATGCGCGTTCCGCCGCGCCGCCAGGCACGTGCCTGGTCAATTTGGGCGATGAAGGCCACACCAGAGGTGTCGCCTTCTGCAACGTCCCCTCCATGGATACGCTGCTCGTACCCGATCCCTATTTTCTCTCCACGCAAGGTTACGCGGACATGCGGCAAGACACCGCGTCGGCCGTGCCGTGGGACCAGCGCCGCCCTGTTGCCCTGTGGCGCGGCGCGCCCACCGGCTACCGCGCCACCGACAACATTCTGGATCTGCCGCGGCTCACTTTATGCGCGCTGGCGGCCCGCGGCGATAACGCCGCGTATCTCGACGCCGGCGTAACGGGGCTCGCGCAGGTGCAATCGCAGGCGGAAATTGACCTGTTGCAGCGCATGGGGATGGTGCGCGATTTCATACCGCCGGTCCATTTTCAGCACTGGAAATATCATATCGACATCGATGGAAACACCAATTCATGGCCGGGCCTGTATCAGAAGCTTCTGAGCGGCTCGGCCGTCTTGAAGGTCGGCTCGCCCCGCGATTTCAGTCAATGGTATTACAGCCGCCTGAAACCGTTCGAACATTTTGTGCCTGTTCTCCCAGACATGTCCGACCTGATCGAGAAAATACGTATTCTGCGCGCCAACGACCCGGTTGCCAGGGCCATCGGCGCGCGGGGCAGGGCGCTGGCACTTTCCATGAGCGTGGAGACCGAAATACAGGAAGCGCAAGAAACCATCGAAACCGCGGTGCTGATCGAAACCCACACCGCAGATTTGCCGGTGCCGCGTTAAACGACGCGATCCCGGACCCATCGGCCATGGCCCCTACCGTTGTGCAGGCGCATTAGCAAAAGTCTTTTGGTTCTTTTCTTCAGAAAAGAACATCCTTCCTTCTTTGCACGTGATTTCTCTTCGGATGCTGGTGCGCTCATCCGCCGTGTCCGGTCTCCCGCCACATGCGGTAAGCATTCGCGCAAATGCTGATCCAGGCCGGCAGTTGAAAATCATACGCATCGTGGATCGGCGCCAATTTGTCGATATTGCCACGAAACAGATGCGGGCCCAGCAAATCTACGCTGCCCGCTGGCTTATCCTCGCTGACGGTCACAAATAGCAGCGCATTCGGCCCATAGGAGCGCAACAATGTCAGGATCGGCAGCGCGTGTGCCTCGGTCATCGCCCCCCGCCGCTGGTAGACAAATAAATTCTGGCCGCTCTCCAACACTTCCAGCAGGCGCCGCCGCTGCAACCGCATGCGCATGATTTGCTTGGCCAGAAAATCCGCCTCGCTCACGTGATTCACGTGCAACCAGGAATGGGAGTATAATCCGTAACGATCATGCCGGAACAGCCATTCCGGATCCGGCCCGCCACCCGAATAGGCGCGCAACAAGGCCGGGTCGTCCACGCCTTCAAAGCCGAGGTCCAGGGCTTCCAGCAGCTTGTGGATGGACATCTGGGCAAACCGCAGCAACCCCTGCGGCTCCGCGCCGCAGGCCCGCTGCACCAATCCAAATTCGCAGTTGTGGCCCAGGCTTTCGAAATGCAGCATCGAGTCGGGCAATGCCAGACCGGTGCAGAACCGCGACAATTCCGCCAGCCTCTCCGGTGGATCGGAGGCCTTGGCGGGCAGAGGCGGCAGGCGGCGCGCCGGCGGCGGCGTTTCGGGCGGTATCCATACCAGCAACGCCTGCAGCATCCGGCAGCCAAGCTTGCGGCCGTCGCTGTTGATCTGCAAATCCTTCGGGCTCATCGCATCGGGCAACGACAGGCGAATTTCGATCTCCGCGCGTCCCGCCACGATGGCGCCGGGAATGCGAAATCCCAGAACCGTGTCGTCCTGCGCCTGCTCGACGCCGATAGGCACACCCTCCACCGTCAGCCCGATGCGCTGGTTGATCAGATAGGGAGGCTCCATGAACGGCCGCACGCCGAGTTCCAGCATCAGGTCGCCTTGTCCCGGATGCAGCCTCACCCGCAATACGGCTTGGGGGCCGAGTGCCCAGGTGTAGCCGTCTTCCGCCCAGGAAAATCCCTCGATCTGGCTTTCCGCGGCGTTGCCGTCCAGGCCGAAAACCAGGTGCGCCGCAGCGCGGACCAGGTCGGCGCCGAACGGCCCGTCTTCACCCACCACGCCCTGTCTCCCGCCACAGACGATAGGCGTTGGCGCAAATGCTGATCCAGGCACGCAAATCAGAATCGTCGGACCAGCCGGCCGGCGGCACGCGCGCGAGATTGCCGCGATACAGATCGGCCGAAATGCGTTCCACGCTGCCCGGGGGGCTGTCGCGGTTCACGGCCACGAACAGCAGCGCATTGTCGCCGTGGCTGCGCAGCATGTTCAGGATCGGCAGCACATGCGCGGCGGAGTCATGCTCGGGCCGCTGATAGACGAACAGCTTTTCGCCGCTGTCCAGAACTTCGAGAAACCGCCGGCGCTTGAAGCGCAGCTTCTTTATTTCGTCGTCCCGCACGCGGTCCCGTTCGGCCTCCACCACCGGGCGGTAGGTGTGCCAGTGCATGTCGTAGCGCAAATTGCGGCCGATCCATTCCGTCTCTCCCGCCCAACTGGGATACAATCGTATTTGCGCGGGGTCATCGATGTCCTGGAAGCAGAAATCCAGACCCTCCAGCAGCCGCGGCGCCGATATGCCGGAAAACCGCAGCAGCCCCAGCGGCTCGGCGCCGCAACGGCGCTGCACCAGGCCGAGTTCACAATTGTAGCCAAGGCTTTCCAGTTGCAGCATCAGGTTTTCGGGTGACAGGCCGGTCATCACCCGCACCGAATCCTCCATCGCGCCCGGCAACGCGCCGTCGGCGGCCGGCAGCGGCGGCATCCGGCGCCGATGCACCGGCACTTCGGGCGGCACCCACATGACCCGCAATTCGCGCAATTGGAATCCCAGCATGCGGGTATCGCGGCCGGCGCCGAGCTCGACCGGGCTCGCCGCATCGGGGCTGCGCAGCGCCAGCCGGAGTTCATTGCGGTTTTCGAGCCATGCCCGCTCGATACGAAAGCCGATCACCGACTCGATCTGAACCAGCACCTCGCCGGCCTGCGCCCCGTTCGCCGTCAGCACCAGCCGCTGCCCGGTCAACGCCGGCGGACGCACCAGCGGCTGCAACACGCATTCCACGAACAGATCGCCGTCGCCCGGCACCAGGGGCATGTGGAGCGTGGCTTGCGGGCCCATGCACCAGGTGCCGTCCTCGTTCGGCTCCGCCCACCCGGAGCCCTGCGACGCGGCGGCATTGCCGCCGGTGCCGAAAAATATCTGCGCCGCCATTGTAATCAAGGACCGCCCCTGCGCTGGCTTTCAGGAAGGATGTTCTTTTCTGAAGAAAAGAACCAAAAGAACTATATTGAGCCTATCGGCGCCTAAGAAGGAAGTGGAGCGTCGGTTATGCGCCAGGAGCAAAAGTTTTTTGGTTCTTTTTTTCGAGAAAGAACGGCTTTCTATATCGGCAGCGAGATATATCGGCGATCGACCTACGGCGGCAAGCACCCGCTCGCCGTGCCGCGCGTGTCCACCACCACCGACCTTTGCCGCGCCATGGGATGGCTGCCGGATGATGTGTTCGTCGAGGCGCCGATGGCCACCGACGCGCAGGTCACGCGCTTCCATCACCCCGACTACATCGCGGCCTTGCGTCGCGCCGAGGCCAGCCAAACCGTTTCGGACGAGGACCGCACCCGCTTTCGCATCGGCGCCGACGGCAACCCCATCTTCGCCGAAATCTACCGCCGTCCCATGACCGGCGCCGGTGGCATTCTGCGTGCCGCGGCGCTCTGCGCGGACGGCGGCATCGTGTTCTGCCCCGGCGGCGGCACGCACCACGGCCGCCCCGATCGCGCCGCCGGCTTCTGCTATCTCAACGACCCGGTGCTCGGCATTCTCGCCTTGCTGGACCAGGGACTTTTCCGCATCGCATACCTCGATATCGACGCCCACCACGGCGACGGCGTGCAGGACGCATTCCATCACGATAAGCGTGTGCTCACCCTCAGCATCCACGAATCCGGCCGCTGGCCGCGCACCGGGGCAGCGGCGGACCGCGCCGGCGGCATGGCGCGTAATTTTCCGGTGCCGCAAGGTTTCAACGACACCGAAATGCGCCATCTTATGGACCACGCCGTGCTGCCAATGATCGATCAGTTCCGCCCCCAGGCGATCTTTCTGCAATGCGGCGCCGACGCGCTGGAGGAGGACCCGCTGTCGCGCCTGGCATTGTCCAACAACGCGCATATCGCGGTGGTGGAAGCGGTCATGACCCGCGCGCCGCGCCTCCTCGTCACAGGTGGCGGCGGCTACAATCCCTACACCGTCGCGCGCTGCTGGGCCGCGGTGTGGGCCACGCTGAACCATATTCCCATCCCGTCGCACACCACGCCCGCCGCCGGAGCGGTTCTGCGCGGCCTCACCTATAACCGCGCCGCCGGCCGCAACCCCCCTGCCCACTGGTTCGACAGCTTGCGCGACGCGCCGCGGGAGGGAATGGTGCGCCCCGAAATCACCGCCCTGGCCGCGGCCGCCCTGAAGGATGCCTGACCCATGCGTTTGCCTGCCCTACTCCTCGCGGCCGTGCTCCCGCCGGCGATCGCCGCGGCGCAATCCGGTCCGCAACCCACCCTGCCGCAAACCAAGATGGTGATCTCCGGCCACGGCGGCCCGTCGCACGAATTCAGCGTAGAACTGGCAACCACGCCGCAGGAACAGGCAATCGGCGAGATGTTCCGCACCTCCATCCCAGCCGGCACCGGCATGTTCTTCGACTGGGGCGCCCCGCGCGACGTGCCCATGTGGATGAAAAACTGCCCCGTGCCCGAGGACATGATTTTCATCGGCCCCGACGGCACAATTACCCACATCGCGGAAGATACGGTGCCGGAAAGTGAAGCGATGATTCCCAGCGGCGGTGCGGTGCGCGCGACCTTGGAAGTGCAGGGGGGGCTGACGGCGAAGCTGGATATCCGGGTGGGGGACAGGGTGCGGGGGGCGATTTTTAAGTAACGAGAAGGCGAAGGAAGGAAGTATTTCTTTTTTGAAAAAAAGAAACAAAAAACTTTTGTCTTTTGGCTTATCGGGCAAATCATTTCGCACTAGCATAGTCGGCCGAAGCCGTACCGCTAACGTCGCAATATGAACGTACCCCTGCCACTGGACTTATGCCTACTGAACGAGGCGCGATTTTATTCCCCGGTCTGGTCGTAACAAAGCCGTTCGCTTCCGGCCAACAGCGGACGTAGGCCTTGTCCAGCGTCACCTCTCGCCAGTCAGGCTGAGGCCGCTCTAGTGGATAAATTCATACGAAGTAGCTTCGCGCATTTCGCGAAAGAGCAGCATGCAAGCAGGTTGTGTTTAAACACGAACTAAAGAACCTTTGACTGTTGCGGGCACTCCCGATCTACCCACGCTTGGACAGGCAACAACGAGCAACAGCAAAAGTTACTTGGTTCGTTTTTTCAAAAAAGAACGACTTCCTTCACTTCACCTTCTCATACTCTCCCAACTTTGCTTTCCTTGTCCCCCACACATAACTGAACGTATATCCCGGCCACAGCGTCGTATTCTTGCCGTTCTCATCCTGATACCAGCTCCTGCACCCACCCGTTTGCCACACCGTGCGCGCCAGGCGCCCTTGCAATTTCGTATTGAACGCCGCCTCCATATCCGCGCGCACATCCGCCGCGCGCCAGCCCTTTGCCCGCAGGCCGCGCAGCACGCTCATGCTGTAGCGCACCTGCGCCTCGATCATCAGCACCATGGAATTATGACCGAGCCCGGTATTCGGCCCCATCATCAGAAACAGATTCGGAAAACCCGGCACCGTAATGCCCCAGTAGGCATGCATGCCGCCGGAAAACACCTCGCGCAATGTCACACCGTTCCGCCCGGTAATATCCAGCGCGGAGAGGCTGTCGGTGGTATGAAACCCGGTGCCGTAAATAATCACGTCCACCTCGCGCACCCGGCCGTCTTGCGTAACAATCGCATCCGGGCGGATTTCCGATATGGACCGCGTCACCACCTCCGCGTTCTCGCGGCTCAAGGCAGGATAATAATCGTTGCTGAGCAGCACGCGCTTGCAGCCCATTGTATAGTCGGGCATCAGTGCCTGCCGCAGGGCGGGCTTTCGTATCTGGCGCGCCAGATGGTCACGCGCCATTTTCTGCCCGGCCGCCGCCAGGCGCTTGCTGCCGAGAAACGCAGGTGCGCGGATTTCCTGAAGAATATAGATCCAGGTACGGAACAGCCGCCGGAACAGCGGATTTTTCAGGCGCCGCAACTGGGCTTCGCTGAACGCATAATCCGGCCGGGGAATGATCCACGGCGGCGTGCGCTGGAACAAATACAATTGCCCCGCCTGCTTGGCCACTTCGGGCACGAACTGGATGGCGCTGGCGCCGGTTCCGATCACCGCCACGCGCTTGCCGGTCAGGTCCACCCCATGGTCCCATGCCGCGGAATGAAAACGCGGACCGGCAAAGCGCGCGTGGCCGGGATATTCCGGTATCAGCGGCACATGCAGGCCGCCCATGCCGCACGCCAGCACGCGCCCCTCGAAGTGCCGCCCGTCCTGCGTGCGCACCACCCAGACCGCCCGCGCATCGTCCCACGCGGCCGCCTGCATTTTCGCGCCGAACCGGATTTTGTCCCGCAGACCGAACCGCGCGGCCACATCACGCATATACGCAAATATCTCCGGCTGGCTCGGATACATCCGGCTCCAGTCGGCCTTCGGCGCGAACGACAGCGAATATAAATGCGACGGTATATCGCACGCACAGCCCGGATAATGATTGTCGCGCCAAGTGCCGCCGACCTCCTGGGCCTCATCGAGGATCAGAAAATCCCTGTTGCCGTCGTCCTGTTGCTTGATCGCCATGCAAAGCCCGGAAAATCCGGTGCCGATGATCAGCACATCGGCCGTTTCGACGGCCGTGGACACGTCCGGAGCGATCGCGGCATCGAGCATGGCGCGCCCTCAGTTCACCGGTTCAGACGTCTCATGCGGCGCGTGGATGGCAGCCTCGCGCAGCGCATCCTTCAAAAATAAGGCTGCCTGCAGCAGCGACTCACGTGCTTCCGGCACAAATCCGTGCAGCAATTGCCACACATGCGGGACCACCGGCCACACGCGCAGTTCGGTCCGCACGCACGCGGCGCGGGCCCGTTCCGCCAGCCGCGTGCTGTCGTCGCGCAATGTTTCGCGGTCGCCGACATGGATCACGAGCGGCGGCAATCCGCGCAATTCGCCGTAGAGCGGCGAGGCCAGCGGGGTGCGCGCATCGGCGGTGCCGACATAGAACGCGGCCGCGGCGGAAAATCCCGGTGCCCAGAACATCGCCTCGCGCCGCGCATTCGCCTTCACCGACGCCCCGGTCACCGCCAGATCGGTCCACGGCGAGAACAAGCAAGCCGCCGCCGGCAGCCGGTGCCGGCGGTCGCGCAATCGGAGCAGCAGCGCCAAAGCG
>CAJCIS010000048.1 GCA_903970435.1 Acidobacteriota bacterium | reverse complement strand
TCTGGCGCAGAAAATGGAGGCGGTCGGCCAGTTGACCGGGGGCCTGGCGCACGATTTCAACAATTTGCTGACGGCCATTTCGGGCAGTCTGGAGCGGTTGCAGGTGCGCCTGGCGCAGGGCAGGCTCGGCGATCTGGACCGGTATCTGCATGCTGCGAACGGCGCAGCCCGGCGGGCCTCGGCGCTGACGCACCGGCTGCTGGCGTTTTCGCGGCGACAGACGCTCGACCCCAAACCCTGTGATGCGAACAGGCTTGTTTCCGATATGGCCGAGCTGATTCGCCGCACCGTGGGCCCGGCGATCGACATGGAGTTCGTGGCGGCCGCCGGCTTGTGGAGCATTACGGTTGATTCGAACCAGCTTGAAAACGCGCTGCTCAATCTGTGCATCAATGCGCGCGATGCCATGCCGGATGGCGGCCGGCTGACGATCGAGACGGCAAACCGATGGCTCGATCAGCGCGCGGCGCGGGCGCGCGATTTGCCGGCGGGGCAATATGTGTCGCTGTGCGTCAGCGATACGGGGGGCGGCATGACCCCGGATGTCGTTTCGCGGGCGTTCGACCCGTTCTTCACCACCAAGCCGCTGGGCGAGGGGACCGGGCTGGGCCTGAGCATGGTGTATGGCTTTGTGCGCCAGTCGGGCGGGCAGGCGCGGATTTATTCCGAGCTGGGTCATGGCACGATGGTGTGCCTGTATTTCCCGCGCAATCTCGACGCGGCGGCGGAAAACGAAACATCCGCCGCGCCGGCGGATGTGGCGCGGGCCGAAGGGGGCGAAACGGTGCTGGTGGTGGATGATGAGCCCGCGGTGAGAATGCTGGCCGTGGAGGTGCTGGAGGAACTCGGCTACATTGCCATCGAAGCGGAAGATGGCAGATCGGGGCTGGCTGTTCTGGAATCCGCGGCGCGCATCGATCTGCTGGTGACCGACGTCGGGTTGCCCGGCGGCATGAACGGGCGGCAACTGGCGGATGCCGGCATGGCGCTGCGGCCGGGGCTGCGCGTGCTGTTCATTACGGGCTACGCGGAAAACGCCGTAGTGAGAGGCGGGCATCTGACGCCGGGGATGCATGTGATGACCAAGCCGTTCGCGCTGGAGGAATTGGCGAGCCGGATCAGGAGTATTCTGGCGCAGGGGTAATGGCAGCCCGCATTAGGAAGCAAAGACAAAAGGAAGCAGTTCTTTTTTGAAAAAAAGAACGCCTTCCTTCATGTCACGACCAGCGGTAGGGCGGCCTGGTGCGTCCAGGCCGCCCCCGGGAGCCTTACTGCATGCCCTTGGTGAGGCCCGTGGGAATCGCCGGCTGCCGATGTGCCGGCGCGCCTTCCTTGGTGAACGTGTCCGAATAAGGCGTGCCGTCGATATTCACGGTGCCGCCGAACACGTTACAACTGCCCATGAATGTGAGTGAGGCGTTGAAGGTGCCGCAGGACTTCGTCTTGTTCTTGCCGGCGACATTGAAGCCCGTCTGGGTCTCGTCGGAAATCTTGAACGTATATTCCGTGGGGCAAATGAGGGTATTGAGAATCGTGCCTTTCTTGCCCTTGATCGATGTTGTCGAGTCATAATCGTCGCTGTAACTGCCGGTCAGCTTGCACAGTTTGGCCGCATTGGCCGAGCCTGCGAGCAGCATGAACGTGACGGCGGCGAGCGAGGCTTTCTGGATTGAGGTTTTCATTTTTGTCTTTTCCCGGACATAGAGTGTGACGGCGTCCGCGTATGGTTCCGCCGGACGACTCCCTCGGTCTAGGGCGGTGCGCGCAGTCGTGCAATGGGCCGCCGGCTCATTTCAGGCCAAGCAATTCTTTTTTGAAAAAAAGAACCAAAAAACTTTTGCACTTTTCCGTGGCAGCGCGGCACATCGGGGTTGGCAATGAGGCGCGGCGGCGTTTGGGAGGGGACGTGACGATATCGGGAAAACGGCTGGCCGCCATGCTGGCGGCTTCATGCGCGGCCGGGGTCGCCACCGGGACACCCGTCGCGCCTCCGGCAGCGCCGCGAACCTATATATTGAACGGGTTCCGGCTGAGTGGCGTCAAAGGGGTCGATCCGGACGCGTTGGTGGCACGACTCAAGGATAAGGAAGGCGCCCGCGTTACCGAGGCCGATATCGTGGCCGACACCAAGGCCCTCGGCGTCGACCTGAAAGCCCGGCACATCGACGGCCAATTGTTCACCACCATGGCCGAGAAGAACGGGCGCGTGTGGGTCTTGTTCGACTTCAAGAGCAACGATGCCGCGCCGGGCGAGGCGACGCGGCGTGTTGCGTCACAAAATTTCGAGGGTGACAAAACAATTTCTGGCGCCGCCCTGGAAACGGCGACCGGCCTGAAACCTGGCGACGCCCTCCCCGACAGTCGGCTCCGGGCCGCCGCGCAGGCTATTATTGGCGCCTATCATGCGGCCATGCCGGCCGCCCACGTGAAGGTGAAGGCCAGAATGAAGACAACCCAGGATGGAAAAGTCACCATTAACTGGCTCATCGACGAGGGTAAGTAACGACTTCGGCTGTTGCGGCTACGGCGGCCGCTGGAAATTGAAGCACATCGAATCGTGACCCGCGCCGTCGTTTCCAAAATTTGATGCCGGCCTGCCCTATTTTGTGGCGCCACCAGGAAACAATGAAGCCCGCGGCCCTCGCTGTGCCGCGCGCCAACATTTTTTTGCAAAATCGAACTCTTTCCCGTTGCCTGTTTGTGACCGCATGTTAACCATGACGTCCAGGTTACACTCCCTGGGGCACAGGGTGAAACCGCGCGGCTCTGAAGCATGGCGCCGTGTTATCGAATGGCCCCCCGATGCTTTAGGGGACACAATATGACTTTACGAACAACTCTTCTTGCGAGTGTGGCCATGTGTAGCGTGCTTGCGGCGCCGGCTCTGGCGGCGGAGCGGGCGCCGAACATCCACCTGGCGATTTCCGCCAAGGGTATGCCAGTGACCGCGCACGTTAAGAGCCCCGTCCGTGACCCGAAATACACGAACTACACGGTGACCGAGACGTTCAGCGCGGATATTTCTACGGGCAGCTACTATAAGGAGAAGATCCTGCTTCTTGGCGACACCTGGTACAATTCGTCCACCTGCGGTGAGCCGCCCACAGAGAAATGGACCGGCCTGCCGAAAAAGACGATGTATGCGAAAGTCGGAACCGGTACGAGCACCGGCTCGATCGGAGGCTGCACAGGCGTTACTTTCACGTTCCAGGATATCGATTACACGCTGGAGACCAAGAAAGCGGTGGGAGACGAGGACGTGGTGCAGGGAGATCTCGTTGCGAAGAAATGGCAGGGATACAATCTGAAGCTGGTGGCGACCATCGACATCGCCATTACCCAATAGCGGGCAGCCGCCTGCATTCGCGGCGCCAGCCGGGGATGCAAGTTCGGTTTCTGCTTGCGGGAAGGCCGGCGGCCCGTGTCGCCGGTCTTTTCCTGCCAAGGACGAACGCCTTTTCCGCGAAAGACGGCTTTTGCGAAGAATAGGGGACGCGCGCTTTGCCGGTGGTCAAAGCGCCAACGGGGCGGTATTGCTCGGGGCGATGCCATGAAAGACGAACCGGAACGTGCGAGACCTGCGACGACCCCTTCTGCAAGCCGGGCCTGAACTCACCCTCGCCGGAAGCGCGGTGCGCATGCCGCCCGCGGTTCGCCCTGCCCTTTTTCCCGCATCGCCGGTGCGCCTGGATGCGCTCCCACCGCCGCCGCGCCCCGCCGCAGCGACGGCGGAGAAGGAGGAGCCGCCGCGGAGAGCCCGCACCCACACGCCCGCGGAACTTTATGAACTGGGTTTGACCAGCGCCGCGATGGGCTTTCACCGATCGGCGCTGGAGCGCCTCCGCGAGGCGACGTCATCGGCGCCCGGCCACGCCCGCGCGTGGCGCAAACTGGCGGAGTTGCTGCGGTTGGCCGGCGAGGATCGGGCGGCGGCCGAGGCGGTCGCAGCCGCCGATCGAATCGGCAACGATGACGGCAAGGCGTGGCCGAAGGCGGCTGGCGAACGTTCGCCGGCGAAAATCGACAAGGCCGAGCGCAAGCTGCGCGAAGTACTTGCCGATGTGCCGGAGGGCCGCGAGATGACGCTGTTGCGCAATCGCCTGTTCCGCGACCCCACCGATGTCGTCGCCATGCGGCTGCTGGCGCTGTACGAATGGCGTGCCGACGACGTCATTACGGCGCAAAAGCTGCTGGAGCGCGCGCTGGATCTGTCGCCGGGCTACACCCGTGCGCGGTATGACTACGCCAACCTTCTGAAAGATCGGCGCAACTATGTGCAGGCGGCCGCCGAAGCCGAGCGGCTGCGCGCGGCCAACCCGCATAACCGGGAGTATCGCCTGATCCTGGTCGATTGCCTCGTGCAGATCGGCAAGTACGACGAAGCGATCGATCTGTTCGAAATGATCATCAAGGACGAGCCGGGCAATGCGGTGGCATGGCGCTCCTACGGCAACACGTTGCGCTTCCTCGGCCGCCGCGATGAGAGCCTGAAGGCCTACCGTAGAAGCCTCGCCCTGGCGCCGGCGTATGGCGACGCCTACTGGGGGCTTGCGGACCTGAAAGGAGCGTATCTGACCGACGAGGACGTGGCGGCGATGCGCGTGCATCTCGCCGGCACCGCGCTCGATCATTCCGGCCGATGGCACATGGCGTATGCGCTCGGCCACGCGCTGGAACGCAGGGCGGATTTTGCCGGCAGCTTCGCCGCCTACGAAGACGGCGCGCGGGCGTTTCGCGCGGAAGTCGCCAATACCTCGAAAGCCCACGATCCGGAGGCCTCGGCGGAACGCGTGCGCCGGCTCCGCGCGGTGTTTACCGCAGAGACTTTTGCCGCACGCGCGGGGGAGAAACCGGGAAACAAACCCGATCCGGCGGCCGCGGATACGCCGATTTTCGTTGTCGGCATGCCGCGCGCAGGCTCCACGCTGCTGGAACAAATTCTCGCCAGCCACAGCCTGGTCGAGGGCACCCGCGAATTGCCGGTGATGGGCGACATCATCCGCGAACTTACGCTCAGCCGGTGCATCGTGACGCCCACGGCCTATCCGGAATGCGTGCTGGACCTGACGCCGGACGAATTGGCGGCGCTGGGTGCGCGCTTCATCAAGAACGCCGGCGTGTGGCGGCAAACCGGGCGGCCCTATTTCATCGACAAGCGGCCGTGGAACTGGCTCGATATCGGCCTGATCCACCTGATCCTGCCGCACGCGAAAATCATCGACATACGCCGCGCGCCGATGGCCGCCGGCTTCGCCATGTTCAAGCAGTTGCTGCCCACCGACGCCGCGTTTTCCTATGATCTCGGCGAAATCGGCCGTTACTACACCGGCTATGTCGGCATGATGGAGCACTACCACGAAGTTCTGCCGGGGCGCGTTCATTTCGTGCAGTATGAACGCCTGGTCGAGGATACCGAAACGGAAATCCGCCGTCTGCTGGATTATTGCGGCCTGCCCTTCGAAGAAGGCTGCCTGCGCTTTTGGGAAACCGACCGCGCCGTCGTAACGCCCAGCGCCGAACAGGTCCGCCGCCCGATCTTTCGCGAGGCGCTGGAGCAGTGGCGCAATTTCGAACCATGGCTCGGGCCGCTGAAGGAAGCGCTTGGCGGCTTAGGGGCTGCTTAAAATGGTCGGAGCGGCGGGATTCGAACCCACGACCCCCAGTCCCCCAGACTGATGCGCTACCAGACTGCGCTACGCTCCGACGTGCCGGCGGATTAGCACCGGCGACGGCGATACGCCACCCACCCCCACAGACAAAAGTTTTTTGGTTCTTTTTTTCAAAAAAGAACTACTTTTTGTCCTTACCTCACCCCGCCCGCAGCACCCGCGTATAGCTGCCGACCGCCGGCGCCCCCGGGATGATGCCGCTCCGCGCCAGAAACGCGGCAAAAGCGGCGTAGCGGGCGGTGTCAAGCGCGAACGGATCGGCGGCGAAGTAGGGCACGGTGGCGCGCCAGGCGGCGTGGTTCAGGGGTGTTTGCAGGTCGCGTTGGGCGGTGGCGCAAAGTTGCCAGGCGGCTTCGGGGTCGGTGCGGAGGCGCGCGGCGCCTTCGTGCACGGCGGTGAGGAAGCGGGGCAGGCGGGGGTCGGCGGCGCGCCGCGTGGCGGTGACGAAGATGAGTTCCTCGAACCAGGGGACGCCGTTGGTTTCATAGTCGAAAGCGATCGGCTCGGCGCCGGTGCTGCGCAGTTCGAGCAATTCGAAGTTGCGGTAGACGGTAACGGCGTCGACCTGGCCGATCAGGAGGGCCACGGTGAGTTGTTCGCCGACATCGATCATCTCAACGTCGGCCAGGGCAACGCCGCCGCGGGCCAGCATGGCGCCGACCATGGCGCGTTCGGCGTCGCCGGGGCCGTGGCCGATGCGTTTGCCGCGGAGCGAGGCGATGGAGGTAATGCCGTTGCGGCGCAGCGCGACCAGGGTGGCGAGCGGGCGGTCGATGAGGGCGCCGATGCGCAGCAGAGGCAGGCCGCCGGCGATTTGTTCGTGGAAGTGCGGCTGGTCGGTCAGGCCGATATCGGCGTGGCCGGCGGCGACGAGTTTGGGCGGCATGCTGGTGTCGGCGGGGGCGATCAGCTCGACGGCGAGGTTCTGGCGGGCGAAGGCGCCGGTTTGTTGCGCAACCAAGATGGGGGCGTGATTGGGATTGATGAACCAGTCGAGCAGGATTGTGAGGCGATCCGGCGCGGCGGCGGCGGCGGCGGCGGCGAGCAGGCCCAGGCGGCGGCGGGTTAGTGGCATGAGCAAAGAAAGTCGTTCTTTTCTGAAGAAAAGAACCAAAAGACTTTTATCTGTTCGGCTGCACGAACGGTGGGAGCCAACACCGATAAGTCGGGGATTGCGCCAAGAGCAAAAGTCTTTTGGTTCTTTTCTTCAGAAAAGAACATTCTTCCTTTTCCTTTCAAAAGCCGGCGACCAGCGTGAGCACGGCGGCAAATCCGGGGCCTATATAGAAGCTGGGCGAACTGCCGGCGACGGTGCCGCCATTGCGGCCCACCGTGTCAAGCGCGTTGGGGGTGACGGTGGCGACGCCGGAGAGGAATTTGGCGTCGGTGAGGTTGATGAAATTCAGCCGGGCTTCGGGGTGGTGCACGGCGCCGATGTCGGGCAGGCGAAAGCCGAGCGTGGCGTCGGCCTGGGTGTGGCCTGGGATTTTTTCGTCGTCCATGAAGGTGGCGTATTGGCTGCTGACGTATTTCACCGCGATATTCCCGAAATACGTGCCGTTGTCGTAATCGAGTGCGATGGCGCCCTGGAAAGCGGGGCTGCGGACGGCGATTTTGCCCTGGGTGGGGAGATAGTCGGTCGTTGCCTGGCCGGCCTGGTTGGTCGCCGCGGTGGCGAAATCGTTGTCGATGGTGGCGTGCAGATATTCGGCGGAGATGTAGGGGCGCCAGTGCTGGACAGGGCGCAGGCCCAGCTCGGCGTCCACGCCGCGGGAGGTTTGGCCGCCGGCGTTGATGTTGGAGCCGATCAGCGCGCCGCCTTCGTCGATGGTGGTGGCGACCTGGCGATTGGTGAAATTGTAGTTGAAGAAGGTGATGGCGGCGTCGAGAGCCTTGCCCTGGTAGCGGTAGCCGAGTTCTTCGGAGATGGCGTATTCGTCGGCCTGGTTTGTGCCCTTGCTGTACAGATTGCCGAAGCCGTCGTAGCTGTTATACAGGACATATTCCACCGGCGAGCGGAAGTTGGTGGAGACGCTGGCGAATAGCTGTTGCGTTTGTGTCAGCTTGTAGCGGATGGCGGCGCGCGGCAGCATTTCGCTGCTGTTCAGGCCCACCTTGTATTGCGGGCCGGGCAGGCCGTTGGTGCCGTTGCGGTTGACCATGGCGTATTTCAGGCCCGCATCGACTTGCAGGGTGTTGTCGAGCAGGCTGAGCGTGTCGGCCAGAAACAAGACGTTCGCCTGTTCGATGGTGTGGGCTTCCTGGGTGGAGAAATTGGTGCCGCTGGGGGTTTTGATGGTGAAGGGAAATCCCCACACGCTGGCAGGTTCGCCGGCGGGGCTTACCTGGGTGAAAGGTTCCGGGTCGTAATCGTCCGCATAGTCGTACCACCAGCCGGCGACCAGCGTGTTGGGTCCGAAGTCCGCCGTGATTTTTGAAACGATACCGGCACGATACTGATTGCCGATATAGTCGCCCATGACGAGCGCCTGGCCATTTTGCGCATTGGGCAGATTGAGGAACGGGATCGGCTGCGTGCCTTGCGCCTGGCCGGTGTTGTAAAGGATATCGCCATAGGGCGTGTTGCCGAAGCCGTGCTCGAAATAGGGGGTGGTATCGAGGCTGAGTGCGTCGGTCAGAACGATGTGGGCGGGTGCGCTGATTTGCACGTCACGCCAGGGTTGCTGGTAGAGTTTCCAGTAATAGGTGTCGCCGGGATGGAAGCTCGAATCGTAAACATTGGGGCCGCCCTTGCCATATTCGTTCCAGTTGGCGAGAGAAACCAGCGGATAGCTGCTCAGAATGGCGTCGTGGTAGGATCCGACGACGGCAATGTGGCTGCCGTCGGCGAAATCCTTGGTGAATTTGTAGTCGATGTGCTGGCGGTGGTTGGTGCCCGGGCCGCGGTCGTTGTCGGCCTGGGTTTGGCTGAACGATACAAATCCGCTGACACCGGTGCCGCCGATCAGGCCGGTATCGATGCGCGCAAAGCCGCGCACCAAATTGTAGGAACCGTAATTGGCGGCAAGCAGGCCACCTGGCGTGGGGCTGGGATCACGCAACTGGATGTTGATCAGGCCGCCGGTGGCGTTGATGGTGGGTGTGTCGAGATCCGAGGTGCCCTGCGCGAGGGCGATCGTTTTGATATTCTCGCTGTCCACCCACTGGCTGGGATAACCGGAATAATAGCCGATGTCGTTCAGCGGCGCGCCTTCGAGAAGGTAGGCCACTTCGTCGCCGTTAAGGCCGCGTAACGTGATGTTGACATTGGGGCTGAGGCCGTACGGGTCGGCGGTGGCGCTGTTGGCGCCGGGCGCGAGTTGCAGCAGGCTGAAGCTATTGGCGATGGGCACCTGCTTGGCGATGAAATCCACCGAGACAGTGCTTTGCGATTTCGGAACGGTCTCCTCGGAAATGAGGCCGCCGCCGGGGGCGGTTCCGGTGACGCCTGTGGCGGATCGTAATGGCGCGCGCACGATCACTTTTTCGGGGGTTTGCTTTTCCGGCGGCGGCGGAACCGTTTGTGCGAGCGTGGCTACGGGCGGCGCCATGAAGGCGGCGACGAGGCAAGCCACCGTGCCGCGTGCTGGTCTCCATTTCATATTCAGCAAAATCGACGCCTCCCACCCATAAAGCACGGCGGGACAGCAGGATCGCGGACGGACGACGTCTCCCACTCCAGTCCCTCCGCCGGTACGACCCGGATCAGGTTCCCCGAGCGCCCGTGATGACGGATCGCTTCGGCAGGGTTTCCGTGCTGCGCTGCACCTTTCGGGACAGGGCCAACGGTGTCTCAGCCCTTTTCAGGGCTCCCCTTGGATGGCTGGAGGTTGGCAGATCGCCTTGGCTATTGTCAACAGGCGCCGTCAGTCGGGTCTATGGCGGAGAGATTGTGAAGCCCTGGTGCACGGCGAAAGAAGAAGATTTAGCGTGTGATCGAACCGAGAAAGTCCTGTCCTTCAGGCATGGAAAACCAGTTTGCGTGGCCGAGTAGGAACGCCGTGTAGGCCAGCTCGGCGTTGCTGGCGGATCGGGTAACGCCGTGGAAATAGGCGAGCTCCGATAGGGCGAATTCAACATGCACCAGGGGCAGCAGATGCGGTAGCACACACATCTGTTCCGGTGTTAGATCATAGGCGTCGCAATAACCCGCGATGAGCGCACGCGCGAGTTCGACGTGGCCGATGTCCGTGGTGCCATCAGCAAGGTCGAGCCAGGCGATGGCGTTGCGCTCGATGGCGGTTGCCAGATCGAACACCGCGCTGGTGCGGTTGGCGAGGCCGAAATCGAGAATGGTGGCGACGCTGCCGTCGGCATTCCAGAACAGGTTGGAGGCGTGAAAGTCGTTGTGCGTCCATAATGGAGTCAGCGCCGGCAGGTGCGGCAGAAGCGTTGCGTGCCAGGGCAGCAACGCGCGTTCGACATCGTTCCGCCACGGGCGGTTGGTGAGCGCCGCGGCCAGCGCGGGTTGTTCGGCGGCCCGCGCGGCAATGGCTTGCAGCAGATCGGGCGCGGTCGTGAGGCGGCAATCGGCAACCAGCAATTCGGCGCGGCGCGGCGGTGCCGCGTAGCCGGAAGCGGCGCGATGCAGCGCGCCCAGCGCGCGGCCGGCCGCCGCGGCATGGTGCGGGCCGCCGATCGGTGTCCAGCTCACTTCGTTTCTATACAAATCGCGGCCGGCCGACTTGCGGTGAAGTTCATAGGTATAGTCACCGTATTCGCTTGCACCGCCGCCGTCGGGGCGGCTTATCACCTGCGGCACCGGCACGCCGGCGGCGTGCAGATGTTTCATAAAAGCATGCTCTTCCGTGAGCTCGAGCCCGGTGCGAACGGAGCGGTGGTGACGCTTGACGAATATTTCGGCGCCCCCGCATACCACAATGCCGCTGGCCGCGAACGGCCGGGGGCTTTGCCAAATGACGGCGCGCGGCGGCGAGAGATCCGGATACTTGGCGATGACCGGGGCCAGTTCGTCAAGGTTGAGCGGCGGCCAGTCATTTGGTGTCATGCTGTGGCAGGCTTGACCAAAGGAAGGACGTAGTTCGTTTTTGAAAAAAGGAACCAAAAAACTTTTATCATATCAGGGCGCGCTCCAATACAGCAGACGGCGCACACTGCGATCTACCGCCCACCATAACGTAATGGTCATTAGACTCAAAACAACCAGGGCGGCGAACATCAAATCGGTTCGCACCCGCGCGTTCGCGTTCAACATGATATAACCCAGGCCGGAGGACGCGCCGACCCACTCGCCGATCACCGCGCCAATCGGCGCGAACACGGCGGCCACGCGCAGGCCGGACCCGAACGACGGCAACGCCGCCGGCAGCCGCACGAAAACCAGCGTTCGCCACGGCGCCGCATTCATCGTGTGGGCCAGGTCCAGCCAGCCCGCCGGCACGCGGCGCAAACCATCGAACGTGGCGGACATGACGGGAAAGAAAATGACCAGCACCGCCATGACAACTTTGCTGGCAATGCCGAAGCCGAACCAAAGCACCAGCAGCGGCGCCAAGGCAAAAACGGGCACTGCCTGGCTCAGCAGCAGCACCGGCAGCAGCCACCGCTGCAAATGGCCGGAGGCGACCATCAGCAGCGCCGAAATCGCGCCCAACGCAGTGCCGATCACGAGGCCGAGCAACGTTTCGGTAAATGTCGTGAGCGTCCCGCCGGCCAATGTGCCGCGGTTGTCCCAAAGGGCTCGTCCCATTTCCGGCGGGCCGGGAAGCAGGTAGGGCGGCAGCTGTAATATTGCCTGCGCGGCCCACCAGATGGCAACCAGGCCCAGGCAGGTCAGGCAGGGACGCAGAACGCCCCCAGCCGCTTTCATTTCTCTTCCCCGATCAGCTGCTTCAGCAACTTCCCTTGTGTCGTCAGCACATTTGCGTCATCCACCGCGCGTGGCGTGGCACCGCCGACAACAAGGGGCGCGCTCAGCGTGGCCGGATTGCCTTGCAGCACCAGCAGCACATCGGCCAGCCGGCATGCCTCCCAAGGATCATGCGTAATCAGCAACACCGTGCGGCCGGCCAGAAGCTCGGCCGCCAGCGCCTGAATGCGCGCGCGGGTCAAACTGTCCAGCGCGGAAAATGGTTCGTCCATCAGGACGATCGGCCGGTCCTCGTACAAGGTGCGCGCCAATGCGACGCGCTGACGCATGCCCCCGGAGAGCGCCTCCGGCGACGCGTCCGCGCGATCCGCCAGTCCCACGCGGCCCAACAGCGACAGCGCCCGATCGCGATCCGGCCGCTCGCCGCGCAGGCGGGCGCCCAACGTAACGTTCCCCAACGCCGAAAGCCATGGCAGCAGCAGGTCCTGCTGGCCCATGAACGCGACGCGCCCGGCGAGCGGCTGCGCGTCGCTGGCCGCCACGCGGCCGCGTTCCGGCGCCTCCAGCCCGGCCACCACGCGCAACAGGGTGGTTTTGCCCACGCCGCTTTCGCCAAGCAGCGCGGTGAGCCGGCCGGCTTGCAGATCGAAGCTGAGACCGTCGAACAACGGCTGCGCACCAAAGTGCAGCGACAGGCCCTCGATGCGCACGCCGGGGCATGGGCGCAGGGCGGGCGCGCGGGCGTCGAGAGGCATGGCGGGGCGATACCACGCGCGCGCGACGTTGCAAAATCAAGCGACTCATTTCGCGCGCGGCGAGTCAGCTTCGGACGCGCCGGGACAGCGCGGACTTGCCGCGGTCGAATGCCGTTTGCTACCCTGCGATGGCGGGTAACAGGCGGTGCGGGCGTTATGGCGGACAGGAAATCCCCTCGGGATCACGATTTGGGCATGGACCGCCCGATCGAGCGGCGCGATTTTCTGGGGGGCACGTTGCTTGGCGCGGCGGCGATGGCGGCGGGCCTGGGCGGCTTCGCGCCCGCCTGGGGCTCGGCCGCGCACGTGGCGCCGCAGGACACAGCTGGATATTATCCGCCGCGGCTGAACGGTTTGCGCGGCAGCCATCCGGGTTCGTTCGAAGCGGCGCACAGTTTGCGCGATGGCGATTTCTGGGCGGCGGCCGGCAAAACACCTGCGCCGCGCGAGGCGTATGACCTGGTGGTCGTCGGCGGCGGCATCAGCGGACTTTCCGCCGCCTATTTCTTCCGCCAGCAAAAGCCCGGCGCCCGCATCCTGATCCTGGAGAACCACGACGATTTCGGCGGCCATGCCAAGCGCAACGAATACCTGTTCGGCCAGCGCCTCAGCCTGATGAATGGCGGCACCTTGGAAATCGACTCGCCCTATCCCTACAGCAAGGTGGCGGACGGTTTGATCCGCACGCTGGGCATCGATCCGCTGGCATTGCAAGCAACCTGCACCAATGACGATTTCTACCCCTCCCACGGCATGGGGACCGGCATTTTCTTCCAGCGCGAGGCATTCGGCAGCGATCGTCTGGTGGTGGGCCTCGGCAAGAAGCCCGTCGATGAATTGCTGAAAGCGGCGCCGCTGAGCGACAAGGTGAAGCAGGACGTGGCCCGCGTTTTCGGTGGCAAGGGCGCAGCCATGCCCGGGCTGACCGATGCGCAGAAGAAGGACAAATTGTCGCGCATCAGCTACGGCCAATACATGTTGCAGGTGCTGGGCGTGGACCCCGGCGTGCTGACGGTATTCCAGCAATTCACGCATGACGAATGGGGCGTCGGCATCGATGCCGTGCCGGCGCTGGACGCGTGGGGATTCGGCTTCCCCGGCTTCGACGATCTGCACCTCAAACCAGGCCGCGCGCCGCGCATGGGCTACACCGGCGGCGGCTACGCCGATGGCGGCTCCTACAAGTTTCACTTCCCCGACGGGAATGCAACGATCGCCCGCCTGCTGGTGCGCGACCTCGTGCCCGGCGTGCTTCCCGGCCACAGCGCCGCGGATATCGTGACCGCGCCCGCCGATTACACGCAGTTGGATCGCCCCGGCAATCCGGTGCGCATCCGGCTTTCCAGCATCGTGGTGGGCGTGCGCAATACGGGGACGGCGGAGCAGTCCCAGGGCGCCGACATCGTCTACACGCGGTTCGGCCAACTCCATCAGGTCAGCGCCGGGCAGTGCGTCCTGGCGTGCTGGAACATGATGATACCGTATCTGTGCCCGACCTTGCCGGCGCCACAGAAGGAGGCGCTGCATTATCTGGTGAAAACACCCCTGGTTTATACCAGCGTCGCGCTACGAAATTGGCGCGCGTTCAAGAAACTCGGCGTGTCGGCCATGTATTCGCCGGCCGGCTACTGGGTTTCGATGCGGCTCAATCCAGTCACCAATATCGGCGGTTATCGCAGCGTCGCCGGCCCGGACGACCCTGTTCTGCTATTCATGGTGCGCACCCCATGCCAACCCGGCCTCGACGAGCGCGCGCAAAACCGCGCCGGCCGCGCGGAACTGTTGGCCACGTCGTTCGAAACGTTCGAGCGCAACATCCGCGACCAATTGGGCCGCGCGCTGGGCCCGGGGGGCTTTGATCCGGCGCACGATATCACCGCCATTACGGTAAACCGGTGGCCGCATGGGTATGCCTACGAATACAACTCGCTATTCGATCCGGACTGGGCGCCGGGACAGGCGCCAAACGAAATCGGGCGGGCGCGGTTCGGGCGGATTGCGATTGCGAATTCGGATTCGGGGGCGGGGGCCTATACCAGCGTGGCCATTGATCAGGCTTATCGGGCGGTGAATGATTTGCTGAGCGCGTAAGGGAGCAAGGCTTCTTTTTGAAAAGAGAAGCAAGAACCTTTGTCCGTTTGCGCGGGGAACGATAAGGAGCCAATATGAACGATAATGTCCATGAGTTTGACGCGCACGATTTCTTCCGCAGCGACCGGTTCGTCAACGATCCATACCCCTACTTTGATTACCTGAGAGAGCAGTCTCCGGTCGTGCGGGAGCCGCATCAGGGCATCGTCATGGTAACGGGCTACGCCGAAGCCCTCGAGGTCTACAACGATCCTGTTCGCTTTTCCTCCTGCATGTCGACCACCGGACCATTTGCCGGCTGCCCGATTCCCCTCGAGGGACACGAAAGCGAGGACATTTCGGGGCTGATTGAAACCTACCGCGACAAGACGCCATTCCACGATCAACTGCCGACGATGGATCCACCTGCCCACAGCGCCCACCGGTCGTTGCTGATGTCGCTGATCACCCCCAGGCGCCTCAAGGAAAATGAGGCGTTCATGTGGCGATTGGCCGATCAGCAGATCGACAGTTTCATTTCCAAAGGCGAATGCGAGTTGATGGGCGCATTCGCCCAGCCCTTCGCTGTACTCGTCGTCTCGGACCTGCTGGGCGTGCCTGCCGAAGATCGGATAAAATTCCGCCGCAACCTCATACGGCAGGAGCAGGAGGGGCCCGGGGTCGGCGGGGTGAGCGGGCAAGTCGACCATTCGCCGCTGACGTTTCTGTACGACACCTTCTCGGCCTATATCGAGGACCGCCGGCGCAATCCCGCGGGGGATATCCTTACGGGACTTGCGAAAGCCACATTCCCTGACGGCTCGGTGCCCGAGCCGATCGATGTCGCCCGGATCGCCGCCAACATGTTCGCCGCCGGGCAGGAAACGACGGTGCGGCTGCTCAGCTACGCGTTCCAATTTATCGCCGAGCGCCCCGACATCCAGCTTCGTCTTCGCGAAGATCGCACGCTTATCCCCAATTTTGTCGAGGAATGTCTGCGCACAGAAGGCCCGGTCAAGGGCGACTTCCGATTGGCGAAACAACCAACCCGCGTCGGTGGCGTTGATATCGCGGCCGGAACCTTCCTGTTTATCGCCAACGGCGCCGCCAACCGCGATGCCCGCAAATTCGAAAACCCCGCGGAGTTTCAGCTCGGGCGGTCGAACGCGCGGTTGCATCTGGCATTCGGCGCCGGGCGCCATGCTTGCCCCGGTGCCCCCCTGGCGCGGGCGGAGACCGTCGTCAGCCTCAACCGCATGTTCGACCGCACCAGCAACATTCGTATTTCGGAGAAAGTCCACGGGCCGGCCGGCGCGCGACGCTATAGCTATCTGCCAACCTTCATCCTGCGCGGCCTCACGCACATCAACCTGGAGTTCGACCCGGTGGCGGCCGGTTGACCATGAAAGTACATGTCAACTCGCGAATATGCGCCGGTTTTGGGATTTGCCTGGGGATCGCCCCCGAAATATTCGAACTGCACGATGACGGCTACGCCGTCGTGCGTGTCAGCGAGGTGAAACCGGAAGACGAGGATGCCATGCGCCGCGCGGTCAGCCAGTGCCCGGCGCAAGCGATTTCCCTCAGCGAGGCCTCTTCGCAATGATTGAAACGGGTGATGGAAGGCGGAAGTGAAATGTAGGGGCGTGGGCGGGAGCCACGAAGGAAGGCTTCTTTTTGAAAAAAGAAGCAAAAACTTTTGTCTGTTTGGGTGGGCGTGCTCCCGTGGTCCGATCCTGACGCGCACGACCCGAGCGTCAGGTGAATCGGCCCACAAAAACAAAGGCTATGCAGGTGGATTGAGTGGTGCGCTGGTTCATAAACATCGCGATCTCCTGAGTTGACTTGGAAGCCGCCCGGGCTTCAAAACAGATACTGCACAGAAGCCGCCCAGGAATCCTTCGCCGGACCCTCAAAAATCCTGAAAGCTTCTGAATAACACGCTTTGCCTGGCTTACCGGATCGTCCAGGCATCCCCCGCCGGCGCCCCGCCACGATCATAGGGCCGCCCCAGCACCATATAAACCGCACCCGCCCCCACCATCGCCGCCACCGAAACGCTCAGGCTGTAATTTACATACCAGGGCGAGTCGGGCGTTCGTGGCCACAGCATATCCACGATCGCGCACACACCATACACGATCCCAACGATATTCACGCCCGCACCCCAGCGCCCGAGCGTGAAGGCGCCGGAGGGGCGCCAGCCGCGCAGGCGGGCGGCCAGCGCGCCGATCACGATCATCTGGAACGCGGCATAGATCGCAACGATGGCCGAGGTGACGATGGCGGTCAGCGCATCGGCGAAGAACAGCCCCAGGCAAACGATCAAGCCTGCCACGATGCCGGATAGAACCAGGGCGCGAATCGGCACATGGGTCGCCGGCGAAATCTTCGCGAAGTAGAAACTGGCCAGCATCATGTCGTCACGCGAATAGGCGAACACCAGGCGGCTCGCGGCGGCTTGCAGGCTCAGGATGCAGGAGATGAATGATACCATCACCACCGCCACAACGAGTTTGGCCCCGAGCGGGCCGAATGTGGTGAGCAGCAGGCGTTCCACCGGGTCGGTGATCTGGCCGGAGACGATCTTGCCGATATCCGGCTGCGCCAGAATCAACGCCAGGCACACGAACGCGGCGGCCGCCATGCCGACATAGATCGTGCCCCGCATGGCGCGCGGTATGCTGACACCGGGGTTGGGCGTTTCCTCCGCCACGTCGCCACAGGCCTCAAATCCGTAACAGGTGAATAACCCGGTGACGGCGGCAGCCAGAAAGGCCGGCCAGTACGATCCGCCATGCCCCAGGCCGAACGTGTCGAACACGACGGAAATTGGCTGATGCCGCGCAAACAGCAGCAGATAGGAACCCACCACGATGGCGCCGACGATTTCACAGACGAAACCGAACAGCGCCACCCGCGCCAGCAACCGCGTCCCGGCCAGGTTCAGCAAGGTCGAGAGCAGAACCAGCGCCAATGCAATCGAACTTGTCATGCCGGGCGTCGCATCGAACCCCAGCAACGTTGCCAGAAACGGTCCGGCCCCGGTCGCCACCGCGGCGATGGTGGCGAACAGGGCCCAGCCGTAAATCCACCCGGCCATCCACGCCCACCGCTTGCCCACCAGGCGGCGCGCCCACGGATAGAGGCCGCCGGAAATCGGAAATTGCGACACGACCTCGCAGAACGTCAGGCACACGATGAACTGGCCAATCGCCGCGAGAAAGTACGACCACAGCATCGGCGGGCCGCCTTGCGTCATGCCGACATCGAAGACGGAATAAACGCCGACGACCGGCGATAAATAGGTAAATCCCAGGGCAAAATTTTCCCAAACGCTCATCGAGCGGTCGAATTTCGCGGTATAGCCTAGCGCGCGAAGCTGGGCGGTGTCGGCGTCTTCCTGCATGCAAACTCTCGAACAAGAAAAAGGAGTTCTTTTTTGAAAAAAAGAACCAAAAAACTTTTGCTTATAAGTAGAAGGAATATTCTTGCGGCGAGGGATCTTGCAAGAGGTCACTCGTTTCGGAACGCTTCAGGGCGGCAAATAATTCCACCAGACGGCCTGGAAAATAGCCAGGCAAAACCTTGCCATCCACCAACGCGTCCAACGCGGCAAACAGGTTGGTCGGCGCACGCACCGGCGTGCCGGGCGTCAAACCCGCCGTCACGCCGTGGTGGAGCCCGGCCAATATCGCGGCCATCACCAGATGCGGGCTGGCGTCCGCGCACGCGACGCGATGCTCGATCCGGCGGTTCGCGGCCCCGCCAGGGGGAATGCGGAACGCCACCGCGCGGCTGTTTTCGCCCCACGTGCCGCTGGCCGCCACGAAGGCGCCGCCCCGCATGCGGCGGTAGGCGGAGAAACTGGGGGCGAACAGCGCCATGCTCTCGGCGTGCAGCGCCTGCATGCCGCCGACGGCCTGTTCCAGCAATGTCTGGCCGCCGGCCGCCCCGAAACGGTTTGCGCCATCCTCGTCCACCAGGCTGACATGGACGTGCAAGCCGTTGCCGGGATGCGCGGCGTAAGGTTTGGCCATGAAACTGGCGCGCAGACCATGGCGTGCGGCGACGCCCTGGGCCGCGCGGCGCAGCAGCACGGCGTCGTCGGCCGCGCGCAACGGATCGGGCCCGTGCCGCAAATTCACCTCGAACTGTCCGGGCCCATATTCCGAAACCATCGTGCCGGCCTCGATGCCCTGGGCCGCGAGCGCCGCGTGCAAATCGTGCAGCAAGGGCGCGAACGCCTCGACGGCCTGCGGGCAGAGATGGCCGGCGCCGGCGGGGCGGTAACCGGCGGGGCTGCCGGGCGGCGCGGGTGTGCCATCCGGCGACTGGCTGACGAGATAGAACTCCAGCTCGCAGGCCACCACGGGGAACAGGCCGTCCGCGTGGCAGCGTGCGACCACATTGGCCAGAATCTGCCTGCAATCGAACCACAAAGGCCCGGTTTCTGTGCGCATCGATAGCAGGCTTTGCGCCGCCGCCTGCGACCAGGGCACCGGAACAATGCGGCCGGGCACCGGCGTGCCGAAGCCATCCGGGTCGCCGTCCTCGGTGCCGATCCCGAGCGGACCCTGCGCGTGGCCCCGCGCGTCCAGCACCAGCGAACTGGCGGAAAAGGCAATGGGCGAATCGGCGCCGCGCCATTCGGCCGCGGCCAGCCGTTTGCCGCGCGGCATGCCGTTGATGTCGATGATGAAGGCGTCGACGAATCGGCTGCCGGGCGGCAAATCGATCGGCGCGTGCCGGGCGGGATGGGCTGCGTCCATAATGCCGAACCTGCCGGGTGCGGTCCGTTTTGGAAAGGCCACGGAGAAGGCCCTGTGAGGTTTGCGGGCAACACCGGACGTTGCCGATGGCGGCGCCGCGTCCAAAACCCGGCCCGGCGCTTGCATCATACCGCAACTGTAGATTTATGATCACAAATCCGCAGCAACCGATAATGAAGGAACCGGCAACCGCAATCATGGGCAAGAAAAAGCACCCTTCCCTCGCCGCCCTCCTGGCCGGCGGCGCCTCGCTTCTCGCCGTGTCGACCGCCGATGCGCAAACCGATCTGACCGCGCCTTCCGCCCGCAGCGCGCCGGCCAGGCCCAAGATCGAGGAGATCACGGTGACCTCCCAGAAGCGCACCGAGAATGTGCGCAAGGTGCCGGTCAGCGTCAGCGTGCTCAGCGGCCGGATGATCAAGGCGGATCACATCACCAGTTTTGCCGACCTCACCCGCGCGGTGCCGAACCTGTCATTTTCCAGCCAGGCCGGCGAAGGCCTGTCCACGCTCGAAATCCGCGGCATTTCCAGCCAGGCCGGCCAGGCGACCGTTGCCATCTATCTCGACGACGTCTCGCTCACCACGCGCAACATCTACACCGAGGGCACCACCGAGCCGCGCTTCCTGGACATCTCCCGCATCGAGGTGCTGCGCGGGCCGCAGGCGACGCTGTACGGCGCCAGTGCGCTCGGCGGCACGCTGCGCTACATCAGCAACCCGCCCGTCATGGACAAGTTGGAGGGCACGCTCTCGACCGAATTGTCCGGCACCTACCATGGCGGATTGAACTGGGACGAACAGGGGGTGGTGAATATCCCCATCGCCGAGGACAAGGCGGCATTGCGCCTGGCCGGCGAAACCGGCGGCGACAGCGGCTACATCAATAACATCAATCCGGCCAACGGGCAGACCATCAAGGCCAACATCAATTCCAACGGCTTCGACGATGCCCGCGCAACCTTGCTGCTGAAACCGAACGACTGGCTGACCATCACGCCGCAAATCTATTGGCAGAAGGCCATCGCGCGCGACGTGGACGCCGAATATCTGGCATTGCCGAACGACCAGACGCCCAAAGTGGTTGCCGAACCGGGGCACGACAGCGTGCTGGTGCCGAGCATCACCTTCAACGCCGATCTCGGGTTCGCCAATCTTTACGCCATTACCAGCAATTACGAGCGGCATTTCCAGCGCACGCTCGACAGCACGATCTATGACAATATCGGGCTCTATACCTGCGATTTCCTGGGCTGCTCGGACAGCGCCGGCAACCCGGTGGACAACGATCCCGCCGGGCTGGAAGCAGCCCTCACCAAGCTGCCCAGCTACACCTATTACGACAATACGGTGCGGCAATGGTCGGAGGAAATCCGGCTGGTCTCCAAGCCCTACGTGCCCGGCGAAATGCCGTTCACCTGGATCGCCGGCCTGTATTACGTCGATGAGCACAGCACGTTCACCGACAACGAGACGGTGCAGAACCTGAACCAGACATTTGCCAATTACGGCGTCAGCGGCACCGATCCCACCATCATTGCCGGCACGTTCCCCGGCGCGTTCAACGGCAATTTCGTCTATCACGGGCTGGAGGAATACGACACCGCGCAATATGCGGTGTTCGGCGAGGCGACCTACTACCCCGCGCCGAACGTGCGCATCACCGCCGGTGCGCGCTATTCCTTCGCGCGCGACGGCACCAATTCGGACGAGGAGAATTTCTACGATTACGGCTTTCCCGGCCTGAAGACGGCGGTTGGGCATTTCTATGCGTTCACGCCGAAATTCGCGCTCGGCTGGGATATCACGCCGGTCAATACGGCCTATATCAACATCTCCAAGGGTTTCCGCCTGGGCAGCGAGAACCGCGCCATCGCCTATATTCCGTCGGAGGCCGGTTCATTCGGCACACCGTCATTCGACCTGAAGAATCTGGGCCTGAATTCCGCGCCCTTATCCTACGGCCCGGACAAATTGTGGAACTTCGAAATCGGCGACAAGGCGCGGTGGCTCGACGGACGGCTGCTGGTGACGGCTGACTTCTTCTACATTTTGTGGAACTCCATCGCCCAGGACATCCCCCTGGTCAGCAGCGGCCTGGATTTCGAGACCAACGCCGGCAATGCCACGAGCTACGGGTTCGAATTCGAAACCCGCGGCAGCATTACCGATTCTCTCACCGCCGGCCTGTCCGGAAGCTGGATCCACGCAACCCTGGACAACGGCGTGTTCATCGGCAACACGCGGCTGGATGGCACCTATCCCGGCGAGCTCGTGCCGGGCACGCCGCAATATAATTTCGACTTCGATGCCAGACAGAATTTCAACCTCAACGACACGACCAGCGGCTATTTCCGGGTGGACATCCCCTGGGTCGGGCAGAGCGACGGCAGCGTGGAAGGGCCGGATGCGGCTACCGGGTTGCTGGCGAACCCGGACTACCGGCGGCCCTCCTACATTACGCTGGACGCGTCGCTGGGCCTCGATTACGGGCGTTGGTCGTTCGAGCTGTTCGGCAAGAATCTCACCAACAACAACAAGATCATCCAGCGGCCTGATATTCAGGGGTCCGCCGTGCCGGGCTACGGGCTGGAATATCTCGGCCAGTTCATTCCGAACACGCAAGGCTTCACCTTGCGCCCGCTTACCGTGGGTCTCAACGCATCCCTGAAATTTTGATCGGTGCAAGGAAGCAGGTCTTTGTTGAAAAAAACAATTTTGCTCGTGCGCCGGCACATCGGTTCGGACATGGCCGATAAATACGGGATTGCATCAAGAGCAAAAGTTTTTTGGTTCTTTTTTTCAAAAAAGAACTACTTTCTTTTCTGCTAACGGCCCTCGTAAAGCCCCAGCGCGGCATATAACCGCGTGCTCGGCGGCCAAGCCTTCATCACCGGCGCGCGGAACAGGATGCCCGCGCCCATCGCGCCCAAGATGACCACGATGCTGAATACCCAGGCGAGCACCGGCTGCCGCGGCGCGGGAGGCGGCGCCGCGCGGAGGATGTCAGGGCGGGGTGCGGCGGGCGTCGGCACGCCGGCGCGCAAGCCGGGCCGCGTATCCGCCGCCGCCGCCGCCGCGGCCGGCGGCACTGCGACAGCACGTGCCGGCGGCGGCGCGCGTGCCGGCGGTGGGGGCATGGTGTCGAAGACGGGCGCGGCGCCGGCATCATCCTCGGCAGCCGGCGCCGGCGGCTCGATGGGGGCGACTTGTGCCTCGACGGCCGCCACGGGCGCCGCCGGCGCGTCGGCCGGGGGATCCCGGCTCGCCACGGGTTCCGGCGCGGGCGCCGCGGCCGCCGGCGCGGGCGCGGGCGCCGGTATGTCGCCCGGCACCCAGTCATTGCCGCACCGGGCGCAGCGGACCGGACGGCGGCCGGCCACGACGGGTTCCGGCACCTCGTAATTGGCTTCGCAAGAGGGGCAGACGATTTTCATATACGGTCCTTCGGCGGCGGCATCCTGCAAATCAAGCCCCGGCTTGGCAATGGGCCGCTTGGAGCGGCACAAACAGGGGACAGGTCAACGAGTCGCGCTGCATGGTCAGGCTGGAACGCGTGGGACTGCGATATGGCAGGGCGGATGGGTTCCAAGGCTCTCGCGTCCAAGGCCCTCACGTCCAAGGCATTGGCGCCCAAGTCCCGGGCGCCCAAGGCCCGCACGGCCAGGTGCTGCACGATTTGAGTTTCTTCATTCCCGGCGGCGGCTTCCGCTGGCTCCTGGGGCCGTCCGGCGCCGGCAAGACCAGTTTGCTGCGCCTGCTCATGCTGGCGCTGCGCCCCAGCTCCGGCCGGCTGGAGGTGCTGGGCACCGCGATCGAAAGGTGCAAGCGCCGCGACCTGCCGCCGCTGCGCCGCCGCATCGGCACGATCTTCCAGGATTTCCGCCTGCTGCCGCATCTGTCGGCGTTCGACAATGTGGCGCTGCCGGTGCGGTTGGCGGGCCGGCCGGAGGGCCAGGTGCGCGCCGATGTGGAGGAAATGCTGCGCTTCGTCAGTCTGACCCGCCGGCGCGACGCCCGGCCTGCCGAGCTTTCCGGCGGCGAACAGCAGCGGGTGGCGATTGCGCGCGCGGTCATCGCGCGCCCCATGCTGCTGCTTGCCGACGAGCCGACCGGCAACCTCGACGACGTTCAGGCCACGCGGCTGATGCAGTTGCTGATAGAGTTGAACCGGCTGGGCACCACCGTGGTGGTGGCGACGCACAGCCAGGCGCTGGTGCAACGCTACCCCGGCCGCGCGCTGGTGCTGGCGGATGGCCGGCTGATGCAGGATGGCACCGACATGGACGCCGCCGCCGATACGGGCACCGCCGCGCTTCGCTCGGATTGGAGTGACGTCTGAATGGCCCGCTCGCTGCGGCCGGCGCGGGCGGACGATCTCGGCTTGCGCCGTGCCTTGTCGGACCGGCTTTTGCCGCTGTTGGTGACGGCCATGACCTTCCTGGCGGCATTGACGTTGGCGGGCGCCATTGCCGCGGCCGGCCTGGCGCGGCATTGGCGCGCCGGCGCGGCCACGCTGGTCACGGTGCAGGTGCCGGACCCGTCCGAGGCGGCGCCGGGCGGCGGCACAAGGGCCGCCCTGGTGGCGCGGTCGTTGGGCGCGTTGCAGGCAAGCGGTGGCCTGGGCGTATCCGGCGCCCGCAGGCTGACCGACGCGGAGGTCGGCGCGCTGCTGAAACCATGGCTGGGGGTGGACATGGCCGCATTGTCGCTCAAGCTGCCGGCGGTGTTCGAGGTGCGGATGACGGAGTCGTTGCCCACCACCAAGCCGGCGGCGGGGCTTGATGCCCTGTTGGCGGCGGCCGCGCCCGGCACGCTGGTGGAGCGCAATGGGGTGTGGCTGTCGCGGCTCACCCGTCTTGCGGCCAGCCTGCAGGCGTGCGCCGCATTGGCGCTGGTCATGGTGGCGTTCATCGCGGCCGCGGTGGTGGGCCTGGCGACGCGGGCGGGCCTGGCGGCACGGCGCGACGCGATCGAAATCGTGCACGGGCTGGGCGCCACCGATCGCGCCATTGCCGGTCCGTTTTCGGCGCGCATTTCCGCCCTGGCGTTTGGCGGCAGCCTGCTCGGCGTTATTCTTGTCGTGCCGATGCTGATCGGGCTGGCGCAACTGTCGGCGCCGTTTCAGGCCGACGCGGCGGTGCCCGGCTCCCCGGAAGCGCTGCTTACGGCATTGCCCGCGTTTCTTTGGGCGGCGCTGGCCGCCCTTCCCCTGGCGGCGGGCGCGATCGGGTGGAGCACGGCGCAACTGACCGTGCGCGGCTGGCTCAGGCGGCTGCCATGAGGCGGATTTTTCCGGGCGCCCAAGGCGGCGTGGGGCGGCGGTTCGCGGCGGTGACCGCGTTTCTGGCGGCGTTCTGGTTCGCCGGATTCGTGTGGTTCGCCGACGACGCGGTGCGCGCGCCGCCGATGCCGCCGGTGGCGGACGGCATTGTGGTGTTGACCGGGGGGGCGGACCGGATTGCCACTGCGATCCTGCTTCTGCGCGGCGGGCGGGGGCGGCTGCTGCTGATTTCCGGGGTGGGTCCGGGGGCCGAACTGGACAAGCTGTTTCGCGGCACCGGGGTCGATCCGGCCGGGTTGCGCGACCGCGTGACATTGGGCCGGGAGGCGACGGACACCGCGGGCAACGCCGCGGAGACGGCCGACTGGGTGCGCGAAAACGGGCTGCATTCCCTGATCGTCGTGACCGCCGGCTATCACATGCAGCGCGCCCTGACGGAGCTCGGCCGCGATGTGCCGGATGTGACATTCTATCCGGTGCCGGTGATGCCGCCGGCGCTGCGGGAGGTGAGGCGGCTGGGAACGCTGCGGCTGCTGGCGGATGAATATACCAAGTGGCTGGCGGCGCAGGTGGGGCTGACCCGTTTGCATGGGTAGGGGAAGGCCACGGGCAGACCCCCTGGCCTTTTTCCGGAGCAACCCCAAACAATCCCTCGTGTTGAAGACGAGGCACCAAAGGACCCGACCATGGCGATACGGATCAACGGAACCGAAACCCGCGCCCCCGCGGACCCGCGCGTGTCGCTGCTGGACCTGCTGCGCGAGACGCTGCACCTCACCGGCACCAAGAAAGGCTGCAACCAGGGCGCCTGCGGCGCCTGCACCGTGCTGGCGGATGGCGAGCGCATCCTGTCCTGCCTGGCGCTCGCCGTGCAGTTCGAGGGGCGCAGCATCACCACCATCGAGGGCCTGGCCGGCCAGGACGGCATGCACCCGTTGCAGCTTGCGTTCATCGAGCATGACGGCTTCCAGTGCGGCTACTGCACGCCCGGCCAGATTTGCTCGGCCGTCGGCATGGCAGCCGAACTGGCGCGCGGTGCGCCCAGCGCGGTCACCACCGATCTCGGCGCCGCCACCGTCAGGTTTACCGGCGAGGAGGCCCGCGAACGCATGAGCGGCAATCTGTGCCGGTGCGGCGCGCATAACGGAATCATCGCCGCCATCACCCAGACCTACGCGGGGGCCGCCCTATGACCCCGTTCAGCTATACGCGTGCCGGCGATGCCGCGGATGCCGTGCGGCTCGGCGCCTTCGGCGGCGCGAAATATCTCGGCGGCGGCACCAACCTGGTCGATCTGCTGCGCGAAACCATCGAGCGGCCGTCCGCCCTGGTGGACGTCGCGGGCCTGCCCGCCACCATCGAGGAACGCGAGGATGGCAGCCTGCTGATCGGCGCGGCCACGCGCAATGCGGCGCTGGCCGAACACCGCGCGGTGCGCAGCCATTACCCGGTGCTCGCCCGCGCCATCCTGGCCGGGGCCTCCGCGCAGATCCGCAACATGGCGACGGTGGGCGGCAATATCCTGCAACGCACCCGCTGCGCCTATTTCTACGACGACGAGGGGTCGCGCTGTAACAAGCGCAGCCCCGGCCAGGGCTGCGACGCGCTGGACGGCTTCAACCGCATCCACGCCATCCTCGGCGCTTCCGCCGATTGCGTGGCCACGCACCCCTCCGACATGTGCGTCGCCCTCGCCGCGCTCGACGCCACCGTCCACCTCCAAGGGCCCGCGGGTACGCGGCGCCTGAAGCTGACCGGGCTGCATCGCCTGCCCGGCACCCGTCCCGACCTGGAAACGGCGCTGGAACCCGGCGAGCTGATCACCGCCGTGGAGCTGCCGGCGCTGCCGGCGGGCGCACGGTCCACCTACCGCAAGGTGCGCGACCGGGCGAGCTATGCGTTCGCTCTCGTCTCGGTGGCGGCGGTGCTGGAGGCAGACTCGGGCACGGTCCGGGAGGTCCGGCTGGCGCTGGGCGGCGTCGCGCCCAAGCCGTGGCGCGCCCGCAAGGCGGAGGACGCGCTGCGCGGTGGTCCGGCCACCGTGCAAGCGTTCCGCGCCGCCGCCGAATCGGAGCTCGCCGACGCCGCGCCGCTCCGCGACAACGGGTTCAAGGTGGAACTCGCCAAACGCACCATCACCGCCGTTCTCGGCGACCTGGCAGGCGTTGCCGCATGAGCATTCTGGACAACGCCAAGGCGGCCGCGCAGGGCGCGGCCCAGGCCGTGATGAAGAAGGCCGTCGAGCTGGCACCGGACGCGTGGGTGCCGGGCGGCAAGCCCGATCCTTTGATCCGCAGCAAGCACGGCCTGATCGGCGCGCCCATTTCGCGCATCGACGGTCCCCTCAAGGTGCAGGGCCGCGCGAAGTTCGCAGCCGAATTCCCGCTGGACGGCATGGTTTACGCGGCCGTGGCCTTCAGCACCGTGCCCAAGGGCCGCATCGCCACGCTCGACACCGGCGCCGCCGAGGCCGCCGCCGGCGTCGTTCTGGTCATGACGCACCGGAACGCGCCGCGGATGAACAACATGCCGTTGTTCATGACGGCCGAAAAAGCCGCCGGCGGCGACAACCTGCCGATCCTGCAGGACGATAGGATCCACTGGAACGGCCAGCCGATCGCCGTCGTGCTGGCCGAAAGCCAGGAACAGGCCGACCACGCCAAATCCCTCATCGGCGTCACCTACGCGCAGGAACCAGCCGTCACCACCCTCGCCGGCGCCCGCGCGCAGGGCGCCGACATCGGCATGTTCCAGGGCCAGCCGCTGAAAACCACGGTGGGCGATGCCGAAGCGGCGCTGGCGGCGGCCCCCGTCGCCATCGACGCAACCTACACAACGCCGCGCCATAATCACAACGCGATCGAACCCCACGCGGCGACGATCGCCTGGCATGGCGACGAACTGATCGTGCAGGACGCCGCGCAGGCCGTGTCGCATATGGCCTGGTCGCTCGCCAGCGTGTTCGGGCTGGACGAAAGGCAGGTGCGGGTCACCTCGCCCTATGTCGGCGGCGGCTTCGGCGCCAAGACGCTGTGGCAGCATCAGGTGCTGGGCGCGGCGGCGGCCAGGCTCGCCGGCCGCCCGGTCCGCATCGCCCTCTCGCGCGAGGGTGTGTTCCGGATCGTCGGCGGCCGCACCCTCACCGAGCAGCGCGTGGCGATCGGCGCCGAGGCGGACGGCCGCTTCACCTCCATCATCCACACCGGCACGATCGTCATGACCCGGCATAACGCCATGCCGGAACCGTTCATTCTGCCGACGCGGGGGGCCTACGCCGCCGACAGCTTCAAGCTGGAGGTGGAAGCGGTGTACATGGACATGCTCGCCAACACGTTCATGCGCGCGCCCGGCGAGGCCGTGGGGACCTTCGCGCTGGAATGCGCCGTCGACGAACTGGCCGCCAGGCTCGGCATGGACCCGATCGAACTGCGCATTCGTAACGAGCCGGCAAAGGACCCGATCGAGGGTTTGCCCTTCTCGTCGCGCCACATCGTGGAGGCCTGGCGCGCCGGCGCCGCGCGGTTCGGGTGGGCCCGGCGCAACCCTGCGCCGGGTGCCGTACGCGACGGCGCGTGGCGGGTCGGCATGGGCTGCGCCACCGCGACCTACCCCTATTACCGCATGCCCGGCGGGGCGGCGCGCATGAAGCTGACCAAGGACGGAAGCGTCCGCGTGGAGGTTGCAGCCCATGAGATGGGCATGGGCACCGCCACCGCGCAAACCCAGGTCGCTGCCGAGCGGCTGGGCCTTTCGATGGCGCAGGTGAGCTTCGGCTACGGCGATTCGATCATGCCCGGCGTCGTGCTGGCCGGCGGCTCGCAGCAAACCGCCTCGATCGGCGCGTCCGTCATGGCGGCGCATCACGCGCTGACGGTTGAACTCCTCAAGCTTGCCGGCAATGATTCCCCGCTCGCCGGGCTCGGCGCCGATGAGGTCGAAGGCCTGGACGGCGGCCTCGCCAAGCGCGGCGAGCCGGACCGGCACGAAAGTTACGTGTCGATTCTCGCCCGGGCGCGCCGCGACGCGCTGGTGGTGGAAGCCGCCGCGCCGCCGCCCCTGGAAACGCAGCATTGGTCGATGCACTCGCACGGCGCCATGTTCTGCGAGGCGCGGGTCAACGCCATGACCGGCGAGACGCGGATCAGCCGCTTTCTCGGCTCCTTCGACTGCGGACGCATCCTCAACCCGAAGACCGCGGCGAGCCAGTTCCGCGGCGGCATCATCATGGGCCTGGGTTTGGCGCTGATGGAGGAAACCCAATTCGACGAGCGCAAGGGCCGCGTGATGAACCCCAGCCTCGCCGAATACCACATACCTGTACATATGGACGTGCCGGAGATCGACGTGATCTGGACCGACATTCCCGATCCGCACGCGCCGATGGGCGCGCATGGCATTGGCGAAATCGGCATTACCGGCACCGGCGCCGCGGTGGCCAACGCCGTCTTTAACGCCACGGGCAAACGGGTACGGGATCTGCCGTTGACGCTCGATAAGCTGATGTGAGGAAGGAAGTTGTTCTTCTCTGAAGAAAAGAACCAAAAGACTTTTGCTCTTATTGCAATCCCTGACTTATGCGCCCTGGCGGCACGTATTACGTCAGGTTCCCAAACGCCGCAAAATGCGGATTCCGATAATCCGCCTTGCCGTACTTGAACGGCTTCCCATCCACCGTCTCCACGCGCCCGCCCGCCGCAATCAGCACCGCATGGCCGGCCGCGATATCCCACTCCATGGTGGTGCCAAGCCGCGGATACAGATCGGCGTCGCCCCTGGCGATCAGGCAAAGTTTCAATGAACTGCCGGCCGGCCGGAATTCGGCCACCTTGCGTCCCGCGAGAAATTCATCCATCGCCGCCGCATCGCCATGGCTGCGGCTGCCCACCACCGTGAGGCCCGCCGCCGGCGGCGTGCGTACTGAAATCATCCGCTCGCCGTCCGCGTCGGTGAGCCGCGCGGTGCCGGGTCCGGCGCCGCAATAAATCTCCCGGCGGGCCGGAATGACCACCACCCCCAAAATCGGCACGCCGTTCTCGATGAGCGCGATATTGACCGTGAACTCCCCGTTGCCGGAAATAAACTCCTTGGTGCCGTCGAGCGGATCGACCAGCCAGAAGCGGTTGCCGGCGACATGCGGCGTCAGTCCTTTCGACGCCTCCTCCTCCGACACCACGGGAATGTCGGGGGTCAGCGACCGCAGTTGCGGCAGGATAATATCCTCCGCCGCCTGGTCGGCCGCGGTCACCGGGCTGCCATCCGCCTTCGCGGCGGACTGCGTCTGGCCATAGAAACGCAACGTGGCGTCGCCGGCCTCCTCCGCAATGGGGCGGACTTCTTCCAGCAAGGTCAACAGGTCGAGCGAACTGGTCATCGCACGCTGCCGAGCAGCACGCCGCGTTCCTGCAGCTTGGCCACGATCGCCTCGGCCGCCGCCTCGCTCGACAGCGCGGTCGTATCGATATGCAGCTCGGGATCCTCCGGCGCCTCGTACGGGCTGTCGATGCCGGTGAAATGCTTGATTTCGCCGCGCCGCGCCTTCTTGTACAAACCCTTGGGGTCGCGTTTCTCGGCTTCCGCCAGCGGCGTGTCGATGAACACTTCCAGGAACGCGCCCTCCGGCAACATTTCCCGCGCCAATTGCCGTTCGCTGCGGAACGGCGAGATGAAACTCACCAGAACGATCAGCCCCGCATCGGCCATCAGCTTGGAAACCTCGGCCACCCGCCTGATGTTTTCCACCCGGTCGGTGTCGGTGAACCCCAGGTCGCGGTTCAGCCCGTGCCGCACATTGTCGCCGTCCAGCATGTAACTGTGACGCCCCAGCGCGAACAGCCGCTTTTCCACCAGGTTCGCAATGGTCGATTTGCCGGCGCCCGAAAGGCCGGTGAACCACAGCACCACCGCCTTCTGGCCCTTCTGCGACGCCCGTGCCGCGGGGGTCAGGTCCAGCGCCTGCCAATGGATATTCTGCGCCCGCCGCAGGGCAAAATGGATCAGCCCGGCGCCCACGGTTTCATTGCTGAGCCGGTCGATCAGGATGAAGCCGCCGGTATCGCGGTTCTGCTCATACGCATCGAACGCCACCGGCTGGTCGAGGCTGATGTTGCACACGCCGATTTCGTTCAACTCGAGCTCGCGCCCCGGCACCTGTTCCAGCGTATTGACGTTCACCTTGTGCTTCAGCGCGGTCACGCTGGCCGACACCGTCTTGGTGGCAATCTTCAGCAGATAAGGCCGCCCCGGCAGCATCGCCTGGTCGCTCATCCACACGATGGTCGTTTCGAACTGGTCGGACACCTCGGCCGGCTCCTCGGCGCCGCAGATCACATCGCCGCGCGAGCAATCCACCTCGTCTTCCAGGGTCAGCGTAATGGATTGTCCCGCGGTGGCATAAGGCAGATCGCCATCGATCAGCACCCGCGCGACCCGGCTCGACCGCCCGGACGGCATGATTTTCACCAGGTCGCCCGGATGCACCGTGCCGCCGGCAATCACGCCGGAAAAGCCGCGGAAATCCAGGTTCGGCCGGTTCACCCATTGCACCGGCAGGCGGAACGGCGCCTCCAGCGTGCGCTGCGCCACCTCCACCGTTTCGAGGTGATGCATCAAGGTCGGCCCGCGATACCACGGCGTATTGCCGCTCGCCTCGGTGATATTGTCGCCCGCCAGCGCGGAAATCGGAATCGGCACGATCTTCTCGATATCGAGCTGTGCCGCGAAGCTGGTGTAGTCGCCGAGGATGCGGTCGAACACGTCCTTGCTGTAATTCACCAGGTCCATCTTGTTGATCGCCAGCACCACCTGCTTGATGCCGATGAGCGACACCAGAAAACTATGCCGCTTGGTCTGCGTCAGCACGCCGCGCCGCGCATCGATCAGAATGATCGCGAGGTCGGCGGTGGACGCGCCGGTGATCATGTTGCGGGTATATTGCTCGTGGCCGGGCGTATCGGCGACGATGAATTTGCGCTGGTCAGTGGAAAAGAAACGATACGCGACGTCGATCGTAATGCCCTGCTCGCGCTCGGCGGCCAGCCCGTCCACCAGCAGCGCGAAATCGATGTTCTGGCCCTGCGTGCCCATCTTCTTCGAATCGGCTTCAAGCGCCGCCAGCTGATCCTCGAAAATCATTTTGCTGTCGTACAGCAGCCGCCCGATCAGGGTCGATTTGCCGTCATCGACGCTGCCGCAGGTGATGAAGCGCAGCAGGCTCTTGCGCTCATGCTGCTTGAGGTAGGCGTCGATATCCGTGGCGATCAGGTCGCTGACATGGGCCATCAGAAATATCCCTCCTGCTTCTTCTTTTCCATGCTCGCCGCCTGGTCGTGATCGATGGCGCGGCCCTGGCGTTCGGACGTGGTGGTCAGCAGCATTTCCTGAATGATTTGCGGCAGCGTCGTCGCCTCGCTGTGCGTGGCACCGGTCAGCGGATAGCAGCCCAGGGTGCGGAACCGTATCTTTTCCATCCGCGGCGTCTGGCCGTCCGGAATGCGCATCCGGTCGTCATCCACCATGATGGTCAGCCCGTTATACGTCACCACCGGCCGCTCGGCCGAAAAATACAGCGGCACGATCGGGATGTTCTCCAGATGTATGTATTGCCAGATATCCAGTTCGGTCCAGTTGCTGAGCGGAAACGCGCGGATGCTTTCACCCTTGTTCTTGCGCGCATTGTACAGCCGCCACAATTCCGGCCGCTGGCGCTTGGGATCCCAGCGATGCTGGTCGGACCGGAACGAAAAAATCCGCTCCTTGGCGCGGCTCTTCTCCTCGTCGCGCCGCGCACCGCCGAACGCCGCATCGAACCCGTAATGGTCGAGCGCGGCCTTCAATGCCTCGGTCTTCATCACATCGGTGTAGGCGCCGCCATGGTCGAACGGGTTCATGCCGCGGGCCAGGCCGTCCCGGTTGATCCACTCGATCAGGTTCAGGCCCTTCTCGCGCACCATGCGGTCGCGGAACGCGATCATTTCGCGGAATTTCCACGTGGTGTTGACATGCAGCAACGGAAACGGCGGCCGCCCCGGCGCGAAGGCCTTCAGCGCCAGGTGCAGCATCACCGCGCTGTCCTTGCCCACGGAATACAGCATGACCGGCTTTTCGGCCTCGGCCGCCACTTCCCGCAGAATATGGATGCTTTCCGCTTCCAGTCGCTGCAAATGGGTCAGGTCGGGCATTTGGCGCACGGCGTTGGCAATGGCATCCATAGTCTTTCCCCACAAATCCGGCCGCAGCCGGTGGCGCGCAATGCCGGTCAGTGCCTCGATCTGCGGCACCAGGTCGGCGGGAATGTCGCGCTCACCCCCCACCCACTGGCTGACCGCCGCCTCGCTGCGCCCCACAGCCACGGCGATATCGCGCTGTCTGACACCCGATTGACGAAAAAGCAGTTTAAGATCGGCCATGGAGGTCGACTTTAGTTGAACTTAAGTTACCCCGCAAGAAGAACTTAAGCTGAACTTAATCTCGCCACGGGTGCCCTTGTCCCAAGCAAGGCGAGGGGCTTTGCCCCCTCGACCCCCGTCGTGCGAAGCACGCATGCGCGACACAAGACATCTTGGAGAAAACCCTGGCCTTTCCTCATCAGTCATTCATCAAGCCGGTGGTATGGCTTGGCCGCGCCGCTGTCGCAAAGCCTGCCGAATCTTTGCCTGGGTGGATGGTTTTGCCTGGCAGATCGCGGCAATGTGAGCATATTCAAGCGATGCCTGCGCCAAAAATGGCCAGGCAGGGCGCTTCGATGCGGGGCGCATCAAGGCAGAGCGAGCGGCCGGAGGCAGATTCGTGGCTGGCGACCTACTTGACGGCCCATCGAGCCTCCAGGGGCAAGATAATCCGGGGCACGATAATCCGGGGCACGATAATCCGGCGAACGATATTCCGGCGGCCGCCGCGGCAAATTACACCTACCGGTCGATCGAAACACAATCCTTTCAAATCGACGCCGATGCCGATGCGGCGCACCTCGCTTTCGCCGCCGAGGCAGGCCGCATGGGAATTTGGGAACTCGACCTCAAATCCGGCGTCCTCCGGGTCTCCGGCCGCTTCAAGGTAAATTTCGGCTTCGACGCGGACTGGCCGCTCACCTGGGACGACCTCGAACAGGCCGTCCATCCCGACGACCGCGCGCGCCGGCACGCGGCCCTGCAGGCCGCCATGGCCGGCGAGGCGGAATATGACCTCGAATATCGCGTGCGCCGGCGCGACGGAACCATCGGGTGGTTGCAGGTGCGTGCACAGGTCGCGCGCGCGGCCGACGGATCGCCGCTGCGGCTGGCCGGCATTTCGTTCGACATTACCGAGCGGCGCGCCGCCGAAATGCGTCTGGAACTCAGCGAGGAGTCGCTCCGCCTCGCAGCCGACGCGGCCGAGGTCGGCACCTGGGACCTCGACCTCACCACCGACGTGCTCACCTGGTCGGACCGCACCAAGGCCATGTTCGGCATCAGCCCGAACGTGCCGTGCAGCATGGCCGATTTCTACGCCGGCCTGCACCCGGACGATTTCGACGCAACATCGTCGGCGTTCGCCTCCGCGATCGATCCGGCAAGCCGCGCCACCTACGATGTGGAATATCGCACGGTGGGCCGCGAGGACGGCGTCATCCGATGGGTCGCCGCGAAAGGCCGCGGCCTGTTCCACGACGGCGTCTGCCGCCGCGCCATCGGCACCGCCATCGACATCACCGCGCGCAAACGCGCCGCCATCCGCCAGTCATTCCTGCTCGATCTGATGGATCGCATGCGCCACGCGAGCGAGCCCCGCGCCATCGTGGAACTGGCGGTCGGCGCGCTGGGCCTGCATTTCGCCGCCTGCCGCGTCGGCTACGGCCAGGTGCTGCCGGACGGCCAGACGATTCTGCTGGAAACCTGCCATGTCGACGGCGTGCGGCCGTTGCAGGGCACCTTCGATGTCGCTCTGTTCGGCGTCCATCGCATCGATTTGCACCGCCGCGGGCAAACCGTGGTGGTCAACGACGTCACCGCGAACCCGGACGACGACCAGGCCATCTGGGTGGCGATCGAAACCCGCGCATTCGTGTCGGTGCCGCTGGTGCGCGATGGCCGGTTCCGGGCGAGCCTGTTCGTCAACCATCGCCATCCCCACGCCTGGTGCCCGGAGGATGTCGCCCTCATCGAGGATGTCGCCAGTCGCGTCTGGGACGCCCTGGAGCGCGCCCGGGCCGAAGAGGCGCTGCGCCAGCTCAATGCCGCGCTCGAGGAACAGGTCGCGCAACGCACGCGGCAACTGGACCGAACCTGGCGGCTGGCGCCCGTGCTGATGGTGGTGGCGGGGTCCGATGGCACCCTGCTGGAAGTCAATCCGGCCTGGACCCAGGTGCTCGGATGGACGCCGGGCGAAACGCTCGGCCGCGGCGTCATGGAATTCGTGGCGGCGTCCGACCGATCCGGCGGCATGGCCGGCATGGAACTTCTGTTCGCCAGCCGGCCGGTCATCGACTACAAGCTCAATTTGCTGACCAAATCAGGCGAAAGCCGTTGCATCGTCTGGACGACGGTGCCGGAAGGCGGCCGTCTGTACGGTTACGGCCGCGACGTCACCGATCAGATCGTGGCCGAGGAAAGGCTGCTGCAGGCCCAGAAGATGGAGGCCGTGGGCCAGCTCACCGGCGGCCTGGCGCACGATTTCAACAACCTGCTGACGGGCGTCACCGGCGGCCTCGAATTGTTGCAGCGGCGGCTCAACCAGGGCCGTTTCACGGATATGCAGCGCTACATCGACGCGTCCCAGGAAGCGGCCCGCCGTGCCGCCGCGCTCACGCAACGATTGCTCGCCTTTTCGCGCCGCCAGACGCTCGACCCCAAGCCGACCGACATCGGCAAACTGGTGCTCGGCATGGAGGAATTCGTCCGCCGCACGGTAGGGCCGCAATTGCAGATCGATGTGGCGCTGGAGTCCGGCTTGTGGACCACGCTGGTCGACCCGCATCAGCTCGAGAATGCGCTGCTGAATTTGTGCATCAATGCGCGCGACGCCATGCCGGACGGCGGCCAATTGACGATCGCGGCGGCGAACCGCGACCTGGACGCGCGCGCGGCGGCCGCGATCGATTTGGGTCCGGGACATTATCTCGCGCTCAGTGTTACCGACACCGGCACCGGCATGCCGGCGGAAATCGTTCGCCGCGCCTTCGATCCGTTCTTCACCACCAAACCGCTCGGCTCCGGCACCGGCCTCGGCCTGTCCATGGTGCACGGCTTCGCCCACCAGTCCGGCGGCACGGTGCGCATAGGCTCGGTGGTGGGGGAGGGCACCTGCGTCTGCATCTATCTGCCGCGTCATGCCGGCACGGCACTCGCACCCGAAACGGACGCAGCGGCGGAGAATGCGCCGCGCGGCGGGCGCAATGCGACCGTTCTGGTGGTGGACGACGAGGCAACGGTGCGCATGCTGGTCCGCGACGTGCTCGAGGATTTGGGCCATACCGCCATGGAAGCCGAAGATGGCGCCGCCGCACTCAGGATTCTGGAACGCGGCACGCCGGTCGATTTGCTGGTGACCGATGTCGGCCTGCCCGGCGGCCTCAACGGCCGCCAGCTTGCCGACCGGGCGCGGCAGACAACGCCGGGCCTGCGGATCCTGTTCATTACAGGTTATGCGGAAACGGCGTTTGTCGGCACCGGACATCTCGAGCCTGGGATGCAGGTGTTGACAAAGCCGTTCGTAATGGAAACGTTGGCGGTTCGGATCAAGCATATGATGGCATAAGGAGCTAAAATATCGCTCGCACAAGCAAAAGTTTTTTGGTTCTTTTTTTCAAAAAAGAACGACTTCCTTCCTACATCACAACAACCTGCCTCACCGCACGCCCCTCCGCCAGCCGATCAAATCCCTCATTGATATCGTCCAGCGTCAATTTGTGCGTCAGCAGCCGATCCACCGGCAGCCGTCCAGCCCTGTACAACGCCACATAGCGCGGAATATCGCGCAGCGGCACCGAGGAGCCCATGTAGCTGCCGCGCACCGTGCGCTCCTCCGCCACCAGGCTCACCGCCGGCACGGAAAATTGTTTCGAGGGATGCGGCAGACCGGTGGCCACCGTCACGCCGCCGCGCGCCGTGGCCGCATAGGCCTGCGCCAGCACCGCCT
>CAJCIS010000047.1 GCA_903970435.1 Acidobacteriota bacterium | reverse complement strand
CCTCATCGAGAACTTCTTTGGTAAGCTGAAGGAATTCAAGCGCATCGCCCTGCGCAGCGAGAAAACCGACGCAAGCTTCGAGGCCATGATCCATCTCGCCGCCGCAGTCATCAACTCACGCTGATTTTCAACAGACCCTAGCTTGTTGTCTGCCGAGCATTTGTATCAGCCGCAAGTTGGGCGTCTCCATCGGGCGATTCCAGTCAGGCTGAAAATGCTCGAATACAAGACGGAACGGCCGGGCTCAACCCGGCCGCCCCCGCCCTAAACCGTCACGCGTAGCCCGTCATGCCGCGTAGCGGAATTCGGGATCTTGCACCCAAAAGAGGCGCCTGCTACCGGCTAGCACGGCTTGCTTCGTAAACCTATTCCGCCCTCAATACGGCCAACTCCCGCGCCACCCTGGTGACAAGGCTGCCCCAATCTCCGGCTTTGTCCTGCCGCATCAACCGCACGCTCGGGTACCACGAACTTTGCTCGCCATCGATCGCCCAGCGCCACTCCGGTGACGCGGGAAGCAGGAGCCATACCGGCCGGCCGAGCGCCCCCGCCAAATGGGAAACCGACGTGTCCACGCTGATCAGCAGATCGATCGCCGACAGCGCCGCCCGCGTGTCGCCGAAGTCGCGCAATTCAGCGCCGAGCTGGGTGATATGCCGGCCCGGGCCCGTCATCCATTCCGCATCGCCCGCCCGCAAATCGCGCTGCAGGCTGAAGAAACGCAGGCCGGGCACGGCGAGCAGCGGCGCCAGCACGGGGAGTTCGATGCTGCGCGCCGCATCGCCCTTGTGGTCCGCGCTGCCGGCCCACACCAGGCCAATCCGCACCTTGCGCGCATCGCCATCGAGGCTGCGGTCCTGCCATGACCGGTGCAGCTTCGCCGCCGCCGCCGGCGCCGCGCGCAAATAGGGAATGGGCGCCGGGATCGTCGATCGTGTCGTATTGAACGCCGCCGGCAGGCTGAACAACGCGCACTGAACGTCGAAGGGCGGCAGCGCGGCGGGATCATCGATCAGTGTCACGCCCGGCCAGTTCGGTACCAGCGGCCGCAGTGGCTGCTGCACCAGCAGCAGCACATGGCCGCCTTGCGCCGCCACCATCGGAACATAACGTAACAATTGCAGCGTGTCGCCGAAACCCTGCTCCCAATGGAGCAGAATGGTGCGTCCCGCGAGCGGCTCGCCGCGCCAAAGCGGCTGGTGCAGCAGATGCTGGAAATTCGATACATGTTCGCTGGTGCGCCACCGCGCTTCGAAATGACGCCAGCCATTGGCGTAATCGCCCTGCGCCAACAAGGCGTGCGCCAGCTTCAATTCAGCCCCGGCGAATCCGGGGTCGATTGCCAATGCCTGGCGCTGCGCCGCCGCCGCGTCCTCGAACGCCCCTTGCCGCTCCAGTGTCATGCCAAGATTGAACCAGGCAGGGACATGCCGCGGTTGCAGGTGCAAGGCCCGGCGCGCATGCAAGGCGGCGTCGTCCAGCGCACCAATCATTACCGAAGCGGCGGCCATGGAACAATGCAGATCGGCGGTGTCCGGCACGATTGCCAGCGCCGCCGCGCACACCGCGATCGTTTCGATGTACCGGCGCTGCTGGATCAGCACATGGGCCAAATTCACCTGGCCGGGGACATGGCGCGGATCGTGCGCGATAGCCGCGCGGCATGCGGCCTCTGCCCCTTCGACGTCGCCGGCGCGGCACAGCGCCAGTCCCAGGTCGGCCAGATATTCGGCCGATCTCGGACGCAACGCACAGGCGCGGCGCAACGCCGCCACCGCGTCGCCCCACGTGCCGGCCCCGGGCATGCCGGCAGCCTCGTGCCGCGCGCCCGCCCGCAGCAGCAGGCGCCCTTCATTGGCGTGCGCGTCGGCATAGCCCGGATCGATCCGCGCCGCGGTGCGGAACGACGCCACCGCCTCGTCCGGCCGCCCCAGCGCCGACAGCACCACGCCGACATTGTTTTCCAGCACTGCTGACGGCGGCACCATAACGGCGGCACGGCGATAGGCGGCGAGCGCATCCTCGAGCGCGCCGGTGGCCCGCAACGCCTCGGCAAGGTTCATCGCCGCCTGCACATTGTCCGGTCGCAGCGCCACCGCACGGCGCAACATGCTGACGGCATCGTCCGGCCGCCCTTGCGTCAACACCGCCAACCCCAGGTTCGAGAGGGCCGCGATGTGCGTGGGCCGGTCGCTCAGGATACGGCGATACAAGCGTTCGGCCCGCGCAATCTGCCCGGCCTGATGGCACGCTACCGCATCCGCAAAGGTGCTCGGCTTAGCGCTGCGCCGCTGCTGGCGATTCACGGGTGGCCTCCGCGCCTTGATATCCGACGTTACGGGGAAGTGGTTAATTATTGGCTAGGAAAAGCAAGAAGTTCTCTTTTGAAAAAAGCGACCAAAAACCTTTGTCTTTTGCACGGGTCGGTCGGGCCGCCCGCGGAACATGCGTGCCGTCCGTAACAGAAAAACAGTTTTTTGGTTCTCCTTTTCAAAAAAGAACTACTTCCTTCGCCTTGACCATCGAATTATCCGACGCTCCGGAACTTAACGTGCATTTAGGAAATTCCAGCCTAAGGAGGAAATGCAAAACGCGGAGGATGCGGTGCACGAACTTGATGTCGTTGCGTATCTGCATAGCGGCATGCTGACCACGCTGAAAATGTGCGCCCCGTTATTGTTGGCGCCGCTGCTGTCCGGCCTCGCCATCGCAATCTTTCAGGCCATTACACAAATCAGCGATGCCACGTTGTCGTTCCTGCCAAAGCTTTGCGCAACCATCGCGTCCGCCTACTACGCAGGACCGTTCCTTTCGCGTACCATTGCCGACTACATGCACCAAAGCCTCGCGAATCTGGTATTGGTGGGCGGCCAGTAGGAAAATCGCCGTGCCGGAGCCCGCACTCTCGCAGGCTGTTCTGGCATTGGCTTTCGTGTTTATGATGGTGCTGTGCCGATGTGGCGCAGCCGTCATGCTGCTTCCCGGCCTCGGCGAGGACGGGCCACCCGCGACGGTCCGGGTGGGTATTGCGCTCGCGCTAACGCTGCTTCTGGTGCCGGTTGTAACGCCCCATTTGCCGCCGCAGCCGCAAAGCTTCGTCCGGCTGGTGGTGCTGCTGTGCGGTGAATTGCTGGCGGGCGGGTTTCTAGGGTGGCTGGCAAGGCTTGTGTCGCTGGCCTTGCCGGCGGCGGGTCAGCTCATTTCGATCTCCACGGGCCTTTCGAGCGTGCTGCAGCCCGATGCAGAGTTTGGCGCTCAAACCAGCGGACTCGGGAAATTGTTCGGCATGGCGGGTCCGGTGCTGATCCTG
>CAJCIS010000046.1 GCA_903970435.1 Acidobacteriota bacterium | reverse complement strand
TGCACCGAGCTCAGCCGCATTTCGCGGCAGACCTGGGCCAGCGCGTCGGCCAACGCGGCGCGCGGTACGCCGGCGTGCGGGTTGCACAGCAGCCGCGGACCCGGCACCGGGCTGAACGGCACCGCCACCTGCAATTTCGGGTAGTAATCGCCGCCCGCCTGTTCGAACGCGCGCGCCCAGCCATGGTCGAACACATATTCGCCGTAACTGTGCGATTTCGCATACATCGGCGCCGCCGCCACCAGCATGCCACCCGCGTCGCGCAACGCCGCATGGCGCGGCAGCCAGCCGGTCCGTGCGCCGGCCGAGCCGCTGTCCTCGACACAGGACAGAAAGGCGTGGCTGACGAAGGGGTTGTCCGACCCGGCGCAGGCATCCCATTCGGCCGCGCCGATTTCGGTGATGGCGGCGTGGAGGGAGAGGGTCAGGGTTGGCGTTCCGTCGGGCATGGGGCGAATATGGCGGCAGCGGCGCCAGAAGGAAGGTGTTCTTTTTTGAAAAAGAGAACCAAAAAACTTTTGTCTGTTACGGTGTGTCGGCTTCACTTCCTTCCTTGTTTTATGGGGAGTTTACACGCGGCAATTCAATAAAGCTCCCGCCGTCGCCGGTTTCGGCAACATCGACCTTGGCGGATTGGTAATCCTCCATTCTTGCATCGAAAATATTATCCACATAGGTTTGCGGATTGCGGTCGTAGAGCGGAAACCAGCTTGATTGTATCTGCACCATGATGCGATGGCCGGGCAGGAACACGTGGTTCACGGTGGGCAGGGCGAAACGATAGGTTTGCGCCTGGCCGGCGGGGACGGGCTGCGGATTTGACAGGCTGTTGCGATAGCGGCCGCGCAGGATGTCGGCCGAGACCATCAGCTGATAGCCGCCGAGGGCGGCCTGCTGCGCCACCACGTCGGGATAGACGTCGATCAGCTTGACCACGAAATCAATGTCGGTGCCGCTGATGGTGGCGATAAGGTTGGCGACGGGCTCGCCGGCGAGTTTCACCGGCGCGGTCAGGCGGTCCGTTTCGAATGTGAGAACGTCCGGCCTGGTGCCGGGGTCGCGCTGGTCGGAGACGAGCCAGGGCACCCATTGCGGCCCTTCGCCATCGGCCAGAATATGGATCGGCCGCGACACGAAGGGTACCGGCTTCCCAGGGTCGGAGACGTAAGAGGCAAAGGCAGGCTTGGTGGCGGAGGCCGGCGAAAAGCCCAGTTTCTGCGCCGGCTGCAAATAGAGTTTTTGCGGCGCCAGCGTGCATCCCTTGTCGCACCCGGCAGGCCAGATTGACAGGTGCTGCCAGTGGTTAGTGCCGGTTTCGAACGCGGTGACGCGGGCCACATTCATGGCGGGCGCGTCATCGCGCAAGAAATGATCGAGGAACGGGCGCAGTACGTGCCGGCGCCAGTACAATGACGCGTCGCTGTCGAAGTGCAACGGCCCGAGCGTGCTGCCGTCGTCGATCGCCTGGCCGTGATGCCAGGGGCCGATGGAAAGATACAGATTCGGGTTGTCCGGATCGGCTTGTTTCAGCGCCTTGTAAACGGCGATGGCACCGTAGATATCCTCCTGATCCCACAGGCTGTGCACGAGTAGGGTGGGCACCGTGAGTTTCCGGCGGGCCAGGATTTTGTCCATGGCTTGTTGTTGCCAGAAATCATCGTAGGCCGGATGCTGCCGGATCTTGCGGTAGAAGCCGAGCTGGTCGGTGCCGTGGTCGCGGGCGACGGCATCGCCCGGGCCGGCCTCAATGAAGGCGTCATAATCATCGTAATGATCGGTCCAGAATTTTTCGTCGTTCTTGGCGGTGGCTTCCTGTTCGTAGATGTAGTTGATGCTGCCGAGCTGGCGGAAGGCGCCGCGGTGAAACCAATCGTCGCCAACCCAGCCGTCCACCATCGGGTTCATCGGCACCGCCGCCTTGAGCGCCGGATGCGGATCGACCAGGCTCATCAGGGTGGTGAAACCGTCATACGAAATGCCGATGGTGGCGACCCTTCCATTGGATTGGGGAACGTTTTTCACCAGCCAGTCGATCGTATCCCAGCAATCGGTCGAATCATCTGTCGCCGAGGGGTTCAGCGTGGTGCCGTGCAAAGGCGGATTCATGACATATCCCCCCTCGGAATTATATTTGCCGCGCACGTCCTGCACCACCCGGATATACCCGGCCGCGACGATGGCATCGTCGGCGTTGTCATAGCCGTCCAGCGCGCCGATGAGCTTGGCGGACGCGCCGTACGAGGTGAGTTCGTCGGCGTCATACGGGGTGCGGGTGAGCAGCAGGGGCGCGTGGGTGGCGCCCTTGGGGATGAGGATGACGGTATGGAGTTTGATGCTGTCCCGCATCGGGATCATGACCTCGCGGCGGATATAGTCGGACTTTTCGGTGTGCAGCACGAGGTGATCGGGGCGATCGGAAGGCAGCGGGGCCGACGGCACCGGGTCGGCCGCGTGGGCGGCGTGGCCCGCCATGGTGATCACGAGCGCGGCAACGAGCGGGCTTGGCGATCTTCTCATGCGATATCTCCAGCTACACTTCGATGAAATCCAACGCCTCATGCCCGCCGAGGTACAGGCGCTGCACCGACTCTCGGTCCCATGGGCCAACAGGACCACACTGGCTGAAAGCGGGCCGGCAGATCAAGGCGCCCCCCACCAGGAGCATCGGAAATGGTCACTGGATTGATTTTCCCAGCGCTTATACGAATGCGCGTTGAGTTTGACACATTAAGGAAGGCGGGGGGCTTTGCCCCCTCGACCCCCACCGGCGTGCCGCCGGCGTCGAAAGCGCTGCGCGGCACATAAGACGCCGGC
>CAJCIS010000045.1 GCA_903970435.1 Acidobacteriota bacterium | reverse complement strand
GGACGGAGACAACGGACCGACATTGGGCGTCTTTATGATTTTTTTGAGACCGATCGATCATTAGCAGGCTGCTGAAAAACGCTGAAAATTCGATTCTGCGGGCGACAGACCAGCGAAATATTACCTGGACAAATCAACTTTCGTAGTAAGATTGCCTCGGCGAGGCGTCCAGTGAAATTACTAAAATTTGCCGGTTTTCGGAATTAGTTTTTCAGCAGCCTGTTAGGGCTTCGCGGATCGCCCGAGCTAGTCAGAGTCGCTCTATCAAGCCCATTTCGATACTACGTCGAAGATATCAATTTGTGCATCCATAGGGCGGTGACCAACGGCTACGCGGTAAGCAATCCCGAGCGTGGCCTCTACTACCTTGTTGTGACAGAAAAGAAACCATCTAATTGGGGAGATGGCTTACAGGGAATGGCTTTAGGTCACCCTAGGGTCTTCTTCTTAAATGAGACGAAGAATGACCGGACATGGTCGCCTTACTCACCCTTTGTACTATCGATCCTAAATAGGCAGCACCTTTACGATTTCATTCGGGGGCAATTTATATAACCGTCATCTTTGATATGGAAAATCTCAGAACAATCATTTCTGAAATGGGCTTTACTTCAGAGCTCACTGAGGCGGATAAAGTCTACCCATTCAAGGTCACTACTCCTGAAGGCGCGCAAATCGCGATCTCTGAGCATATTCTGACACGTATTGGCCTCGAATTTGCTTCCCCAGAATCAGTGTTGCGGACTTCGATCGAAGCTTACAAACAAAAGGCTTGTTCTACAACGTGGAACGAGGTCGCTCGTAAATGAGCTGAAAGCGGACCAAAAACGATTCAGTGGTAGCCCTTCACAATACCTTGGGTCGACGGCCGCCCGAAAATCGAGGCCCGCGCCGACGCGCTCATCGCCGAGGAGACGTCTCTTCGCGACCTCCGCCGCGCCATGGACCAAACCCAGGTCGCCGTCGCCGAAAAACTCGGGCTGAACCAGGAAAACATCTCCCGCCTCAAACAACGCGCCGAAATGCTCCTCTCAACCCTCGACAGCTACGTACGCGCCCTCGGCGGCAAACTCCGCCTGACCGCCGAATTCGAAGGCCGCCGCCCCATCACCCCCACCGGCTTCGCCGCCATCGCCCCGGCGCAGCCCGCACAGACACCAAAAAAATCAAGGAAAAGGCCGTAGAGCGATCAACCCAATTGCTCAATTCAATTGACTAACTGAGCCGCCCGTGCTAATGCGACCGTCGAAGGCTCGGAGCCCGGAACATGGCAAGTTGGCAGGCATCGAACGCACGATTGCGGTTCGCCGAAATCGTCGACGGAGCAGTGGCGGGTGAACCGCAGTTCGTGCAGCGGCGGGACGGCCGCGAGGTCGTCGTCGTGTCGCGGGACTATTTTGAAAGGACAAAGCCCACGCTCAAATCCTTCCTGCTGGAGGGCGGCTATTCGGGGGATGGCGAGGCCGACTTCGACGCGGCCTTGCGCGAAGTGCGCACAAACAGCCCGGACATTCTCGCCCGGCGAGGCGCCGCGGCGGATGAGTGAGGCGTGTTCCTTCTGGATACGGATGTCCTGAGCACCCTGCGCAAGGAAAAGGGAAGCCCCGTCATCCGTAAATGGATCGAAGGCCTCGGGTGGGAGGCGTTGTCCACCACGGTCATCAACGTGGCCGAAATCCAGTGCGGCATCGAACGTCAAGTCGAGCACCATCCGGACTACGCCCAGCGAACGCAAGCATGGCTCGACACACTCCTGGCGGTCGGCGGCCCCCGCGTTTACGCCATGGGCGTGCGCGCCGCGCTGCTGCTCGCGCGCATGCACGAGGCCCCTGCCCTGCGCAACTTCGTGCTGCCGGACCGCAAGCAAAAAAAGCCAAGAACCGCCGCCGACCTGGCTATCGCCGCCATCGCGATCGCCGAAGGCGCCGTAGTCGCCACCGGCAACATCACGCATTTCGCGGAAATTCACACCAACTTCCCTCTGCCTGGCCTCTACGACCCCTTTCGAAATCTTTGGGCTATCGCCCAAACCCAAGAGGGTTAGTCCCGTTGCCAGGAAAACTTGCCTAGCCCTAGCCTCCTGTGCCACTGTCGCCGCCATGACCGCCGGGGAACCAACGCCGTGGGCCACAACATTCGTCGCAGCACCGCATCCCCGGGTACCGCCGCCCCTGACCGGACGAAGATTCAGTACTAAACCGGAAAGGGTTGCAGTACCGCAACCCTTTCCGTAGCTGCAACAAAAGCAGCCCGCCCACGCAGCACATGCCTCATAAATCAAAAGTTTTTTGGTTCTTTTTTTCAAAAAAGAACTGCTTCCTAACCTTCCTACCGCAAACTTACCCGCACATAATTCACCTTGCCCGGCACACCTTCCACCCGCCCGCGCCGCGTCCCGACAATATAGAGGTTACTCAAATCGACCTCGTTGTTCGACGTGAAAGCGGCATTGGCAAATTCGGGATAGGAAAGCGGCCTGGCATCCGGCGCCAAGGGCGTGCGTTCGCTCCAGTGCACCAGGTCGCTGGAGAGCCGCAGCGCCAGCACGTGGTCCGGCGCGCCGCCTTCGTCGCGCGAAAGATAGTCCTCCACGCCGACATAAAGATGCCGCCGCGGATCATAGGCCACGGAAAAATGGCTCGACTGAAGCGGGTAGTCTTGCGAATCCTGCCCGGCCGCCGGGGCGAAAAGCGATGCCACTTGCGGGCCGCGCTGTGCGATAAACGCCTTCATGTTGTTCTTGTCGAAGCCGGCCGGCAACTCCGGCACCTCAAAGGCCCGCCCGTCCCACGCCAGAAAATTGCCCGGCAACCCGCGCGGCGATATTTGCGCCCGCGCCACCTTGGTGCCCAACGCGGAACGGCCGCCGATAACCCCAATGCTGGTGTCCAGGTAGTAGATATAGAGATAGCCGCCGGAAATGATCGAACTCGGATGCCGCAGGCCGCTCGAAAGCTTGCCTTGCGCGCCACGCGATAGATCAAAATAGCCCGAAGTCGGCCACAGCACCGGCCCGATCTCCGAAGTATCCAGCGACCGGCCGTAATTCGTCCGCGGCGAATACGCGTTGACCTCGATCGAAACAAACGCGCCATAGGCCAGCCAGCAGGTCTCAAAGCCATGCGGGCCCCGGCCGGTGTAACCGGAATTGCCGCATGTGCTCGGCATTTGCGACGCCGGCGGCGCAAACGGGCTCTGATACCAATATTGTCCGGGAATGACCTCGTTTTTCACCTCATTATGGTTGATCGTCAGGATCACATCGCTGTTGGTAACGCTGTCATGAGTCAGCTGCGCGGAGAACACACCGTCGTAGTTCCGCTTCCATTCATGTCCCGGAGGAACCTGCGACGGTGCCAGGTACTGCTTGGGCATTGTTTCAATGTTCGGCACATCCACCAACCCGCACGATGCCGCCTCCAGCACAACCGGTGCCTCGAGCGGATTGCCCGCGGTCGCGCATTGCCATGTCCATGCCGTCGACAAATACAGCAGCCGCGTGCCACCCGGCCCAGGCAGAAGGGCGGGCGGCTGTTCTGTTCCCGTCACAAGGCCTGCCGGCTTGGTCAACGGCAGCTCTGTGATCGGCGAAATCGAAATGATCTGCGGAGGTGGCGGCGCCTGCGCGTAGCTTTGCGAGACGGGGAGCGCCACAAGGCCCAGGGTGGCAAACACGGCGCATGCCGCCCGGCGTGTGTCGCCATTTCCCATCGTCATACCTCCAGGTGCCGCGCATCCGCGGCCAAAGCGCGATCGCGCAATTATCGGGGAAAAAGGGCGCCAATACAAACTTGCCTCACCCCCGGCGATGTGCCTATTTTGTTCCCATGGACCTCACGGCCCCAGCCCGCACCGTCGCCATCCGCCGCGAGGCTGCGCGGCTCTGCCGGCACATGGGCTGGGCGCCGGTGCACGAGATGCCCCTGCCGAACGGCCGCCGCGCCGACATTTTCGCGCTGTGTCCGGATGGCCGGTTCATTTGCGTCGAGGTCAAATCCGGCGCGCCCGATTTCCTCGCCGACAATAAATGGCCGGAATACCGCGACTTCTCCGACGCTCTGTATTTCGCGGTGGACGCCGATTTTCCGCGCATTCTGGTTCCGCCGGATGTCGGCCTGATCGTCACCGCCGAACGCGAAGCAGAATTGTTGCGCGAGGCGCCGTCGCACCCGCTCGCACCCGCGCGCCGCCGCGCCCTGCTCCACCGTTTCGCATCGCTCGCCGCCTGCCGGCTGGAGAATCTTGTAGACCCGCTCGACGCTTTTGCGCTATCCTGCGAGTAAAAGAAGGAAGCAGTTCTTTTTTGAAAAAAAGAACTACTTCCTTTACGCTTCCCGCAAAGCCTGCGCAAAACGATCCACCGCCCAATCCACTTCGTCACCCGTAATGACCAGCGGCGGCGCAATCCGAATGCTGTGCTCGTGCGTATCCTTGCACAGCACCCCCAACGATTGAAGCCGCCTGACATAATCCCGTGCGCCCCCCGCGTCCGGGTGCAATTCCACCGCCAGCATCAGCCCGCGCCCCCGCACCTCCCGCACTCGGTTGGACGGAATGGCCGCCAGCCCCGCCTTCATGCGTTCGCCCATCACCGCCGCGTTCTCGATCATGCCCTCATCCTGCAGAACACGCAGCGCCATCCGCGCCACCGCGCAGCCCAGCGGATTGCCACCAAACGTGCTGCCATGCTCGCCCGGTTTCAAAACGTCCATGACTTCGATATTCGAAAGCACGGCACTGATCGGATAAAAACCGCCCGAGAGCGCCTTGCCCACCAATGTCAGGTCGGCCTCCACGCCTTCGTGTTCCTCGGCCAGCAACTTGCCGGTGCGACCCAGGCCCGTTTGAACCTCGTCCAGGATCATCACCACCCGCCGGCGCGTGCAAATATCCCGCACCCGCCGCAAATAACCGTCAGGTGGAATGATAACCCCCGCCTCGCCCTGGATCGGTTCCAGCAGAATGGCCACCGTGTGCGCCGTCACGGCAGCTTCGAACGCATCCGCGTCACCATACGGAATGACCCGAAAGCCCGGCGTAAAGGGCCCAAAATTGCGTTGACTCACCGGATCGGTTGAAAACCCGACAATCGTCAGCGTTCGCCCATGAAAGTTCTCGCTGCAGACTATGATTTCCGCTTGCCCTTCCGGGACGCCCTTCACTTCGTAGCCCCATTTCCGCGCCAGTTTCAGCGCCGATTCCACCGCCTCGGCGCCGGAATTCATCGGCAGCACCTTGTGCGTGTTCGTTGCCGCACATATCTCCTCATAGAACAGCGCCAGCTGATCGTTACGAAACGCACGGCTGGTGAGCGTCAATTTCTGCGCCTGCTCCATCATGGCGGCCAGAATGCGCGGGTGGCAGTGGCCCTGGTTCACTGCGGAGTAGGCCGACAGGCAATCGAGGTATTTTGCGCCGTCCACGTCCCAAACCCAAACCCCTTGCCCGCGCGACAGAACCACATCCAGGGGCTTGTAATTGGTCGCGCCGTATAACGCCTCCAACGCCACATAATCATGTGTGCTGCGCGGGAGGCGGGGCATTTTCAGTTCATCTGCCACGATCGTATCCATGATGCTCTCACGTCTATAGCACGCCTGCACAGCGTTACGCCCTCTTCTTGACCTTGGCTTTCGGTGCGACGAGCGGCGCCAGAAAACAGCCCGTGTGGCTGCCGGCTGTGGCCGCCACCGCTTCCGGCGTTCCCTCGGCCACGATCCGGCCGCCGCCATCACCGCCTTCCGGGCCCATGTCGATGATCCAGTCAGCGGTCTTGATAACCTCCAGATTGTGCTCGATCACCACAACGCTGTTGCCCTGATCCACCAAAGCGTGCAACACCTCCAGCAACTTACGCACGTCCTCAAAATGAAGCCCCGTGGTGGGCTCGTCGAGAATATAGAGGGTGCGGCCGGTGGCGCGGCGGGCAAGTTCCTTGGCCAACTTGATCCGCTGCGCCTCGCCACCCGACAGCGTGGTGGCGGATTGGCCCAGGCTGATATAGCCGAGCCCCACCCGTTGCAGAATCGTCAAACGGTCATTAATCCGGCTTACCACCGAGAAGAAGGGTTGCGCCTCATCCACGGTCATGGCGAGGATTTCGGCAATCGACTTGCCCTTGAACTTGATTTCCAGCGTCTCGCGGTTGTAGCGCGCCCCCTTGCACGTGTCGCAGGTGACGAACACGTCCGGCAGGAAATGCATTTCGATCTTGAGCAACCCGTCGCCCTGGCAGGCCTCGCAGCGGCCGCCTTTCACATTGAAACTGAAACGGCCCGGCTTGTAGCCGCGTGCGCGGCTCTCCGGCAATTCGGCAAACCAGTCGCGAATCGGCGCGAACAGGTCGGTGTAGGTGGCTGGGTTGCTGCGCGGCGTGCGGCCGATCGGGCTCTGGTCGATGTCTATGATCTTGTCGAGCTGATCGAGTCCATCGATACGCACATGGGCTGAGGGCACTTCGCCGGAGCCCATCAGCCGGCGGGATACTGCCTTGTAAAGCGTGTCGACCACCAGCGTCGACTTGCCGCCGCCGGAGACGCCGGTGATGCAGGTGAATACGCCGAGCGGGAACGATGCCGTGACGTTTTGCAGATTATGGCCGGTCGCCCCTACCACCGTAATACGGCGGTTCGGATCGATATAACGACGTTTTGCCGGAACCTCGATGCGCCGACGGCCTGATAAATAATCGCCGGTGAGGCTGGCCTTGTTGCGGGCGACCTCGTCGGGGGTGCCTTGCGCCACCACATGGCCGCCATTTACGCCGGCGCGCGGCCCCATGTCGATCAGGTGATCGGCCTGGCGGATCGCCTCCTCGTCATGTTCCACAACCAAGACGGTATTGCCGAGGGTCTTGAGGCGCTGGAGCGTGCCGAGCAGACGTTCATTGTCGCGCTGGTGCAGACCGATGCTCGGCTCATCGAGCACGTACAACACGCCGGTGAGACCCGAGCCAATCTGGCTTGCCAGGCGGATGCGCTGGCTTTCGCCACCCGACAAAGTCGCCGAGCCGCGGGAGAGCGAGAGGTAATCGAGCCCGACATCGACGAGGAATTGCAGGCGCTCGACGATTTCACGCAGGATGCGGCGGGCAATTTCCAGTCGTTGCGGGGTCAGCGTGGGACCCGCCGCGCGAAACCACGCGAGCGCGTGCTTGATGGAGAGTTCCGACGCCTCGGCAATATTGGACCCGGCGATTTTCACCGCGAGTGCCGCCGGTTTGAGGCGGGCGCCGTTGCACACGCCGCAAGGTTTTTCGGCCTGGTAGCGGCTCATTTCCTCGCGCACCCAGGCGCTGTCAGTTTCGCGCCAGCGGCGGGCCAGGTTTTTCAGAACGCCTTCGAACGGTTTTTCGACGGTATAGGCGCGCGCGCTGTCCTTGTAGGTGAGTTCAACCTCTTCCTTCCCGGTTCCGTAGAGGATTCCGTTGCGCACGGCTTCCGGCAGCTGCTCCCATTTCGTCGTCATTTTTATTTTGAAATGCTTGGCGA
>CAJCIS010000044.1 GCA_903970435.1 Acidobacteriota bacterium | reverse complement strand
GCAGGTCAACCAGATATGGATTCCGCAGGTCGCCGCCCACTGGCACGCGACTGAGGCCGCAACGTTCCATGCGCTGCGGGACGATTTCTGCGCGAATGTCGAGGCTGGGAGCTGGATTCTCCGCCAGGGTCTCGACGAGGCTCGGGGGGATTTCTGGCAGGGTGTCGGGTATTACCACTCCCACGATCCGCAGCATAAGGCGACCTATCTGCAGGCCGTGCTGAAACAGGTCCTGCGCCTGCGGGCGTCGGTCGATCGGCAAGCGGCAAACCATCCGGCACCCGAGTCTCCGGTCATTGTCGCGCGGAAGCCGACAACCGTGCTGACGGATGGAAACTGACCATGCCCCCGCAACCGAATCCGCGCGCCGCATGGCCATCTCACGACGACAATGGCGGCTTCTTCCTGATTGTCATCCTGGTCGGGAGCGGCATTCTCGCTTGGGTGCTGTGGGTCAATTTCCACGCAACCATCAGCAGCTTGGTCATGGCGCTGTTTCACGACCAGATCGTCTTCCTGCGGCATTTCACCAACCGCTATGACCTGGCCGACCGGCAGATGGCGGCGGCGGATCCAGGCGACGTAAAACTGCACGATCTCTACGGCATCGCGCACGCGGTCGGGTTGTCGTTCCGCATCCCAGCCACGGCGCTGATCCTGATCCTGGCCTTCGTCGCCATGTGGCGGGCAGCCCCGTCCCGCTACAAGCGCGGCTTCGACCTCGATGGCTTGATCCGGGAGCAGGCCGTGTCGTTCCCGACCAGCGCCGCGTTCGCGAAGCGCCATCTGCGGCTTGTGGCGCCCTCCGCCGACCCGCGCCCCGCCGATTATGCCTTGACCCCGGAAGAGTGGGTCGCACGATTCGCGACAAAGCCGAATGGCCTGTTCGACGATGCGGCGGCATTTCGGAGCCTGGCGCTGCAGCTCGGACCGCCGTGGCGCGGGGTCGAACAGGCGCCGCCCCACATGCGGGCCCTGTTCGCCGCCTTTGCCTTGCACCTGTCGGCCCGTCGGGTCGAGGCGCAGCTTCTGCTCGGTGAGCTATCGAACGCGCTGAGCGCAGCAGGAGACGATGAACCGGAGGGACCCGAGGCCCCCCTGAGCTTCCCTGATGCCGCGGTCGTCAAGGCCGACGCCGCGTTGCGCGATTTCGAGGTTCTGACACCGGCCGCCGCGGTCGCCGCTCGCCATGGGTATGCTCATAGCGCCCTGATGGGCCTGCTAAACGAAGCTCGCCTCAAGGCCGGGGTGCTGGCGCCGGCGCAGTTCGTCTGGCTGAAACTGGTGGACCGCCGCCTCTGGTATGCCCTGCATTCGCTCGGCTTCGAGACGGAGGGCTTCGGCCGCTACCTCCATCCGAACCCGCGCATCGAGGCAGCCGGCGCGCGCGACCACTGGGCCGCGGAGCGTCTGGCGGGGCGGCCGATCCTCTCGCCCCAGATTGCACGGGCGATGAATGGTATCAGGAGGATCGAATTGCCCGGCCTCAACGCACTCAGCGCCAGCGCTGCCTCATCGTCCCGTCGGCGTTGGTAGACCAAAAAAGAGGCCCGCGAACCGGCCGGGCCTTAGCCGTCAGCGTGGCTGGGTGTCGGGTGAAAGCCGTGATTGGAAAAGGAAGCCGCCAATGGACATACTATTGCCTCGCTCGCACATCACGGCTTCTCATTAGCGACCATGTCGCGCGTGCTTAGAAGAAGGGTTGCGAGTTCGGGCTCTGCGACCAACTCGGCAGCCTCCTCAGGACTGAACCAACGGGTCTCTCGTTCCGCTTGCTCTGGCCAACTGTCGAGTTGCCGTTCAACCCAAAGTAGGAAGACCTTCACCTTGATGGGCATCTCGCCTGCCCCGAGGGCCTTTGCATAGTGGTAGTTGCCTACCGCCCCGCCCGGACGGATTACGCCCTCAATGCCGGCTTCCTCATAAGCTTCCCGCGCGGCTGCGGCGCTCGGCGCTACCTTCCGCATAGGCCACCCTTTCGGGATGACCCACCTCCGGCTGCCCCGAGAAGTAACGAGCAGAACCTCTAGCCGGCCGTCGCCACTAAAGCGCACTGGAATAGCAGCATATTGCCGACCGCCCTTGTCTGTACGGGGCTTACTTGAGCTTTTCGACTTATGCATCCAGCGCTTTACACCTATTTCACTACCAGCTCAGCAAGAGTCCGAAACAGGCTGACAGCCGATCTGGCAAACAGGCCTGCCGACTCTCCATAGCGAAAGCTCCTATCACTAGACCGTCGAATCGGCCCATTTTCTTCCATCCAGACTCAAGGTATGGGCGCCCGGTTCGGCCGCGTATAGGGTCGTGGTAGGGGTACATCGCTCCCGCTCGGTCGCGGGGCGGAGGGGGTGGCCACCTCATCGGGTCTCAATTCCGGCCAGGGGTAGTGCAACTGGATGTCGAGTTTCTTTGATGTGACCGGCCAGGGCTGGCTACAGCTCGAAGAGCTGACACTGGCTTTCGTGCTCTCCGCTTTAGTCGGGCTGGAACGAGAGGTTCGCCAAAAAAGCGCTGGGTTGAGAACGTACACGCTGGTTGGCGTCTCTGCAGCCCTGTTCATGCTGATTTCGAAGTATGGCTTCATGGATGTGCTGGAGAACGGACGCGTTGTTGTAGATCCGTCTCGGGTCGCGGCGCAGATCGTCTCTGGTATCGGCTTTATCGGCGGCGGTGTCATCTTCATGCGACGCGATGTGGTCCGCGGTCTGACTACTGCGGCCTCGGTCTGGCTGACAGCTGCGCTGGGTATGGCGTGCGGTGCCGGGCTGCCCGTGCTCGCCGTCGCAACGACAATCGGCCACTTCGTCATAATGTTCGTATTTCCGAAGCTGGTCCGCCTCCTGCCAAAGGAGCGCCGCACGGCAACAAGAATCCGAATTTCCTACCAAGACGGCCGCGGCCTTTTGCGTACGATACTGATCGCATGCACCAACCTTCGCTTTGCGATCGACCAGGTTGAAATTGAGCGTGAGGGCGTTTTCTCAACTGCAGTCGAAGAGGCGCGCGAACGTGCCGATGAAGAGGGTGTTGAAGTTGGTGTTTTCCCGCGAAAGGGTGATGTCGTTCTCTGCATGAACGTGAAAGGCAAGCGTCCGATTTCGCACTTGATCGCCAAGCTCAGCGACATTGACGGTGTCGTCGGGGTTGGCACCGTGGAAGGCCCCAATGAACTAGACTAACAGAATCTTTTGCAGGCTGCCGCGGCGGAACTCAAGCATTCTGAGGGTTCGAAAACGATGCCAGCCGCGGTGCCAGCAGGAGCATCAGTGGCACAACCGCAAGCGCCGTCACCGCCGCCGCACCTGTAGCCCAGATAGGCCCCGCCGCATCACCAAGCCGCCCGTATAGCACCGGCGCCAGCGCGCTCGATCCCAGGATGCCCGTGTAGAAAAGCGCGAAGGCGCGTTCGATTCGCGTGGCCGGCACGAGTTCCGGCACCGTGCCGTAGAGTACCGAGGATGTGCCGTTGAGCATCACGCCCAGCAACGGCAGTATGATGAGGCTTGGTATCAGCGGCAAGGCGAGCACGGCCAGGATTGAACCTGCTGTCCCCACCTCGGTCGTGATCACCGTCGCGAGAAGGCCAAGCCGTGCGCCAAGCCAGCCACACGCCGCCTTGCCGAGTGCGCCGCCGATGAACACCAGCGACAACGCGAGGCCGACGGTCGTCAGCGAGGCGCCCTTGGCCTGGAGCAGAAACGGGAGGAACAGAAGGAAACCCATGCGCGGTGCGGTGTCCAGCACGCCAATGGCGAGTAGTAGGGAAAACCCGCCGCGACCGGACCCTTCGCGGGCCGGCGCCCTCGCGGTCTCGACCGCGGCCTGGGGATCCGCGACGAGCGGCATGAGCCACCGGATCAACAGCGCGACGACAATTGCCAAACCGGCAACGACCCAGAGCGCCGAACGCCAGTTCATGACAGTCAGCAGCAGGGCGACACTCGGCGGAAGTGCCGCTTTGCCCAGGTCTCCGGCGAAATTGTATGTGCCGAGCGGGCCACGCGCCGTCTTGCCATAGGCGCGAGATACAGCGGCGGAGGCAATCGGGTGCTGGGTGCTGCCACCTGCGCCGGCCAAGGCAAGGGAGACGCACAACCCCACAAGTCCACCCGACATCCCGGCCAAAGCGTACCCGCCCGCGC
>CAJCIS010000043.1 GCA_903970435.1 Acidobacteriota bacterium | reverse complement strand
CAACAATTGGCAGGATTTGCCGCCATGGGACGCCTATATTCCGCTCACCGGCCTGCCGCGCCTGGCCGGCACGCGGCTGGAGACGATTCCGGCGGACGTTCCCTACCTGCACGCGCCGCCCGCGCTGGCCTCCCGCTGGGCTGCGCGGCTGGACCAGTTGCTGCCGCCGGGAATGTCCCGTGTCGGCCTCGTCTGGGCCGGCCGTCCGAGCCACGTCAACGACCACCGGCGGTCGGCGCCGCTGGCATCGCTCGCACCGTTGTTCGACGTGCCGCACGTCGCCTACGTCTCCCTGCAGAAGGGCGAGCGGCAGGCCGAGCTGGCGCGGTTACATGGTGGCGCGCCGATCCTCAATCTGGGGCCCGAGCTCGCCACTTGGGAGGACACAGAAGCGGTGGTCTCCGGGCTCGATGCGGTGGTGTCGGTCGACACCGCAGTGGCGCATCTGGCCGGCGCGCTTGGCCGCCGCGTGCACCTGCTGCTGCCGCATGCCGCGGAATGGCGCTGGCTGCTCGGCCGCGACACCAGCCCCTGGTATCCCACGATGCGCCTGCACCGCCAGCCGGCACCACAGGATTGGGTGCGAGCGGCGGCCAGCGCGGCGCTCGCCGTCTCGGACCTGCCGCTCACCCGCCATGAAGCCGCTTCTTCAGCCATTTATGGCGCCGCACGGTGAAACAAGAGAGTCAAATAATCCGCACGCCGCATTATGCATCTCAGTTCGAAGACATCGTCGCCCAAAGCATAAACGTATACATGGAGCTTTGTGCCCGCGTCTTGACCTGAAGTAGTGGCAACTGACATAATAGCGACTTGGAATGGGCGCCGGCCGCCAACTTTCTACAGGCTAACACGTTACGATCGTAAAACTCCCTGCTGCTCGACGCTGGTGTGCGATGCTTGGCCTGTTCGCCGCACTCTGCAGCAGCAGCCGCGCCTGCGCCGACACGGCCGACCGTTGGCGCAACCTCGCGGACCAGATCTTCCATCCGGTCGCGCGTGATCTCAACCTGCCCAACGTGCTGATCCCCGAAGTGATCGCGCAGGATGGCCAGGGATTCATCTGGCCGGGCGAAGAGACCGGCATGCTGCGCTGGGACGGCTACCGGTTGCGCAGCTACACCTACGACGAAGCTGTGCCCGATGGGCTGCAGGACGATTTTCCAGTCCCTGCATGCCGATCGCCAGGTGGGTTGGCCACCGGCGGCGGGCTGTCCCATCTCGGCGCCGCCCACCAGGTGCTCGGCCTGCTCCGCCATCAGGCCGCACGGCCGGGCAGCCTCCCCGACGACGTGGTGTCGGCCATGCTGCGCGACCACAGGGCAACCTTGGCGCGGAGACCGCGCGTGGCGTGAGACGCTCAGGCAAGGTTATTGTATGTTAAGGCTGAAATCCCCGTGGCGCGCATGTGCCGTTCCGGTAGACCAGCCGTGGTGGACAGAGTTTTAGCGCCACGCGACGGAGACTGATTTTGAGCAGCTGGCGATTTTTTGCGACCGAAGATGTGAGGCGATCTGGGCGAGGCTTGCACGCCGCCGGCCGGTCCTAGTTCAGATGCACAACGGCGTTCATTTCATTTCCGGCTTGCCCCGGTCCGGCTCCACCTTGCTCGCTGCCTTGCTGCGCCAGAATCCGCGCATTCATGCCGGCATGTCGAGCCCGGTCGCCTCGCTGCTGTTCGCCATGCAACGGCAGATGAGTCAGGAGAACGAGGCCGCCCCCTTCATCGACGATTTCCAGCGCGAAGCGGTGCTGCGCGCCATCTTCGAGGGCTATTACGCCCAGATCCAGGGTGAAAAAATCGTCATCGATACCAGCCGCGCCTGGTGCGCCAAGCTGCCGCTGTTGGCACGGCTCTATCCGCACGCCAAGGTCGTCGCCTGCGTGCGCGATGTCGGCTGGATCATGGATTCGTTCGAACGCATCATCCGCGCCAACCCGCTGGAACCCTCGCGCATGTTTGGCTTCGATCCCGGCGGCACGGTATTCAGCCGCGTATCGGGTCTCGGCGGCGCCGATGGCGCTGTCGGCTTCGCGCTGAACGCGCTGCGCGAGGCGTTCTACGGCGCCGAGGCCGATCGCCTGTTGCTCGTCACCTACGAGACGCTGACGACTTCACCTGCGCGGGCGCTCGCCGGCATCTACAGCTTTCTCGGCTTGCCCGCATTCACCCATGATTTCGAAAACATCGAGTACGACGCGGAAGAGTTCGACCGCCGCCTGGGAACGCCGGGGCTGCACCGTGTCGGGCGACGCGTGGCAGCGCCCGCGCGCGAGACGATCCTGCCGCCCGGTCTGTTCAGCAGCTTCGGCGGAGACTCCTTCTGGCGCGAGCCGGCGAATCCCCGTGGCGTGAGGGTGCTGTGACGGGCGGCCGGCAGGCCGCCTGGTTATCCGGCCATCAGTGCCGCGGCCACACCGAACCGGTGCGGCATTATTTCCCTCATCGACCAGCCGGGCTGCGGGCACCGGACCAAGAAGGAGTCTGACATGGCGGGTTTTGGCTATGTGTCTGACATGGCGGGTGGTGGCTATGGCGGCGCTAATACAAATGGCTTTGGGTTTGGCCGTTTTTATTACGGTAACGGCCGAACGGGTCCGTACGGGCAGAAGGGCGTCAACGGGGTGTACGTTCCTCCCGCCCCGTCCGGCGGCGGCGGCGGCGGAGGGGCCGGTGGCGGCACCGGCGGCGCCGGCGGGGGAAGCGGCGGGGGCGCTGGCGGCGGCG
>CAJCIS010000042.1 GCA_903970435.1 Acidobacteriota bacterium | reverse complement strand
TTGCTATTCATAACGCTTCCTATAACATTATTGCGAGGCGCCCTTGCGCCGTGGCGATCCAGAGGGAGGCGTGCCAAACCCGCGCAGGCGGCCGCGCCGTCCCCAACACATATCGTTAGCAAACCTCCCGCGCGCGCTTGGCGATGTTGATATCAAAATGTATTTTTGCGGCTGGCCTCTCTGTCGCAATTGCGATGCCGCTCGCAGCTAACGCAGGCACTTTCACAACTCTACACACCTTTACAGGCGCAGACGGAAGTTACCCCGAGGGCCCTCTCCTCTATTACAATGGCGCGCTTTATGGCACCGCGAGCGGTCAGGGCATCAACAACGAAAACGGCAACGTGTTCAAGGTCAACGCAGAGACCGGGAACTTCGCTGTTGTCTACGGCTTCAAAGGCGGAACGGACGGCAGCATTCCTAGTGACGGTGTAGTTTATCAGGGCGGAATGCTTTATGGTACCACCGCGATCGGAGGCGGTGGCTGTGGTCAGTATGGGTGCGGAACGATTTTTTCGATTAACCTTCAGACGAGCGCAGAATCGGTGCTCTACAACTTTTCACAGACCCCTGGGTTTGCTGCCTTGGTGTATTTAGCAGGCACCCTTTACGGCACCACTTACTTCGGCGGCGTGAATAACGCCGGCTCGGTTTCACCTTCGATCCAGCGACCAACGCCTTTGCTACACAATACAGCTTCGGCGGTGCTGCTGGCGTAAACCCCAACCCCCAACTGCTTTACGAAAATGGACTATTTTACGGAACAACGATGTACGGCGGCAGGGGCTGTCTGCGTCTCGGTGGATGCGGCACCGTCTTTGAGTTCAATCCCGCTACGGGAGTGGAGTCCGTCCTTCACGCGTTCAAATCAAAGAACGCAGGAGCAATCCCTTTTAGCAATCTTATCTATCATGCTGGCTCACTTATGGGCGACACCATAATTGGAGGCAACACCCCGTGTGACCGCGGATGCGGCGTCAGCTACAAGATAAAGCCCACGACCGGTCGTATATCGGTTCTTGAAGACTTCGAAACCAGGGGCGAAAACTATTCCGGAATAACTGTCGTTGACGGAAACGCGTATGAAACCCTCCCCAGCGGCGGGAGCGGCGGCTATGGTGAATTGCTGGCAGTCAATCTGAAATCCGGCCGGCAAACCGTGCTTTATGTGTTTATGAACAATGGCGACGGTGAAAGCCCCCAGGCGCCGCTCACCTACCACAACGGCGCCTTCTACGGCACCACGTTTTTCGGCGGCAACGATAACTGTTACGAAGGCTGCGGTACAATCTTCAAGTTCGTACCGTAATCAGATAGGCATACCGGCACCGGGGACGGCTGGAAGTGGCGCCCGTGACACAGATAAGGAAACGGAACGATGTTGATATCAAAATGTATTTTTGCGGCTAATCTATCTGTCGCAATTGCGATGCCGTTCGCGGCTAACGCCGGCACTTTCACCACGCTACACACGTTCACCGGCGGCACGGACGGAATATACCCTGAGGGCCCGCTTCTCTACTATAGCGGCGCGCTGTACGGCACCACAGGCGCCGGTTACAACAACGGCAATTTGTTTAGGGTCAATGCCAGGACGGGAGACTTCAAAGTCGTTCACTCTTTTCAGGGAGGAACTGACGGCAGCGAACCTCGTGACGGCGTGATCTATCAGGACGGTACACTGTATGGCACGACACAGTTCGGGGGCGACGGCTGTAACGGCGGCTGCGGCACGATCTTTTCGATCAACCTGCAGACGGGCGCCGAATCGGTGCTCTACAACTTTTCACAGAACCCTGGGTTTTCTGCCTTGGTGTATTTAGCAGGCACGATTTACGGCAGCACTTACTTCGGCGGCGCGAATAACCGCGGCTCTGTTTTCACCTTTAATCCGGCGACCAAGGCGTTTGCCACGATATTCAGCTTCGGCGGTGCTGCTGGCGTAAACCCTAACCCCCAACTGCTTTACAAGAATGGACTATTTTATGGAACGACTATGTATGGCGGCGAAGGGTGTAAGAATTTGGGTGGGTGCGGCGTCGTTTTTTCGATCGATCCCACGAGCGGCGCTGAATCGGTTATCCATGCCTTCTACTACAACAATGGAGGAAGAATTCTCTATTACACCAACCTTGTCTATTATGCTGGGTCACTTCTTAGCGACACAGAGGCCGGGGGAATTAAAGCCTGCCCGGACGGTTGCGGCGTCAGCTATAAGGTAAATGCTACGACCGGGCAAGAAACAGTCCTCGAAGACTTTGCAAACGGAGGAGAAAAATATTCCGGAATGACTGTTGTAGATGGAAATGCTTATGAAACCCTTCCCAGCGGCGGGAGCGGCGGCTATGGCGAATTGCTCGAAGTCAACCTGAAATCCGGCCAGAAAACCGTGCTTTACACGTTCACCGGCGGCTCCGACGGCAATAGCCCCCAGGAACCGCTCACCTACCACAATGGCGCCTTCTACGGCACCACGTTTTTCGGCGGCAACGATAACTGTTACCAAGGCTGCGGTACAGTCTTCAAGTTCGTGCCGTAATCACGCGGTGGCAGAACGAGCCGCTAAGTTCGGCATTTGATGAGAGCGGAGGCAGTCGACCGGGAAGCCCGAGCCGGCTTCGATATGATTGCGAGGATGATTTGCAGGGCCCCTGCGGCATGCATGAATGTCCGACGAAGGTGACCTCGCGCGGGCGCGAGTCCCTCATCGTCGCCGGCGCCCTCGCCGTGCTGCGCTCAATCTACGCCCCGATCTATCTGCCGTATTTGCCGAACGGCAAAGGCGGCCTCGGCAGCGATTATTCCCTGTGGCCCCGAACCCGCACCCACGCAAAAAAAAGCTTGCCTAGGCGAGCCTCTTACCCTTATGCATAGCCCGTCTAACAACAAAGGTTAGTAAAACTGAACGCCATCGCGCCATGCCAACCGGACGAAGCCGTCGAACGCACCACGCGCCACATGCGCATGTGCGCCGAATTGGCCGAACTCGGCATGGACCTGGCCCGCGCCGCCGCCGCCCGCGCCCGCGCCGACTGGGCCAAACCCGAAGAGCCGCCCGCGCCAGAGGCACACCCCGAGCCACCCCCCGAGCCGGAAGTCGCGGCACCCGGCCGTCTCGCCCAAGCCGCCCGGCCACCGCGCGTCGCCGCCCCCTCCGCCCGCGCCGCGTCCTGCAAACCCACCGACCCGGCCCTGATCTTCACCCGCCTGGTCACGTCGGTGCGGGACTGCATCACCCTCGAGGCCCGCCTCGCCGCCGGCCTCATCCCCACCAGCCGCGGCACCTCCCCAACGCCCCGCGCCGACCCCAGGGGAGCGCCCCTCCGCGATATCTTCCGCCGCATCACCGGGCACCACCCCGACCGCGCCGAACTGATCCGCCAAACCACCGCCCGCATCGACGAAGACCTCGCCGCCGACCCCGACCGCACCCTCGAGCTGCCCGAACTCTTCTTCAAAATCTGCGAAGATTTCGGCATCGAAGTCGATCTCGCCACCCTCCCGGACGAATTTCTCGGCGTCATCGACGACCTGGACGCCCCCGATCCCCGCGCCACCTATCCGCCCTGAAGCGGCGCCCAGGAAAAAGCAGGGAGCGGAAGTGGCAAAAGTTTTTTGGTTCTTTTTTTCAAAAAAGAACGGCTTCCTCCTTCTTTACTTCAAGATCGTCCTTCCCGCATACATCCCCGTCCGCCCCAGCTCCGCCTCGATCCGGATCAGCTGATTATATTTCGCCGTCCGATCGCTGCGTGACAGCGATCCCGTCTTGATCTGTCCGCAATTCGTGGCCACGGCCAGATCGGCAATGGTCGAATCCTCCGTCTCCCCGCTCCGATGACTCATCACGGCGCGATACCCCGCCTTGTGCGCGATCTCCACCGCCTCCAAGGTCTCCGACAGCGTGCCGATCTGGTTTACCTTCACCAGAATCGCATTGCCCACCCCCTGCTCGATGCCGCGCCGCAGCCGCTCGGGGTTCGTCACGAAGATGTCGTCGCCCACCAGTTGCAGCTTGCCGCCCAGCCGTTCGGTCATCAATTTCCAGCCCGCCCAGTCATCCTCGGCGCATCCGTCCTCGATGGAAACGATGGGATAGCGCTTCACCAGACCTTCAAGATACGAAACCATGCCGTCCGCATCGAATTTCTTGCCCTCGCCCGCCAGGTCGTAGATGCCGTCCGCGAAAAACTCCGTGCTGGCGCAATCGAGTGCGAACGTCACATCCTCGCCGGGCCGGTAGCCGGCCTTTTCGCACGCCTTCGCAATGAACCCCAGCGCCTCGTCGGCGCTTTTCAGCCCCGGCGCAAACCCGCCCTCGTCGCCCACATTCGTGTTGTGTCCCGCATCATGCAGGCCCTTTTTCAAAGCCGCGAAAATCTCGGCGCCAATGCGCACCGCGTCCGCCAAGGTGCCCGCCGCCACCGGCTGGATCATGAATTCCTGGATATCGATGGGATTGTCGGCATGCTTGCCGCCATTGACGATATTCATCATCGGCACCGGCAACACCCGCGCGAACACACCGCCGACATAACGATATAGCGGCAACCCCAAATGATCCGCGGCCGCCTTCGCCACCGCCAGCGAAACCGCCAGCAGCGCATTCGCACCCAGCCGGCTCTTGTTGGCGGTCCCGTCCAGATCGATCAGCGTCTCGTCGATCAGCACCTGCCCGGTCGCATCCATGCCGCCGATGGCCTCGAATATCTCGCCCTCGACATTCTCCACCGCGCGCCGCACGCCGCGGCCGCCGTAGCGCTCCTTCTCGCCGTCGCGCAGTTCCACCGCCTCGTGCGCCCCGGTCGACGCCCCGCTCGGCACCGCCGCGCGCCCGGTGCCGCCGCTCTCCAAGGTCACATCCACCTCGACCGTGGGACTTCCGCGGCTGTCAAGAATTTCGCGGGCGGCAATATCGACGATGGCGGGCATGGCAGACCTATAAAGACACGGCCTGAGTGTCTGTCCGCGGGCCGGGGTCCGGACAAGTCCCCACCGCCCCTTTTTTTCCGCGCACTTCCGCCGAACCCCCCGATCCACTAAACGCCCCGGCCATGCTGCTCCTCACCTGGCACGGCACCATCCTGCGGGTGGAGCAGTCACAGAACCGCCTGATTCATGCGCCCCTGGTGCCCGCACGCCCTCTGGCGCAAGACTTCGCCTTCCCCGCCCCCCCCGACGCGGACGCCGCGTCCATAGCCCTGCCCGGCGGCATGCAGCTCCACTTTGGACCCCGCCCGAGCCGCAGCGCACGCCCTCGCCTGGGCGCGGGGCACATTACCCGCGGCGACAAGACCCTCAGCGTGAGCCCCGACAGCCCGTATCCCACCTTCAGCGACGCGCGCCCCGCGGCCGAATCCTCGGTGCTCCCCTTGACGGAGGCCGAAGTCGCGGCCCTCCGCGCGCTGCTCGCGGCGCCCCACCGCCACGTGGAGTCCGGCCGCAACGTGCCGCCCTTTAGCCTCGAACCCGGCTTCATTCTCACCGCCGGCGCGGACAATCGCCTCGACCTGGCCGAAGCCTGCCCAACACCTGCCGGCGATTGCGTGCTGCTCCCCGCCGGGGCCGGCACGCTCATCGCCCTGGCCGCGCCGACAACCGC